>JBGTGB010000374.1:0-19689 GCA_041746975.1 Haliea sp. | reverse complement strand
CCGTGCCCAATAGCTGCTCGAGCATGCGCGTGCTGGCAGCGCTGATCTCGTTGGTAGTTGGCCGGGGCGAGTAGGTCTGGTCCAGGTAGGTCTGCTCGAAGCGGTCGAGCGCCGCTACCGGGTCCGCTTGCGCCAGGCAGGCGTGGCGCCAGGCGCCGATGGAGGAGCCCAGCACCGACAGCTCGCGCTGACCGCGAGCGAGAAAGTCACCAAACAGCAGCCTGTCCAGCTGGCCCAGGATCAGCCATTTGGGGCCCCCGGATGCACCCAGCAGCAAGTGGAAAAGGTCCGGGTGCCAGCCCTGTTCGGCGATGGTCGCCGCCGCGCGCTTGCCAAGATAGACCGACAGCGCCCCGCGGCTAGTCACCCCGCTGCTCCCGGGGCGCGCGCCCGGTCCACTTGTGGTAGGCCCGCCGGAAGTTGGAGGCGTCATTGAACCCCACCAGGTAGGCGATGGTCGACAGGGGCAGGCGGTTGTTCTGCAGGTAACGGGTGGCGTGCTCGGCCCGCACCCGGTCCAGCAGCTGCTGGTAGGAACTGCCGTCCTGCTCCAGACGCCGGCGATAGGTGCGCGGGCTGAAGTTCAGCATCTGCGCCACCTGTGGCATTTGCGGGTACTGGCCCTCCAGCTTGCGCAACAGGCGCAGGGTCTGTTCCGCCACCGACTCGCCTTCTTCCAGGTCCGCCAGCAGGCGGGCGCACTCCTCTTCGTACAGGGATCGCAGGGCCGGGTTGGACAAGGGCAGGGGCGTTGCCAGCAGCGCCGCGTCGAAGGAAATCCGCCCGAGCAGGCAGTTGAAGTGCACGTCCTCGCCGAAAACCTCGTAGTAGATCTGCTCATGGACCGGGGGTGGGTAGGGCAGTTCCACGCGCAGCTGCAGGTCGCTCCTGCCCAGCAGCCCGCGCAGGGTATTGAAAATGGCTGCGTACATGACCTCGCTGGCAAACTCCACCGGGTTGTCCCGCGGCGGGCTCACGGTAGTCAACACACAGCGACCGTCGATTACATCCTGTTCCAGATGCAGCGTGGGAGAGGACAAAAGATGGTAGTAGCGCAGGAACAGCTCCATCACCTGGCCCAGATCGCGGCAGGTCATGAAAGCCTGGCCCAGGACCGCGTGGGCACCGAGGTTCAGGCGCAAACCCAAATGCAGGCCAAGGGCCGTGTCACCCGTGAGTTCAAAGGCATTGCTGACGAGGCGGCTGAAATCCTCTTCGCTGACCCGGGCGCCGATGCCGGTCAGGCCGGACTGCGCCAATGAGGTGCCGATCAGCAGCCGGTTTCTCGGGTAGCCCTGGCTCTCGACCATGTCGATAAGGATCAGGATGTACTGGGCGGGGGCGCTGGCTCTGGGCATGAGGTATTTGGCCATAAATGACCGTATTTTGACAAGACTTTACCTTGTTGGCCTCGACACGTTCTTCCATAGTAGCTACACAGATTCGCTACAAGCCCTCAGGAGCATGGTCATGAACATCGACTGGAACGGTACCCCTCGCAAGATCCAGCGCTTTGCTGGCGCCGACTACCCGCACGAAAACCCCGATCTTGAGGATTTGCTGACTGCGGGCGATGTCGACCACATCGCCGAGATCTTCAACACACCGCTGACCGGTTCCTACAACTGGGACTACAAGGTGCAGGACGATCGCATCAAGAAGCTGTACGACCTGGGCAAGCAGCTCAACTGGGATCCGGAGATGGACATCAACTGGGACCGCCCCTGGCCGGACCAGGACAGGATGCCGGAGCTGATGAACCTGCACACCTACCAGCCTTACCTGGCCATGGACGAGCCGACGCGCAAGGAATTCTGGCTGCACATGAATGCCTGGAGCCTGTCGCAGTTCCTGCACGGTGAGCAAGGTGCATTGCTGGTAGCGTCCCAGCTTTGCTCCTGCGCCCCGACGCTGAACGCCAAGTTGTATGCCGCCTCGCAGACTTTCGACGAGGCCCGCCATGTCGAGGTGTTCAACAAATACCTGCAGAAGCGTATCGGCGTGATGTACCCCATCAACACCCACTTGAAGGCGATCATTGACAAGATTCTGACCGACCCGCGCTGGGACATGAAGTTTATCGGCATGCAGCTGGTGATCGAGGGCCTGGCACTGTCAGCCTTCAATACTACCCGCGAAACCACGCCGGACCCGGTACTGAAGGACGTCGTCTACCTGGTAACCCGTGACGAGGCCCGGCACGTGACCTTCGGGGTCAACTACCTGGAGGAGTTCGTTAAGACGCTGACCGACGAGGAGCGCGAAGAGCGCGCCCAGTTTGCCTACGAGGCCTGTGTCGTCAGCCGCGAGCGTCTGGTCGCGACCGACGTGTTCGCACATTTTGGCTGGGATGTCGAAGAGGCCCGCCTGCAGGTGCTGGAAGGGTTTGTTATGTCCACCTTCCGCAATTTGCTGTTCCAGCGTGTGATCCCGAACCTGAAGCGCATCGGTCTGCTGACCGACAAGGTCCGGCCCAAGTTCGAGGCGCTTGGCATCCTCGAATTCGAGAACCTGGCTACCGATGGTGATATCGACTGGGCTCTGCTGGAGCGCCCGCTGGACACCCAGGAGGCGCAGGGTTACGAGCAAAGCATGCTGGCGGAGTTCCACAAGCTGAGCGAGGAAAAGGAAGCTCCGCGCAAGGCGGGTTGAGTGGGTGTGGGGACAGGTCTCTTCGAGACCTGTCCCCGGTACTACACGTTTCCAGAAACAAAAAAGCCGGCAGTCAGCCGGCTTTTTTGTGGAATTCAGATCGCGCTGTCAGGCTGAAGCAAGTTCCCTGATTTGCGCGTTCAGGCGGCTCTTGTGCCGGGCAGCCTTGTTCTTGTGGATGATGCCCTTGTCTGCCATGCGATCGATCACTGGCACCGCGCTGTCATAGGCAGCCTTGGCTTGCTGCGCATCACCGGTGCCGATTGCGGCGATGACTTTCTTGATGTTGGTGCGAACCAGCGAACGCAGGCTGGCGTTGTGGGTACGGCGCTTTTCCGCCTGGCGGGCGCGCTTTTTGGCTTGTGGAGAGTTGGCCACTGTAAGATCCTCGTGGATTGGCAAAATTCAGGAGGCGAGATTATTCACATTGGGCCGTTGCTTGTCAACCAGAGAAGGTGTTTCGGGGCGGCGGTGATTCATGATCGGGATTCCCTGCGGTATACTGCCTGATTGTCTTTTCAGCGTCGGAATTGCCGCCATGGCCTTGACCAAAGTATCTGCCCGGGAGCCCGCTGCGACTACACCGGAACGCGTTCTGGATGCCGCCGAGGATCTGTTTGCCCAGAAGGGCTACAAGGGTACTTCCCTCGGCGATGTGGCCGAGCGTGTCGGCATTCGTTCCCCCAGCCTCTACAATCACTTCCGCAACAAGGAAGCGCTGTACCGTACTGTACTGGCGCGGCTGCTGGACGATTTTGCGGCTCCGATGGAGGAGCTGACCAGAGGGCCGATCAGCGACCAGCGCCTGCAGGACTGGCTGGAGACGATCGTGCGCAAGCATCACGCCAACCCCAATCTGGCGCGCCTGTTGCAGCATGCAGCGCTGTCTGGCGGCCCCGGCACCAACGACCTGATTGAACGCTTTTTCCAGCCGATGTTCGGCACCGACGAGGGGCTGTCGCAGCCGGGTCTGCGGGCGCTGGGGGAGGCTGGTCTGCAGCCCTGGGCGGTGATGGCTTTCAACAACCTGGTCATGTCCTATGTCACCATGGCCCCCATGTACCGCGACCTCCTGGGTCAGGACCCGTTCAGCGAAGAGGCGCTGGAGCGCCAGCTGACCCTGGTGAAGACCCTGATGCGGGCGGTGCTGGCCTTGCCTGCAGGCCTCGTGCCCCCGGCTAAGGCGCCCCCGGCGCAGTAACCCACTTCCCAGAGAGACGCCATGCCCCTGATTTCCGATGCAGTTCACATCTGGCGCGCTGCCGAAGGCGACTACCACATAGAGTGGGCGGCTAGTCATCCGGATACCCGGGTGCGCATCGACCCCATTGGCGGTCAAGGCCAGGTACAGGCCCACTATGAAGAGGCTGCGCCGAGAGCCCGCATTGCGGGTCTGCCCGCGGCGCGGCGCCACCAGTTCCGCCTCAGCGACCAGCACGGCAATGAAGTGTTGGCGATGGAGCGCAAGCTGGGTATGCAGGGGACGCCGAACTTCCGCGATTTTGGCGGCTACCGCGGCGCCGATGGTCGCCCTGTGCGCTGGGGCTTCCTCTATCGCTCCGGCCAGCTATCCGGGCTGACGCCACAGGATCTGGATCTGCTGGACAGCCTGCAGCTGGATCTGGTGTGCGACTTCCGCCGCGAGGACGAGCAACAGGGCAGCCCCAGCCGCTACCCCGAGGCACGGCAGCCGCAGATCGCCAGCCTGCCGATCACTCCCGGCAGCAATGCCGCCGCGTTCACCGAGGGGCGCCTGGACCTGGGCGGGCGGCAGCCCATGTTCGAGTTTATGGTGGAAATCAATCGGGACTTTGTCGAGGGTCAGGGGCCGACCTATGCGCGCATGTTCCGCGAGATTCTGCAGCGTGAGGACACCCGGTTCCTGGTGCACTGTGCCGCGGGTAAGGATCGCACCGGCTTTGCCGTGGCCGTGATCCTGCTGGCGCTGGGCGTGTCAGTGGAGCAGGTGATGCAGGACTACATGCTGACCCGGCGCTTCTACCACCCGCAACAGGAGGTGGATCGCCTGCGGGCGAAATACGGGCTGGACTCGGTGCCTGAGGAGGCGATTCTACCTATGCTGGAGGTGCACGAGGCCTATCTGGCGCGCGCCCTGCAGGCGATCGCTGACTATGGCGAGGTGGATACCTATCTGGAGGAAGTGCTGGGGGTTGGCAGCGCCGAGCGCGAAGAGCTGCGCCGGCGCTACCTGGAGTAACAGCTCAGGCGGCGTCGCAGGCGGCCTTGGCTGCTTTGATCTGCTTGCGCTCACACTGATCGTTCTTTTCATTGCCCGCGCACCATTGGCGACGGTTTTCCCAGGCAGTCATGGTGGCGGTCTTGCCGTTGGAGCACTTTACCAGGTACTCGATATAGGCCGTGCCCGTATCGGTTTCCTGGTTGCCCTGGAAGACGATGCTGGTGGGCTTGGCGGCGAAGGCGCCGGCGGAGAGGGCCAGCAGCGCGGAGGCAGCGACAATCTTGGCAAATTTCATGGAGAATTCCTTTCTACGGGTGTCGGGTTGAGTTGAGGCCTGAACCGCTGTGGCGCGATGACCAGCTCAGGGTCAGGATACCCGTTTTATACGCGTGTAGAAAAGTTACGGTTTGGTAACGTTTTGGGAAACATGGTTACAAATCTGTAATGCGTTGGCGCCCGGGTGCTCGCTCAGGCCACCCAGATCAGAACCAGCCCAATTACCGCCAGCAGAATCGCCTGCCCGGCCTTGTCCAGCCGGAACAGGCCGTACAGGTAGGCGAATGGCGGCAGGATGAGGGTGCATAGACCCCAAGCGTAATCTTCCTTCCAGGAGGCGATCAACAACAGGACCCAGCTGGCGAGCAGGGCCGCGATACCGAAAGTGAGCAGTGATGCAGAGGCCGCTTCCATGGTTCCTCCTGATAAAGGGCATGACTCTGTCGGGGCGGGTGCAGCGTAGCAGAACCCCGTGCTGCTGTCAGCGTTGGGCTGGCTGCCGCCGTGGCCGGATTGGGCGGATGACGACGCCGGTGAATTTGGGTATCGTGTGCCGCTTCTTGAACCCGAGGATGACTGCTTGAGCGACCCCTTTGCCGATATCCGTCCCTACCGCGATGCAGAGGTGGCAGCGGTCCTCGGGAGCCTGCTGAGCGACCGGGAGATGCTCGATGCCATTGCCAGGCTGAGCCTGGGTAAAGCGGCAGTGCTGGCGCCGGCCCTGTGCCGGCCCGCTATCCGCTGGTATCTGGGCCGCCAGCTGCGGGGCGTCAGTGATGTCCACGGCATGCAGATGGTGATCAAGCACTATGTCGAGAAAGTCATCAGCGACACCACCTCCGGGTTCTCGGTATCGGGCCTCGATGCTCTGGACCCCGCGCGTCCGTGGCTTTTCATGAGCAATCACCGCGATATCGTCATGGACCCGGCATTCACCAATTATGCCCTGCATCGTGGCAGCCACCAGACAGTTCGGATCGCCATCGGCGACAACCTCCTGACCAAGCCCTGGGTCTCCGACCTGATGCGGCTCAATAAAAGCTTTATCGTCAAGCGCTCCCCCGGCAGCGGCCGCGAACTGCTGGCGGCGTCGCGCCATCTGGCCAACTACATACGCATGTCGCTGCAGGAAGAGCGGGCTCCAGTCTGGATTGCACAGCGCGAGGGCAGGGCCAAGGATGGCATCGACCGCACGGAACCGGCGGTGATCAAGATGCTGGCCATGAGCCGGGACAAGCAGGCCGAAAGTTTCAGCGACGTGGTCAATGCGCTCGGCATAGTACCGGTGTCGATTTCCTACGAGTTGGATCCCTGCGACGGGCTCAAGGCGCGAGAGCTCTATTTACGGAAAACCACTGGCGGCTACGCCAAGGCCGAGCAGGAGGATGTGATCTCGATTGCCCGCGGTATCGACGGCGGCAAGGGCCGGGTACATGTCGCTTTTGGCACCCCGCTGGCAGGGGAGTTCGTCGATGCGGACCAGGTGGCTGCCGAAATCGACCGGCAGGTGGTCACGCTCTACTGCCTCCATCCCACCAACCTGTACGCCTATCGCATGCTGCATGGGGACGCGGTCAGTATTCCTGGCGACCTGACCCTGGAGGAGGGCAGCTGTTCCCGGGCCCAATTCGAGGCCAGGATCGAAGCGCTGCCCGCAGACCACCGTCCCTTTGCCCTGGCAATCTACGGCAACGCCGTGGCCGGCAAGCTTGCCCTGGCTGCGGCCGGGGCCCATGCTCCCCCTTGCTGAGCGACGCCCTCAAGGAGCAAATCCGCGAAGCCTATGCCGCGATCATGGCGGGCAAGGGCCTGAGCCCGCGCTGGGGACAACGGCAGATGATCGCGGAGATCGCCAACGCCCTGGCGCGCATAGACCCCGCCTCGGGGCGCGCCGATCCCGAAACCCCCGCGGTCTGTGTGATTGAGGCCGGCACCGGGACCGGCAAGACCATTGCCTATGCGGTTACCGCGATTCCCCTGGCACAGGCCCTGGGCAAGCGCCTGGTGGTGGCCACCGCCACCGTCGCCCTGCAGGAGCAGTTCGTCAACAAGGACCTGCCCGATATCCGCCAAAACAGCGGACTCGAGTTCAGCTACACCCTGGCCAAGGGTCGCCGACGCTATGTCTGCCTGTCGAAGCTGGACCGGGAGTTGGCCGGTAGTGGTGGCGGCGGGGTACTGCCTCTGTACCCCGACGAGTTTCAGGCGCCGGAAGCCGCCGAGGCACTGCCGGTCTACAGCGCCATGATGGAGGCCCTTGGCCGCGGTGAATGGGACGGGGATCGGGACAACTGGCCCGGGCAGGTGCCGGAGGCAATCTGGTTTGGCGCGACCACCGACCACAGCCAGTGCAGTGGCCGCCGCTGCCCCAATATCAGCCAGTGCAGTTTTTTTCGCGCCCGGGAGCAGCTTCAGTACGCCGATGTGATTGTCGCCAATCACGACCTGGTGCTGGCGGATCTGGCCCTGGGTGGCGGCGCCATACTGTCCGCCCCCGAGGACAGCATCTACGTGTTCGATGAGGGCCATCATCTGCCTGACAAGGCGCTGTCGCACTTCTCCAGTTTCTGCCGCCTGCACACGACGGGCCAGTGGCTGCAGGAGAGCCGCAAGCTGCTGGCCCAGGCTGCATCGGTATTGGTCCCCCTGGTCGACCTGCAGCGCACCCTGCAGTCCCTGCCTGCGCTGATGGAGGAGGCCCAGGCCGGGCTGCAGGTCGCCGAGCAGACCGTCGCGACCCTGTTTGCCGAGCGCCCCCCGGGCAACGGCCGCGGCGACGAGCAGCAGCTGCGCTTTCCCCACGGACATGTTCCTGAAGTCCTGCGGCCCCTGGCAGCCGGATTGGGGGCGCAGTTCCAGCAGCTCGCGACTGGCCTGGCAAAGATAGAGAGCCGGCTGGAGGAGGCGCTGGAGGAAGACGATGCCGGACTGGACAAGAACGAGATTGAAACCTGGCATCTGAGTCTGGGGGCCCTGCTGAGCCGGGCCGAGTCCACCCTCGCCCTGTGGCAGGAATACGCGGTCACTGGCGAGGGCGAGGTACCCCCCAAGGCGCGCTGGATCACCCTGCTGGACAGCGGCGGTCAGTTTGGCTTCGACCTCCGCTGCAGCCCCATCCTCGCCGCCGATATCCTCGAGGAGTATCTGTGGTCGCGCGCCGCAGGCGTGGTGGTGACCTCCGCGACTATCACCGCACTGCGTTCCTTCGAGCGTTTCATCCTGCACTCCGGCGTTCCCCGGGAGGCGGCTTTCAAGGTGGTGGCCAGCCCCTTTGATTACTCCCGCGCCACCCTGCGCGTGCCGGCGATGGATTGCGACCCGGGCGATGCGGAGGCCCATACCGCGGCCCTGGTCGCCCAGCTACCCGAGCTTCTGGATCGCGGTGAGGCCAGCCTGGTACTGTTCTCCTCCCGGCGCCAGATGCAGGAGGTCTACGAGGGTCTGCGCGACGGCCTGGGAGAGATGATCCTGATGCAGGGAGACGGCAGTAAGCAGGAGATCCTGCGCCAGCACCGGGAAGCCGTGGATGCCGGTCGCGGCAGTATCATTTTTGGCCTGGCCAGCTTTGCCGAGGGCGTGGATCTGCCCGGTGCCTACTGCAGCCACGTGGTGATAGCGAAGATTCCCTTTGCGGTGCCCGACAGCCCGATAGAGGCAGCGCTGGCGGAATGGGTGGAAGCCCAGGGGCGCAACGCCTTCATGGAGATCAGCGTTCCGGATGCGGCACTGAAGCTGGTCCAGGCCAGCGGTCGTCTCTTGCGCAGCGAGCAGGACTCAGGCCGCGTAACCCTGTTGGACCGGCGCATTCTCACCCGTCGCTACGGCCAGGCGATCCTCGATTCGCTGCCCCCGTTTCAGCGCGACCTTACCCGCTAGCAGTCAGCGAGGTATTGACGATCTCCAGGGTGGCCGGATGCTGCAGGCGCCGCTCCGGCGAGATTACGTAGAAGACATCGACAAACTCCCGCGTGCGCCCGATCGCCGCGACCCCGTACTGTGACATCACATAGTCCTCGACAATACTGGGAGCGGCGAAGATACCGAGGCCCGCCTGGCCAAAGGATTTCAGCAGGGCACTGTCGTCGAATTCGGCGATTATGTTCGGTGTCAGCCCATGTTTTTCGAACCAGGCCAACAGGAATGAGCGAATGCTGGCCTTGCGACCGGGTGCCAGGAATGGTTGCCCGGACAGGCTTTCGGGAAAATCCCCGTCGCAGCTGGCAGCCAGTTCGGGCACCGCGAAGAAAGTAAAACCACTGTCGAAGATCCGATAGTTCCAGGCCTTGATATGGCTGCCGGACTCCAGCGGCCGGTCAGTAATAATGCAGTCCAGCCGGTCCACCGCGAGTTCCGCGAGCAGGGTCTCCTGGGCGCCCTCATGACAGACCAGGCGCATCGCGCCCGGGCGTCGCAGGATTGGCTGCAGCAGGCGGTTGGCAAGGATCTTGGGTACGACCTCGGTGATACCTACCCGGAAGACCTCGCTGGCGCCGCTATCCGTGTGCAGCATCTGCCGGATCTCATTGCCCAGCTGGAAGATGGTTTCAGCGTGGCTGTAGATCTGCTGTCCCTTCGCCGACAGCCGCAGGCGTCTACCCTCGCGGCGGAATAGCTTGGTGCCCAGCTGCTCCTCGAAGGCGGCAATCTGTCCGCTGATGGTCTGCGGGGTCAGGCTGAGGCGCTCGCTGGCGCGAGTGATGCTGCCGTCGGTGGCGACATGAAAGAAGTAGTAGAGGTGGTTGTAGTTGAGGGGCGTCATAGCAGAAAAACCCGAATAAAATATCTGAAAAAATCGAATATATCATAGCGTGGGCTTTCTGTAGCATGCGCGCCTTGCAGCCACCCCGGCACCATTTCGAGGCGAGGAAAACCATGTTCGCTACAACCGTCCCATTACCAAGACTGGCCAGGCACTCGCCGGGGCGTGGACAATGAGTCTGCCGCTGGTGGGAATCACCATGGGCTCACGCTCGGATTGGGAAACACTGCAGGGCGCAGCGGAGACCCTGCTCGCCCTGCAGGTCCCCCATGAAGTGGAAGTGGTATCCGCCCACCGCACGCCGGACAAGCTGTTTGCCTATGCCGAGGCGGCAGAGCAGCGAGGGCTTAGAGTCATTATCGCCGGTGCCGGTGGCGCCGCGCACCTGCCGGGGATGATGGCCGCCAAGACCCTGTTGCCGGTGCTTGGGGTGCCGGTGCAATCCCGTGCCCTGAACGGCATGGACTCGCTGCTCTCTATTGTGCAGATGCCGGCGGGAATTCCGGTGGGCACGCTGGCTATCGGCAATGCCGGTGCGGTGAATGCGGCACTGCTGGCTGCGGCCATTCTGGCTGGCGATGATCCCGACTTGCGGGAGCGTTTGCGACAGTATCGGGCGCAGCAGTCGGAGCGTGTGCTGGAGCACCCTGATCCCAGGCAACCGCTGGCGTGAGGATCGGCATTCTTGGCGGTGGCCAGCTGGCGCGGATGCTGGCCTTGGCGGGGCACCCGCTGGGCCTGCAGTGCGTGTTCCTGGAGCCTGCAGCGGAAGCCTGTGCGGCGCCCGTCGGACGCTTGCTCAGCGGTGCTTTCACAGCAGAGTCCGCCCTGGCGGACTTTGCGGCCGAGGTCGATGTGGTGACCACTGAAATCGAACATGTACCGCTGTCGGCGCTGGAGTATCTGGCAAGGGAGAGGCCGCTACTGCCAGGCAGCCGGGCCATCGCCCTGGCCCAGGACCGGTTGCTGGAGAAGGACCTGCTCCGTCGCCTGCAGCTGCCCACGGCCCAGTTTGTCGCCGTGGACAGCCTCGAGGAGTTGACCCTGGCCATCGAAGAGACCGGTCTGCCAGCGGTGCTGAAAACGCGGCACATGGGCTACGACGGCAAGGGCCAGGTGGTATTGCGCGAGACCGCTGACGCCGCGGAGGCTTGGCGCGCGGTGGCTGGAGTTCCCTGTCTGCTGGAAGCCATGGTGCCCTTCGCCCGCGAGGTATCTATCGTCGCCGTGCGCAGTCGCGACGGTGAGTGCCGCTTCTGGCCGCTGACCGAGAATCGGCATAGCAACGGCATCCTCAGTGTGTCCCGGGCACTGCTGCAGGATCCATTGCAAACGCTGGCTGAAGATTACTGCCGCCGCCTGCTGCAGTCCCTTGATTATGTCGGGGTGCTGGCCCTGGAGCTGTTCCAGGTTGGCGACAGCCTGCTCGCCAACGAATATGCCCCCCGGGTCCATAACAGTGGTCACTGGACCATAGAAGGAGCGGTGACCTCCCAGTTCGAAAACCATATGCGTGCTGTCGCCGGTCTGCCGCTGGGCGCTACTGATGCGCGCTGCGCCGCCGCCATGGTCAACTTTGTCGGCCAGATCCCGGCACCGGGTGCGGTGCTTGCGGTCCCGGGAGCCCATCTGCATCTTTACGGCAAGCGTCCGGCGCGCGGTCGCAAGCTTGGTCATGCTACCCTTTGTGCCCTGAGCCCCGAACTGCTGGAGCAAGGATTGCGCAGCGTGTTGCAGCTCACCCAGAGCCGCCAAGAGGAGACTGTGATTGATTGATCCGGTAGTCATGTTTTTCCTGCTCGGAATTGTCGCCGGTGTGCTGCGCTCCGAGCTGCGCCTGCCGGTACAGGTTTATGAGCTGCTGAGTATCCTGCTGTTGCTGGCCATTGGCATGAAGGGGGGGATGGAACTGGCGCGGCAACCTTTCCTGAGCCTGGTGCCGCAGATGCTGGCCGTGGTCGCCATGGGCTTTATCCTGCCCCTGCTGGCTTATCCGGTACTGTTGTACCTGGGGCGCCTGCCGCGGGCAGACGCGGCCTCGATCGCTGCTCACTATGGCTCGGTCAGTGTCGGTACCTTTGCGGTGGTCGTAGCCTACCTCTCGGCCCGCGATATCAGTTACGAAGCCTACATGCCGGTGTTTGTGGTATTGCTGGAGATTCCGGCCATTCTCGTGGGTATCGTGCTCGCCAAGGGCCTGGGCAGTGGCGCCAGCCTGCGCCGCTCCGCCCATGAAGTGGTTCTCGGCAAGAGTATCGTGCTGCTGGTAGGCGGGCTGTTGATTGGCTGGGCAGCGGGGGAAGAGGGCCTGCAGGGCATCGCGCCACTATTCTTCAGTCCCTTCCAGGGTCTGTTGGCGCTGTTCCTGCTGGAGATGGGGCTGGTCACCGCCAGCCAACTGGGGACCCTGCGCCGCTACGGTGTGTTCCTGTTGGGCTTCGGAGTGTTGGCTCCGGTGGTGGCTGCCGTGTGTGGTCTGGCGCTGGCCTGGCTGCTGGGGCTTTCCGTTGGCGGCGCGGTGGTGCTGGCCACCCTGGCCGCTAGTGCGTCGTATATCGCAGTTCCAGCGGCGATGCGCATCTCCGTGCCCGAAGCCAATCCCGCTCTGTCCCTGGCGGCCTCGCTGGGGGTTACCTTTCCATTCAATGTAGTCTTCGGTATTCCCTTGTACCATTGGCTGACCCGTCACGCCTATGCGATTTTTGGAGGAGGCTGAGCATGCATCAGCACCAACGGCGCCTGCTGACTATTATCACCGAGTCCACGATTGAGTCCCATCTGTTGCGCGACCTTCAGCGCTGGGGAGCCCATGGCTATACCATTACCGAGGCGCGCGGCAAGGGTGCGCGCGGGGTCAGGGAGGGCAATTGGGAGGCCAATCGCAATATCCGCATCGAGGTTGTTTGCGACGACAACACCGCCGAGCGGATAGCCGGAGGGCTGCGGGAGCATTACTACGACAACTACGCCATGATTCTCTATCTCAGCAACGTTGACGTCCTGAGACCGGAAAAATTCTAGTGAGCGCAGCCGGGAATCCGATGCGAACCGAAGTGGCAGAAATCCTGATCGATATCGAAGCCCAGCTGCGGCAACTGTCGCTGTGGGACAGGGTGCCACCATCGTCCCGGGCACTGGCCTCGACCGAACCGTTCTGCATCGATACCCTCAGCCTGCCCCAGTGGCTGCAGTTTGTCTTCCTGCCGACCGTGTATCAGATGCTGGAGGAGGATGCCGCGCTTCCGGAGCGCTGTGCGATCACGCCCATGGCGGAAGAGCACTTCCGCGGTTCCAAGCTGGCAACCGCGGACCTGCTGGCCGCACTGCGGCGTATCGACAGGCTGCTCAGCGAGGAATAGCCCTAAAGCCGCTCAACCACCGTGGTAATGCCCTGGCCGAGACCAATGCACATGGTGGCTATGCCCATGGTGAGATCCCGGTCCTGCATCACGGTCAGCAGGGAGCCGGTAATGCGGGTGCCGGAGCAGCCAAAGGGGTGCCCGAGGGCAATGGCGCCGCCGTGAACGTTTACCTTTTCCTCCATGTCGTCGAGCAGGTCCAGGTCTTTCAGCACCGGTAGGGCCTGGGCGGCAAAGGCTTCGTTCAGCTCTACCATCTCGATATCCTTGATGGTTAGGCCCAGTTTCTTCAGCGCCTTCTGCGTGGAGGGCACGGGGCCGTAACCCATGATCGAGGGGTCGACTCCCGCCAGGGTCATGGTGCGGATGCGGGCGACCGGCTGCATGCCCAGGGCCTGGGCCCGTTCGGCGGACATCACCAGCATGGCCGAGGCACCGTCGGATATTTGCGAGGAACTGCCGGCGGTGACAGTGCCGCCCTGGGGATTGAAGGCGGGCGGCAGGGCTGCCAATCCCTCCAGTGTCGTTTCCGGGCGAATGGTCTCGTCCCGCTCCACCAGGGTCAGGGCGCCGGATTGGTCGTGGCCCTCGACCGGGATGATTTCGCGCGCGAACTTGCCCTCCTCGGTCGCCTTGTGGGCGAGCTGGTGCGAACGCAGGGCCAGCTTGTCCTGCGGTTCCCGGCCGATGCCATGAAGCAGGGCCAGGTATTCCGCGGTCATGCCCATCATGCCCGCCGCCTTGGCCACGTTCAGGCCCAGCTTCGGGTTGATGTCGACGTCGTCCATCATCGGCAGATGCCCCAGGTGCTCGACGCCGCCTACCAGGTAAACGTCACCCAGCCCCGCCATGATATTGGCCGCCGCGGTATGCAGGGCGGACATGGAGGAGCCGCAGAGGCGATTCACCGTCTGCGCGGGAATGGTGAAGGGCAGCTGGGCGCGCAGCACCAGCAGGCGGGCCAGGTTCATGCCCTGTTCGCCGCGCTGCAGCACACAGCCCCAGATCAGGTCATCGATTTCGTTGACGTCGAGTTTGTCGTTGCGCGCCAGCAGGCCCTGGATCACGGCGACCGAGAGGTCGTCGGCGCGCACATTGCGGAAGCAGCCATTCTTGGAGCGCCCCATGGCGCTGCGGGCGAAATCGACGATAACGGCGTCTCTTGGATTCAGACTCACGGTAATTCTCCTCAGTTCACCCGATGCTCAGTAATAGGTTTCGCCGGCGGCCTGTTTGGCCTGCATGCCCGCGGTCAGCTCGTAGGTCTTGCCCAGGTGGGCAAATTTCTTCGACGCCTCGGCGATGTAGTCCAGGCCCACGGTGTCTATCCAGCGGAATATGCCACCGCGGAAGGGAGGAAAGCCGATGCCGTACAGCAGCGCCAGGTCGGCTTCGTTGGCGGTACCTACAATGCCCTCCTCCAGGCAGCGGGCCAGCTCGGTGGCCATCGGCAGCATCATGCGGGCAATGATGTCCTCGGCCTCGAATTCGGTGCGCTCGCCGGCAACTTCTTCCAGCAGCTTGTAGGTTTCATCGGTCGCGGTCTTCTTCGGCTTGCCACGCTTGTCCTTTTCGTAAGCGTAGAAGCCCTTGTCGTTCTTCTGCCCGTAACGCTCATGCTCGAACATGACCTCGGTCGCAGTCTTGAAGTCCAGCTTCATGCGGTCCGGGAAGCCCTCCGCCATCACCCCGGCGGCGTGGACCCCGGTGTCGATGCCGACCACGTCCAGCAGGTAGGCCGGGCCCATGGGCCAGCCCCAGCGCTCCATGACCTTGTCCACCGCCTGGAAATCGGCGCCGTCGCGCACCAGTTTGGAAAAGCCATCGAAGTAGGGGAACAACACCCGGTTGACGAGGAATCCGGGGCAGTCCTTCACCACCACGGCCTTTTTACCCATTTTGTTGGCGTAGGCCACGGTGCGGGCCACCGCCTTGTCCGAGGTCTTCTCACCGCGGATCACTTCGACCAGGGGCATGGCGTGCACGGGGTTGAAGAAGTGCATGCCGCAGAAGTTTTCCGGCCGCTGCAGGGCCTCCGCCAGATAGGTAATGGAGATGGTGGAGGTGTTGGAGGTGAGAATCGTGTCCTCGCCAATCTGCTTTTCGGTTTCCGCCAGCACCGCGTGCTTGACCTTGGGGTTCTCCACCACGGCTTCGACCACGATATCGACCTTGTCGAAGCCGCTATAGGTCAGGGTCGGGTCGATGCTGTTGAGCACGTCGCCCATCTCTGCCGCGGTCATCTGCCCGCGTTCCACGCGCTTGGCCAGCAGCTTGCCCGACTCGGACAGGCCCAGGTCCAGACCCTCCTGGTTGATGTCCTTCATCAGGATAGGCACACCCTTGTAGGCGGACTGGTAGGCGATGCCGCCCCCCATGATGCCGGCGCCAAGCACGGCGGCCCGCGCCACCTTTTTATCCGCCTTCTTCTCCCAGTCCTTGGCCTTCTTGCCCAGCAGCTGGTCGGAGAGGAATACGCCTACCAGCGCGGCGGCGACCGGGGTGACGGCCAGTTCGGCGAAGCCGTCGGCCTCGACCTCCAGGGCGTCTTCCAGGCCCATGCCCCGGGCTTTCTCGATCACCTCCACGGCCTTCACCGGCGCGGGATAGTTGCGCCCGGCCTGTTGCTGGACCATGGATTTCATGGTGAAGAAGGCCATCATGGCTTCGGTGTCGTTCAGCGGCAGCGGGCTGCTCTTGGCGTCGCGGCGCCCGGCGTAGTCCAGTTTGCCGGCGATGGCATTGTTCAAGGTCGTCAGGGCCACGTCCCGCAGCTGCTCAGGCTCCGCCACCGCATCCACCGCGCCGGCCTTGAAAGCCTTGTCGGCGCGCTGATCAGCCGCCGTGGCGATCCAGGTCGCGGCTTCGTCAACGCCGATGATCCGCGGCAGGCGCACGGTGCCACCCCAACCAGGAAGAATGCCGAGTTTGGTCTCGGGCAGACCCACTTTCGCGGCGCTGCTCATGACCCGGAAATCGCAGGCCAGGCAGATCTCGAAGCCGCCACCGAGGGCGAAGCCGTTGATCGCCACGCAGCTGGGATAGGGCAGCGCCTGCAGACGATTGAGATTGGTATTGTTGGCCGCGGTGAAGCCCTTGATCTCCTCGGCGCCGGCGCCAAAGATACCGGTGAACTCGGTGATATCGGCGCCGACAATGAATACCGGCTTGCCGCTGGTAACCAGCAGGCCCTTGATGCCGCTCTCCGCCTCCAAAGCGTCCAGGGCGGCGGCCAGGCTGCTGACGGTAGCCTGGTCGAACTTGTTGACCGATTCGCCCTTGAGGTCGAAATGCAGCTCGGCGATGTCGCTTTCCAGGCGGGTCACGGTGAGCGCGTCACTCTGGTAGATCATGTCGCTGTCCTGTGTCGATGAGTCGGGGGGTACCGGCGTGCTGGGGCTGGCGGGCACTTGGCAGGGTCGACCATTGTACCGGTGTCTATGGGCCGCGTGAACCGCTAACCACAGCCGCCCACGGGGGCGGTCACGGCGCCGCTACAGAGGCCAGACCAGCAACAGCAGGGGGATGCTGATCGCCGCTACCAGTACTTCCAGCGGCAGACCCAGGCGCCAGTAGTCGCTGAAGTGAAAGCCACCGGGCCCCAGGATCAGGGTATTGTTCTGGTGACCGATGGGAGTCAGGAAGGCGCAGGAGGCACCGATCGCCACCGCCATCAGGAAACTGTCGGGGTTGACTCCCAAAGCGCCCGCTGTCCCCAGCGCAATCGGACACATCACCGCGGCCGTTGCCGCGTTGTTCATCAGGTCGGAGAGGAACATTGTGACCACCAGGATGAGGGCCAGTACCGCGACCGCATTGCCCCGGGCCACCGTCGTCAACAGAAAGCGCGCGATCAGGTCCGCGGTTCCGGTGGACGCCATCGCCCCCGCCACCGGGATCAGCGCCGCCAGCAATACAATTACCGGCCAGTCGATCGCGGTGTAGACATTGCGCGGGGGTACCGTGCGCAGTGCCATGGAGGCAAGCACGCCGAGGGCAAATGACACTGCGGCAGGCAGCAGGCCGAAGGCGGCGCCGATGACAGCCAGTAGCATCACCACGCTTGCCAGCACCGCCTTGCGCTTATTGGGAATGCGCAGGTCCCGCTGCGCCAGAGGTACGCAGCCGAAATCGCCGGCAAACTCCGCTGTCCCGTCCCCCGGGCCCTGGATCAGCAGCAGGTCCCCGGGGCGTATCGACATGGTGCGCAGGCGGGTGCGGGAGCGAGACCCCTCTCGGGACACGGCCAGCAGGTTGAGACCGTAGCGGCTGCGCAGCTGGATGTCGCTGGCCGAGCGTCCCGCCAGACTAGAGGCCGGCAGTACCACAAGCTCGGTGAGCACGACTTCATCGCTGCTCGGTCGGTCGGACTCGCCGTCCCCGGACTCATCTTCGTCGGTGCTGCTCTGCGCAGCGGCAGTCTGCGAGTCCGCTGCCGCCTCCTGGTCGTCGATGTCCGTATTCTCGGGTCTGCCCGACTCCGCAAGCCTCAAGCCCAGGCGCGAGAGAACGTCCGCAAGGGCGTCGACTTCCGCCTCAATAACCAGAATGTCCTCCGGGCGAATTTTCCGCGCCGGGTGCGGAGCGGTCAGACGCACATCATTGCGCACCAGCCCGATGACCTGTGCTCCGGCTTCATCGAGTGCCGATTCCAGCTCCCGCAGGGTCATTCCCGCCGCCTTGCTTCCCTCCCCCACCCGCGCCTCGGTCAGGTAGGCGCTGGTTTCAAAATCACCCGCTCCCTGCTGCTTGCGCTCAGGTACCAGTTTGCGTCCCAGCAGGACCACGAACAAGACCCCGGCCACGGCGACCGCGAGGCCCACGGGAGTGAAATCGAACATGCCGAAGCCGCTGCCGTTGGCTTCAGCGCGGAACCCGGACACGATCAGATTGGGTGGGGTGCCGATCATGGTGGTCATGCCGCCGAGGATAGTGCCAAACGCGAGCGGCATCAGCACCTGTCCCGGGGGCAGTTCGTGCCGTTTCGCCATCTGCACGGCAACGGGCATCAGCAGGGCCATGGCACCGACATTGTTCATGAACCCGGACAGCGCAGCGCCCAGGGCGGTCAGTGCCGCCAGGCTCAGGACCGGTCCGCCCTGCCGCGGCAGGGCATGGCGCGCCAGGGCATCCACCGCCCCCGAAGTCTGTAGACCTCGGCTCAGCACCAGCACGCAGGCTACCGTGATGACCGCCGGATGGCCGAATCCGTTGAAGGCGATATCCGGCGCCACCAGCCCCGCCAGCACGCATGCCAGCAGCGCTCCCAGCGCCACCATGTCGTGGCGCCATTTGCCCCACAGGAACATGCCCACGGTGGCGAGCAGTATGGTCAGGATCAATGCCTGGTCAGTGGTCATGCCGTGCCCGCCCGCAGTGGGAAAGATGAATCAGGTCAGGGAGCTTGCCACTTCGGCCACCACCGCGGCAAGCGCTGGCCCCTGTTCTTCCTGCAGGAAATGGCCGGCACTACGGATAGTCGGGTGGCTGCGGCCCCGGGCGCCGGGTATGCGGCGGCGGAATACGTCCGCCCAGGCAGCCGTGGCCGGATCGCTGTCGCTGAAAGCGGTAATGAATGGCTTCTGCCACTGCTCCAGCAGGCGCCAGGTTTGCCGGTTTTCGGCGACGCCGGGCATGCCTTCGCGAATCGGAATCAGGTTGGGAAACTCCAGCGGCGCTGCCTTGTAGGCGGCTGTCGGGAAGGGCGCATCGTAGGCTGCGCGCACAGCCTCGGACAGGGGTTTAACGCAAACACCCGCCACTACATCGGCAATGGGCAGGTCCGTAGCAACCTGAGTGGCGGCAACCCATTGCTGGACGATCTCCCCGGGCCAGGGCTCGACTCCCGCAGGTGCCGCTTCACAATTGGGCAGCAGGGTATTCGCGGCCACCACCGCCTGGAAGCGCTCCGGCATCTGCGCCAGCAGCGACAGGCCGATTGGCCCGCCCCAGTCCTGGCAGACGAGAATGATGTCCCGCAGATCCAGGGCTTCGACCAGTTCGGCCATCTGGGCGACGTGGCCGGCATAGCTATAGTCGCTGCGCTGCGCCGGCTTGTCCGAGCGACCGAAGCCGATCAGGTCCGGGGCCACGCAGCGCAGGCCGCGCCCAGTGAGGTCGTGGATCATGTGCCGGTAAAGGAAGCACCAGCTGGGCTCTCCGTGCAGCAGCAGGATCACCGGCCCCTGCCGAGGCCCTTCATCGAGATAGTGCATGCGCAGGGACCCAAGCCGGCTATCTGCGAGCTGCAGATAGCGGGGTGCCCAGGGAAAGTCGGGAAGCCTGACGAAGTGGTGGTCTGGCGTGCGTAATACGGCAGTCATGGCGTGGTCAGATCTCCGCTGAGAGCCCGGCAGTGCTCCGGGGCGATTGAGTTTTCCGCCAGCTGACCGGCGATGTCGGCCGCGGTACTGGCGATGGCGTCCCGTAGCGGAGGCGCAAGC
>JBGTGB010000373.1:0-3246 GCA_041746975.1 Haliea sp. | reverse complement strand
TCGTTCTTCGCTCAAGGGCGTTTGGGTGTCGGCCTGGCGCAGCAGGTCGGCGAAGCGCTGAGCCTTTTGGTGGGAAGGTTTCTCGCGCTCCACTTCAAAGGAGGATTGGGTTTCCTTCAGGTACAGGAAGGCGGCGGCGCGGCGCAGTAGGTCTTGGTCATAGCGGGCCAGTGTTTCGGCGGTAACGCGGCGCAGGTCGGTGGCGAGCATGGCTTGCAGGTAGGGTGACATGCGGATCATTGGACAGAAGTCCCGGGTGCCGGGCAGGTTGTTCTGGACGCGGAAGCGCTTGTCGCGCTCACCATGCGGCAGGGCCAGTTGCAGCAGGGGATCGGCGAGCTGGACGTAGCTGGCGCGGGGTGAGACAAGGTCGGCTACAGGCAGTTGCTGTCTTGTGAGCCACTCGTATAGATAGCAGGCGCTGCGGGCATAACGGGATTCGGGATTGGTGGTGATCCATTGCGCCAGTTCCTGTTCCCCAGACTCTGCGAAGAGCAGGGCCAATACCTGAAGGTTGACACCCTCATAGCGCAAGGCAAATTGCAGATGCCCTGCCAGCGTGTCCTGCGGCTGATATTTGGGCTCGAACAGGTTGAGGCGGCGGCCGTCATGCTGGCGGCGGTCCCTGCCCTTGACGTCGCTGGCCAGCTGGGCTTCTTCAGCCAGCGGCAGCGCCCCCAGACGATATCGTGTGATAAGCTGGCTGTAGCCAATTGGTTGGATCATGGTCGCTCTTCCGCGATTCGGCCGGAGCTTGATATTCGTGCCCGGAAATCGTTTATAGATCCGAAATTTTGCCGGAACTGACGAATAGTGGGTAGCATAGCGGCCAAAAAGCCCAAAGTGAACCCTTTCCCGGGTATTTTTCTCATGTACCGGCTAATTCGCTCACAATCGCCTCAATTCAACTGCCAGCGAATACCACCGGCTGGCGACCCCCGCGATCTTTGGGGGGTGAGGTGCCAGAGGGGGCAGAATGCTGCCTGGTGGATGATTTTGTGGGGCAGGGTGGTACTCTTGCCAACCTGCGCGGTTTCATAGAGCACGCGGGCGGAATGTCTCGGGGCGACCACGTTAACCGGTCAGCGCCGATCTGCTTGTCTGGCACCGTCTCAGGAGACCCTGGAGAAATTGAGGGTAAAGCATGGCGACCTTGAAGAATGGTGGCAAAAAGTATTCGGCTACGGTTTCGACTTTCTTACAGAAAGCGAAGCAAGATACCTCGTCCGCTCCCCGGATGCTGACCGCATCCGAGAAGGCATCGTTGCGGCAGCACGCGCGGGAAACCAGCGTGATGATGCGGGCAATGGTTAAGCAGCGGAAGGCGGAGTCGAAACAGACGCAGGAAGTGCAGTAATCTGGGCGCAACCCGAATCACACCGATAGCTACCCGGGAATGGTAAGGGTGTCGATGGCAAAACGGAACGTGATCGCAGTGATAATCTGGCCCATTTAGCCCTTATCCAATTCGTCGCCACTGCCGGACTTGTGCCGAAATCAGTCCTGCTCGGTTGTGCATTTCGGTGCGATTTGCAACGAGCGGCGCAGCCGCGAAGTCCCGCAGGGGTCGTAACAGGCCTATGTGTATGCCAAAGTAACGGGGCGAAATTGCTAAAATCGGCCCATGGATACCTATAAGCGTCACCGATTCCCGCCAGATATCATTTCCTATGCCGTCTGGCTCTACAATCGCTTCAACCTAAGCCATCGGGATATTGAAGACTTACTAGCCGAACGCGGCATAACTGTAACCTGAGAATCCATCAGGCTATGGTGCATCAAATTCGGTGCCATCTATTCACGTCGATTGAAGCGCAAGCATCAAGGCCTACGGCGATACCTTCTTTATTGATGAAGTTTTCGTGAAAGCTGGGTAGAACCCCTATCACGTTTGCTGGCCACGGGATTGGGTCCGGCAGTGTTGGGATTCTAGCCACCCGCCCGCACGACTTCTGTAACAATACACGGACAGACTGACCTCTGTAACGAATTGACGGGTTTCTAACCCAATTGCCCCCTATCTTTCAGCTAGAATGCAAAAGGCGTCGCTCAATAGTCACTTAGGGGAGTGCAGCTTTTCCAGCACCGCTATAAGCAATGGAGCAGAATTTATGATCCCGTATCACTTCCGGAAGCCCGGCGTGAGTCTGCTTATTGCGGTTGTCACCAGCTTTGGCACGATCGCACAGGCGGCGTTGGAAGAGGTTCTGGTTATGGCGCAAAAGCGTGAGCAGTCACTACAGGATGTCCCCATTGCAGTTTCCGCTGTGAGTGGCGTTCAGCTCCTCGCTGCGGGAATCAACACCATCGAAGGTCTCACCAGAATCATGCCCTCACTTGAGGTGCAATCCACTATCTCGACCGTGAGCACCAATTTCCGGATTCGTCGGGTCGGGAACCTTGGAAATATTCCAGATTTTGAGCCAGCCGTGGGAGTTTTCCAGGACGGAGCCTTCCGGGCCCGGTCTATTTTTGGCATGGGCGACCTGTTCAATATTGAGCGCGTGGAGGTGTTACGAGGGCCACAAAGCACACTGTACGGGAAAAACGTGACCGCGGGCGTGATCGCTATCTACACGGCCCCACCATCAGAGAAGTTTGAATGGGAAGGCGAAGCCACTGCTGGTTTGATCGAGGGTGCAAATGATGCTGCCCTCTATAGATTCAGGGGCGGTGTCAGCGGCCCACTCGCCAATAGCCTGGGGGGTAGCCTTGGCGCCTCTTACGCCTATCACGATAAACTCCAGATACAGGCCGTAGCCGGCGGAGAAGACTCCAATGAGTTGGAGCGCTACTCGCTGCGGAGCGAGCTAAACTGGGACGCTAACGACAAGCTAAACCTGCGTGGCATTCTTGGCACGGTGCAGCAGAACGACAACGCAGCGACTTCAAATGACTATTTCTACGATCCCAACGGGTATGTGGCGGGATTCGTGCTGCCGACGCTGCAGGGCGCGGGCATCTCGGAAGTGTGTACAGACAATGACCCAAGAAATCACGTCGGTTGCAATCTTAAGCCGACGACCACTGACCTGGACTCAAGGGAGGCGATACTGCTGGCCAATTACGCGTTGGAGAACGGTTGGAGCCTTGATTCAATTACCTCTTGGGATTACTACAAATTCAAGGGGAGCCAGGATGACGCGGGGCAGATTATGGCCCCGGTGATAAAGTATCGCGACACACAGGAAGGTGAGGCATGGCAGCAGGAACTGCGCCTCAGCTCTGCCGGCGGTGAAACCGTTG
>JBGTGB010000372.1:0-3802 GCA_041746975.1 Haliea sp. | reverse complement strand
AAACGCGATGTAGTTCAGGCTGCGGACTTCGCGAGCAGGCGTCCAACGAACCCGGTATCGAAGTCTCCGCGGATGAAGTCGGGGTTGTTCACGATCCGGCGCAAGAACGGGATGTTGGTGCGAATCCCCTCGATCACCATCTCGTCGAGACAGCGCCGCGCCCGACGGAGCGCGGCCGGTCGATCGACATCGTGCACGATCACCTTCGCGAGGAGCGAGTCGTAGTTCGGCGGGACGACGTAGCCTGCGTACACGTGCGTATCTACGCGTACACCGAGGCCACCGGGCATGTGGAGCGCGGTGATCTTGCCTGGCCACGGCGCGAACGTGTTCGGATCTTCGGCGTTCACGCGGAGCTCGATCGCGTGACCACGCGGTTTGCGGCTCTCCGTGTGATCGAACGAGAGTGGCTCGCCGGCGGCGATCCGGATCTGCTCGCGCACGAGATCGAGACCGGTGACGAGCTCGGTCACCGGGTGCTCGACCTGGAGTCGCGTGTTCATCTCCATGAAGTAGAAGCTGCCGTCGGTGTCGAGCAGGTACTCCATCGTGCCGACGTTCGTGTAGCCGATCGCTTCGATCGCCTTCACCGATGCTTCGGTCATCCGCTTGCGCGTCTCCTCGGTGAGCACCGCGCTCGGCGCTTCTTCGATCACCTTTTGGTGGCGGCGCTGGATCGAGCACTCCCGTTCACCGAGGTGGATCACCCGGCCGTGGTTGTCACCGAGGATCTGGATCTCGACGTGCCGCGGCTTCACCAGATACTTCTCGATGTAGACCGCGCCGTTGCCGAACGCCGCCCTCGCCGCGGCCCAGCGCGAGGCCAGCGCCAGCTTCGGCGACGCCACCATGCTGGTGGAGAAGTACCTGACCAAGCCGCGCCATGTGGAGGTGCAGGTGTTCTGCGACAACCACGGCAACGGCATCTACCTGGCGGAGCGGGACTGTTCGGTGCAGCGCCGGCACCAGAAGGTGATCGAGGAGGCGCCCGCGCCGGGCATGACAGCAGAGCTGCGCGAGGCCATGGGCACTACCGCGCTACAGGCGGCCCAGGCTATTGAGTACCGCGGTGCCGGCACGGTGGAATTCCTGCTGGACGAGGACGGCAGCTTCTACTTCATGGAGATGAACACCCGCCTGCAGGTGGAACACCCGGTCACGGAAATGATCACCAGCCAGGACCTGGTGGAGTGGCAGCTGCGGGTCGCCGCGGGCGAAACCCTGCCCCTGACCCAGGCCCAGCTGGTGCTGCGCGGCCACGCCTTTGAGGCACGGGTCTATGCCGAGGACCCGGACAACGATTTCCTGCCCGTCACCGGTACCCTCGCCTATCTGCGCCCGCCGGCGGAATCGCCCCATGTGCGGGTCGACACTGGCGTGCAGCAGGGCGATGAAATCAGCGTCTACTACGACCCGATGATCGCCAAACTGATCGTCTGGGACGAATCCCGCGACCGCGCCCTGCAGCGGCTGGCCACGGCCCTGATGGACTACAGGATCGGCGGCACTGTCACCAACCTGGACTTCCTCTACAACCTGGCCACCGCCGCGCCCTTCCAGCGCGCGGAACTGGACACGGGCTTTATTGAACGCCATAGCGCGCTGATCTTCCATGAGCGGGAACAGGATCTGGAGCGGGAGTTGCCGCTCGCGGCCCTGGCCCTGTTGCTGTACCGGCAGCAGCAGGCAGGCCCTGGCAGCAGCAACGACCCCTGGTCTCCCTGGAACAGCGGCAATGCCTGGCGCCTGAACGAAGCTCACGCGCACGAGTTCGTACTGCACTGTCATCAGCAGGATTTCCCCGTCAGCGTGGAGCAGCATCAGGACGGCAGATATCACATCCGCAGCAATGGCCGCGAAGATATCCTCCGTGGACAGCTTGACGGTGACCTGCTGCAGGTGGAGCACGCGGGCCACCGCCAGCGAGCAACGCTGGCCCGCACGGAGGATGGCTTTACCCTGTACCTCGCGGATGGCGCCTGCCACTTCCGGGAAGTGCGGCCGGACACCGGCGAAACTGACAGCAGCGGCGCGGGCAGCGGCCTCGTCGCGCCCATGAACGGCACCGTGGTCACCCTGCTGGTAGAACCCGGCACCCGGGTGGAAGCAAAAGCTCCGCTACTGGTAATGGAGGCGATGAAAATGGAACACACCATCCGCGCGCCCGCCGCCGGCGTGGTCGAGCAATTCTTCTTCGCCGCCGGCGACCTGGTAGATGGCGGCGCAGAGCTGCTGGCCTTCACCACCGCTGAGGATGCCTCATGACACTGCCACAGCAGGTGACCCTGGTCGAGGTCGGCGCCCGGGACGGGCTGCAGAATGAACCCAACCCCGTACCCCTGGAGGCCAAGCTGCAGTTAATTGATGATCTTGGCGCCGCCGGCCTGCGTGTCATCGAGGCGGGTAGCTTCGTGAACCCGAAGTGGATCCCGCAGATGGCAGACAGCGAAGCGGTGTTCGCCGGTCTCAAGCGCCGCCCTGGCGTACGCTACAGTGCCCTCACGCCGAACCTGCAGGGCTTTGAGCGGGCGCTGGCAGCGGGCGCCGACGAAGTGGCTGTGTTTGGCGCCGCCTCCGAAGCCTTCTCGCAGAAGAATATCAACTGCAGCATTGCCGCAAGCCTGCAGCGCTTCGAGCCGGTGATGAGCGCCGCGCGGGACGCGGGACTACCAGTGCGGGGCTATGTCTCCTGCGTGCTGGGCTGCCCCTACGAGGGTGAAATCGATCCCGCTACGGTACTGCAGGTTGCGCGCACGCTGCTGGAGATGGGCTGCTACGAAGTATCCCTGGGCGATACCATCGGCACCGGCAATGCCGGCAGTATGGCACGGCTGCTGGACTGCTTGCTGGCTGACATCCCGGCGGCACAACTCGCCCTCCACTGCCACGACACCTATGGCCAGGCTCTGGCCAACATCCTCATAGGCTTGCAGTACGGCATCGCCACAGTGGATGCCTCGGTTGCCGGGCTGGGTGGCTGCCCCTATGCCAAAGGCGCCTCCGGTAATGTCGCTACCGAGGATGTCCTGTACCTGCTGGATGGACTGGGGATAGAAACCGGCGTCGATCTGAGCGCCCTGGTCGCCGCCGGCCAGCGTATCTCCGCCACCCTGGGACGCCCCAACGGGTCCCGGGTCGCACGTGCCCTGGATGGAAGCTGCTGACGTACCGGGGCGGTTCACACCGTGCTAAAGTCTGGCCGGGAGAAATACGGGAACCTGCATGCCACCGCCGCCAGTCAGATTCCAGCGCTATGCCGCTGCCACGATCGTAGCAGCCAGTGGTCTGGCGCAGGTTGCTACACTGTGGCGCTATCGGCTGAGTGAGGGGGTGCTGCTCACTGCCCTGATCGGCAGTGTTTACCTGCTCATTGCCATCGGCCTCTACGGCCGCTCCCGCTTTAGCCTGTTTGTCGCCGCTGGCGTGTCCACTGCCTGCGCCAGTATGCTCTTCCTCAGCGGACTGCCCTGGCCCTGGCCGGCGGCGCAGGTTCTACGGTTTGCCTCGGACCTCGTGGTCGTGGTGCTCTGCGGCCGGGTATTGTGGTCCGTGCGGCATCTGCCCAGTATCTAGAAGCCTGGGCACTGGAGCCAAGTATCAGCCGCCGGACAGACAGGGCCGATTCTGGCTAGCCAGCGCACCGGCGGGAGCTCTATAGTGCGTTCATGACTGCCAGACTCGCGCACGCAGAATCCGCCAGCGACCTCGACCCCGAGGTCTGCCGTCGCGCCCGGCTGGCGCGGGATGTGCGCTTCGACGGCGTCTTTTTCCTGGCGGTGCGCACCACCGGTATTTACTGTCG
>JBGTGB010000371.1:0-41289 GCA_041746975.1 Haliea sp. | reverse complement strand
GCACTGAGCGTCATTCCCATTGAGACACTCGTTAAGGATGAACTCGGGGGTCAGGTTGCCGATGCCTTGCTCGATTTCGATGGAGTACCAGTCAACACTCAGGGTCAGGTCTTCCACGAAAGACGGTGACCAGACGATGCCTACGGAGTAGGTATCGGCCTCTTCCGGTGCAACGTTGGGGTTGCCGCCCTGGAGGAAGTTGTACTGGCCGGCCGGCGAGTTGGCAATGTTGCCGTACTGGCCGGCGGTAACGCCGGAGCGCGCACAATCCGCTGCGCTACGAACCGGGGTGGGACCGCCGCAGGGATCCTGCGCCATATCGAACAGGTTCAGGCCCTGGGCCTGGAACAGTTCGCGGATGTTGGCGGCACGAACCGCGCGCTGGAAGCTGGCGCGGAGCTTGACGTCCTGGTTGATGGCCCAGCCGCCGCGGATACCATAGGTGTCCGTGGTCTGGCCAGTGGAGTAGTCGGAGTAGCGGTAGCCCAAATCCAGGGTGACTTCTTCCGCCATAGCCGCTCCTTCGATCAGCGGAATGCTGGTCTCCAGGAAGAACTCCGTGACATCGAAGCTGCCGTTTACGGGCAGGGTTGCGCCACCCTGGCCGGCACCCAGACCGAGGCGGAAGCCTTCGTCGGGGTCGAAGTTCAGGCCCTCCTTGCGGTATTCCGCACCGACTACCACTTCAACGCCGGTGTTGGCGGAAGGCAGCTTGACGCCATAGTCACCGAGGCTGCCGGCCACAAAGCCGGTGAAGACCTTCTGGTCAGTAGTGCCGCGGGCGAACAGGGGCAGCTGCAAGTAGTTGGTCATCTCCGGAGTGACGGCGCCTTCGGTAAAGATGTTCCAGGGCACGCAGGGCGGGCCGGAACGGCAGACGATGTTGCCGTCTTCGTCTTCAACCGCGTCCAGGGCCAGGGCGATCTTGTTGGAGCCGAAGTCGTTCAGGTAGGTGTTTTCCATGCTGACTTCGGAGTACTGGCCGGATAGGTCATAGCGCCAGCTCTCGTTGATGTCACCACGCACGCCGAACGCGCCGCGGAAGCTGGTGTGGCGCAGATCCTGCTGGCGGCCACCACCTTCCACGTTGCGACGTCCAATGTAGACGGTCTGTGAATCTTCTTCAGTCAGACCGTAGGCACCGCAGAGGACGTTGAACTGCTGCTGGGACAGGAAGGCGTTGCCGCAGGACAGGCTGTTGGTCACGAAGAAGGCGCCGGAGGGGGCGATCTGGGCCAGCGTCTGGTTGTCCATGAACATCAGTTCGGTGTAAGCCTCGACGTGCTCATTGATCTGGTAGCGGCCGAAGGCGCCGGCAGTGTAGCGCTCGTCAGGGCGCTGGTAGTAGTTGGAGGGGCCGTAGTTATAGACTTCACCTGCGCGCGGGACGAACTCGTTGCCCACAACCTTGAAGTCGAAGGAATCACCCCGGCCGGTCGCCGGCAGTACACCGAAGTCGGAGAAGGTGCCGCGCGCCGCAGTGGCGGAACCGAAGCAGCCGGTGCCCGGGTTGTTCAGGGCGCAGGCAGAATAGTCGCGCTCGCTCTGGAGGACCGGGTCGACCTTGCGGTAACCGGCGTAGGCGGTAACGTTGCCGCGGCCGTTGTCGAAGTTGCCGCCCATGATCAGCGACCAGTTCTGCATGTCGCCGTCGGTCTTGCTGCCATCGGGGAAGGGGAACCCGGCATTGCCGACTATTTCCTGCAGGCCGCTGTTGGCGTTTCTGTGCTGGTACTGGCTGAACTGGTAGTCGAACTCAACGCCTTCAAAATCGTCGACCATGACGAAGTTGACAACGCCGGCCACCGCGTCGGAACCGTAGGTGGCGGACGCGCCGCCGGTCAGCACTTCAACGCGCTGGATCAGGGATCCTGGGATCTGGTTGATGTCGGCCCCGATCCCGCCTTGCAGCGGCGAGCCTGAGGGCAGGCGACGGCCATTGACCAGCACCAGGGTGCGTTCGTCACCCAGGTTGCGTAGATTCAGGGTAGCGGTACCCGTGGAGCCGTTGGAAACGCCGGTGTTCTGGTTGGAGTATACCTGTGGCAGGTTGCGCATCAGGTCTTCCACGCGCACGGTGCCCTGGAACTTGAACTCCGATGCATCCACCTGGGTGACCGGGCTGGAAGATACCAGGTTGGCTTTCTGGATCCGGGAACCGGTAACTACCACTTCCTCAACCAGCAGCTGCTCTCCCTGGGCGATAGCGAACTGCGGCAGAGCCGCGGCTGCGCCCATGCCCAGGGCAGCCGAAACTGCCATGGTCAGACGATTTTTCCGTAACATAGTAATACCCCTGTACTGTGTTTAGTGTGCTTTTCCTGTGGCCAATACCACTGGAGACAGACATTAAACGAATTTGGCGGGGCGGTCCTCAAAGTTCCTTAAGGTTTTGTGACATATTCACGCTATCGGCGAGGAACTTGGAAAATTACCGGAAATCGCCTTAATTACGGGCGGCAGGCTACTGATGGACAAGCGCTTTTCTAGCGTAAGCGAGTGACGCCGATGGACTTGCCGGACGAGCTCAAAGTCATTTTGTAGTATCCCAGCAGGTTCTTTTCGATCACCACGGCAGTGTCGTCCCCACGATGAAAGTAGCGGCCCTGCAGACGCTGGCGCCAGACCTGGCCGTTATCCAGGTAAAACAGGGTGTCCCCGTTCCAGCCGTTGAAGGGCGGGTTGATGCTGGCCTCGATGCGGATCGCTTCCTCCGCCGCGCGCACTTCCGGGTTGCTGCGCAGCAGCTCCGGCGCCTCCTCGGCGGTGTAGTTCACCAGCCAACGGTCCAGCGCCTCGCGCTCTGCTGCTGTCAGCTTTTGCAGGCCCGCGGCTTCGAATTGTTCCGCGGACATCAGTTTCTGGACACCGGGGAAACCGTCTGCCGCCAGCCCCGGGGCAGTGATGACGGCTGCGCAGAGCAGGGCTGAGGCGAGAAAGGGGTGGCGCATGCTATTACTCCGTTGGTCAGAACCGCTGGCTGATACGGGTATACCAGAAACGGCCCTTGAGATCATGGGTTCGGGCATCGATATTATCGTTAAACGCTGACGCCGCCAAAGGGGCCGCCTTGTCAAAGGCGTTGTCCACGCCCATGGTCAGGCGTAACCCGGCCAGAACGTCGAACACGTAACTGAGTTGCAGATCATGCACGGTCCAGTCGCTGATGCTGCGCCGGAGGTCGCTGCCGGGCAGTGTCTCCTGCATGGAGCTGACGTGGTGGATGTCATAGCTGGCGTCCCAGCGCTCCCGCTTCCAGCGCAGGCCGATCTGCCCCTTCCACTTGGGGATGCCCCCCAGGCCTTCGGAAGCTTCATCCAGGAAGGTGCCCGCGAGGTTGACCGTGTCCGCGCCGGGGTCCTGCTGGGCCAGGTATTCCCGGATCCAGGCGCCGTTGCCGGTGATCGAAAGCTGGCCCCATGGCTGGTCAGGGAAGTGATAGGAGAAACCCAGATCGGCGCCACGGATCCGGCGCCGACCGACGTTGATGTTGTTGGCCTCCACCCGTACCAGGTTGCCAAGCGCGTCCCGGCTGACGTTGCCCGCGAATCCGCCGTTGCGGGCATTCTGGTCGACAATGAACTGCGCGCTGGAGGAGACGACGTTTTTCTGCTCGATCTCCCAGTAGTCTGCAGTCACGCGCAGCCCGGGAATCAGCAGGGGGATCCAGACCAGTCCGGCACTGAGGGAATCCGAGGTTTCGGCCTTCAGGTCGGGGTTACCTCCCTTGACGGTCAGAAACTGGTTGCGGCTGGGGTCGGCCTGCTGCGTGCACCCCGGCAACAGGCCGACATTGGCGGCCTGGGTACAGGGGTCGCCGAGAAAGGCCTGCTGCTCGCTGTCGCCCTCATACAGCTCGTTCAGGCTGGGGGCGCGGAAGCCGCGTGCGTAGCCGCCGCGCAGGGTCAGGGATGGTCCCAGTTGCAGCTTCAGCCCCAGCTTGGGATTGGTGCTGGCGCCGAAGTCGCTGTAGGTGGAATGCCGGAGCGCTGCCTCCAGCTCCAGGCTGCGGCCGCCGCTGGCATTGTTCCAGATTGGAACCCTGGACTCGGCGTACAACTCGATGATCTTGCGGTCGCCGCGGGTGGCTTCAAAGTTGGTGGCGCCGATGGTGCCGATGCTGGCCAGGCGGGCATCCGGTCGCTTCGCCGTGGACTCGTGCCTGAACTCCACTCCCAGCGCCAGGTCGCCGCGTCCGGCCGGCAGGTTCAGCAGCGCGTTGCTAAGGTTGATGGCGGCGCTGGACAGGGAGGAGTATCCGGTGGTCTCACCGTCGACGCGCAAATAGTCGACCTGCTCCGACCCTATGCTGCCGGCGGGCCCCATGAGCGCCACGGGCACGCAATCGTCAATGCCGGCCCCCTGGCACTGGCCCGCGGGTCCCAGGGCCCGGCGCAGGCGCTCCGAATCCACCAGGTTGGTGACGGTTTCGGTTGCTTCGCTGCGGCTCCAGTTGATCCCCATGTCCCAGTGCCAGTCGGCGTAGAGGCCCTCGACCATAGCGCTGACGCGGCCGACCCGCGATTCGTTACGCTGTGAACGGGCGGGGAACTCCACCAATCTGCGGCGTACATCCACGATATCCTGGCCAAAGTCGTTGAAAGGATTGTCCGCAGCCACGACCAGCGGGACCTGCTCGAAGCCGGTGAACACGGGTGTCGGAGCCAGGGTCGCCCGGGCACTGGTCTGCAGATAACTGGCCTCGAGACTGGTCGTGACCTGGGGGTTGAGGTCCCGGTTGATGCTGCCGTAGACGCTGCTGCGCCGCAGCGGCACCACGGCGGTGGTAAAGGCCGGAAAGTCGAACAGGTCGTCGGGACCGGTAGGCCGGTAGCTGCCATCGCCCTGGGCGATCAGGCTCTGGCCATCGGGGAGGATAATACGGGCGTTGGGGGTGGCGCTGGAGCGCTGGTCGGTACCGCCGAGCAGGCGTGTGTCGGCGCTGCGCGATACCGCCCGATCGCGGCTGAACAGAGGCTCCTGTTCGTAGTGGGAGGCGCTCAGGAACAGTCCGCCGTCGCGGAAACTGGTGCCGTACTGCAGGGTCTGGGTGGTGGTGGCGAGGTCGCCGCGACTGCTTTCGCCGTAATAGGTCTCGGCCAGGACACCGTAAAAATCCCGCTTCATGATCACATTGACCACGCCCGCTATGGCGTCGGAACCGTAGATGGCGGAGGCGCTGTCCTTGAGAATCTCAACTCGCTCTACAGCGGCGGGAGAAATGCTGTTGAGATCGACGGATTCACCGGACAGGCCATCATTGGCGACCCGCCGGCCGTTGATCAGGATTAGCGTATTGCTGGCGGGGAGGCCGCGCAGGGTGACGGTAGCGGTGCCGTCACCACCATTGGATATCGCCGTGCTGGTGGAGTTACCGATGACCGCGGGCACGAACTTGAGCAACTCGCCGAGGGTCTGGGCGCCGCTGCGCTCAATGTCCGAGCGGGCAAACACCTCTACCGGGGCGCTGAAGCGGTTGGGATCGCGGCGGATCCGGGATCCGGTCAGGCTGCTGCCGTAGACGTAGGTTTCCTCCATGCCGGGCTCGTAGATGGGGAATCGGGCGCTGGTCTGCTCGGGGTCGTCGCAGGGACCTTCGTCGCAGTTGATAGCGTAGATGGCGATGATGCGGTCGTCGATCAGCTCCCAGTGCAGGCCGCTGTCGGTGAGCAGTTGGGCGAGGGCTGCATCCCGCTGCAGGCTGCCCACCAGGGTCGGGGCGGGGAGATGCCGGGTGAGCCGATCCGAAAACACGATGGGGGTGTCGCTCTGCCGGCTGAACTGGATCAGTGCCGAGGACAGGGTGCTTTCGCGGATATCGAAGTTGTGAGAGGGCAGCCTGCCACCCTGGGTTTCCTGCGCCCAGCAACAGGCCGCGGCTACCGTCAGCCATGCCGAAACGATACCCTGCGCGATGCACCTTGTCGCCCGGGACTCGGCAAGCATTCTCGGACCCTGCCTGTCTACTTATTGCAACCCACTGATAAAGCAGGAGAAAAAGATACGGCCGCTGAGAGCCGGCCGACAGGACTTGTTATATCCTACTGGCGGGGTTTGAGCAACTGCACGGTGCTGTCGTCGAGCCTGACAACCTGCAATTGCAGGCTGCGCTCAACCGCCTGCAGCACACTGTCGGGATGATCGAGGTTGAACACTCCTGATACCGTAAGCCTGGCCACGTCGCGGTCCCTGATGACGATGCGGGTCTCGGTGTAGCGGGCCAATTCACGGGTCAGCTCCAGCAGCGGCATTTCGTCGGCAATCATCTCGCCCTGCTGCCAGGCAGTCAGCGGTGCAGGGTCTACCTGGCGGCTGTTGCCGAGACCGCGCTCAGTGGCTCGCAGGTATTCGTTGGCTTCGAGCGTGGCAGAACGGGGGGTGCGCCCGCCGCGGGCCCTCTCTGTAACCTGGACCACGCCTTCGGTGACAGTGATGTCGCTGGCGTCCTCCCGGCGGTAGATATTGAAGGCGGTGCCGATGGCGGTGACGGTTGCGTTGCCTGTATCGACCCGGAAGGGGCGCTCGGCATCCCCTTCCACGTCGAAGTACACTTCGCCACGCAGCAGTGCGACCTGTCGCAGGGAGTCGCTGAACTCGACTTCAACCCGGCTGCCGGTGTTGAGCGTGATGCGGGACTGGTCTTCCAGGGTAAATGTCGCCCGCTCACCATGGGCGGTCTGGAACTCCTGAAAGTAGACCTGATCGTCGCCAAGCGGCAGCACGATTAGCGCCATGATGAGGCCGGCCGCCAGGGCCGCGGCGCCCGCGAACCACTGCCGTCGGGTATCATTGGCTGCCGCGGGCAGGGGTTCCTCGAACGGCAGGTGGCGGACACTGCCGAGGTCGTCCCACAGTTCCAGCATGAGATCCATGGCCTGGCGATGACTGGCATCGGCAGCCAGCCACAGGGCGAAATCCCGGTGGTCCTGCTCTGAGGCGTCGTCGCTGCGGAAGCGCGCAATCCAGCCTGTGGCTGCGTCGCAATCCTGCTCGAACTGTCGTGTAAAGGTCTGGTTCATCTCTTCCCCGGCCGGCCGCTCTGTAAGTCGCCATCGCAGGACAGACAGCTGGCGGCGGGCCCATCCTTATCTTATGGCTGTTAGTGTAACGAGAAAGTTCGAAGTTCCCTCAAGTAAATATTTACGCTGTCAGCCGCCATCCTCCGGCGGGTACAGCGCCGCCAGCCGCTTGCGGCAGTGCTGCAGGGCCTGGAGGATGTATTTCTCCACGCTGGACACTGATACCTGCATTGCCTCCGCGATCTCTCCATAGGAGAGTCCGTTGCGGCGGTGCAGAAGGAAAGCCTGGCGAATATTGAGTGGCAGCTCATCGACTGCCTGGTAGATCAGCGCCAGCTTTTGCCGCGCGCCGAGGATATGCTCCGGCGACGCACCACTGGCATTGATGTCCCGGGGCTCTCCCTCGGCGGCATGATTGCGTTCGCCGTTGAGGAACCGGAGGTGCAGTTTGCGCCGCCGCAGCTGGTCAAGGGCGAGGTTGGTGGCGACCTGGAACAGGAAGGCCCTGGCGTTGTTCAGGGTCTCGGGGGCTTCCAGCCGGTGCAGGCGCAAAAAGGCCTCCTGCGCGACCTCGGCGGCGTCCTCGGGATTGTCCAGCTTGCGCGCCAGATAGCGCTCCAGGGCAGTGCCGTGGGTCGCAACCAGATGCGCGAGAAACTGGTTCTTCTTGTTCGTAGCCAAGGTGATAGTTCAGCCCTCATTGCGCCGGAGTTGTCAGAATAGTACGCGACTGCGGATTGTGCCGTCTATGCTCGCCAGCTTCTCCAGAGCCACGTCCGAGTACTCGGCGTCGACGTCAATCACCACGTAACCTATGGCGTCGTTGGTCTGCAGGAACTGCGCGGACACGTTGACGTCGTTCTCGGAGAAGACCCGGTTGATGGCGCTCATGACCCCGGGCATATTGTGGTGGATGTGCAGCAGGCGGTGGCTGCCCTCGTGTTCCGGCAGCGCCACCTCGGGAAAGTTTACCGAGGAGGTGCTGGTACCGTTATCGCTGTAGCGGGACAGCTTTTCTGCTACTTCCACGCCGATGTTGGCCTGGGCCTCTACCGTGCTGCCGCCGATGTGGGGTGTGAGGAACGTGTTGTCGAATGCCCGCAGGGGTGAGATGAACTCGTCATCGTTGGAGCGGGGCTCCACCGGGAACACATCAATGGCTGCACCGCCCAGATGGCCGCTGGCCAGGCTGGCGGCGAGGGCATCAATGTCCACCACTGTGCCGCGCGAGGCGTTGATCAGGATGCTGCCTTTGGGCATCTGTGCCAGCTGGCTGGGGCCGATCATGTCACGGGTGGTGCGGGTTTCCGGCACGTGCAGGCTGACCACGTCGGACTGGGCCAGCAATTGTTCCAGATTCGGCAGCTGGCGGGCATTGCCCAGGGGCAGCTTGCTGACCACATCGTAGAACTGCACCTGCATGCCCAGGCCCTCGGCAATGACGCCCAATTGCATGCCGATATTGCCGTAGCCGACGATACCCAGGCGCTTGCCGCGGATCTCATAGGAGTTGACCGCGGTCTTCTGCCACTCGCCGCGATGGGCGGCGGCGTTCTTGGCGGCGACGCCGCGCAGCAGCAGGATGGCCTCGGCGATGACCAGCTCCGCCACGCTGCGGGTATTGCTGAACGGGGCATTGAACACGGCCACGCCGCGTTTGGTGGCCGCCGCCAGGTCGACCTGGTTGGTGCCGATACAGAAGCAGCCCACCGCCACCAGCTTGCGGGCGGCCTCGAAGACATCTTCCGTCAGCTGGGTCCGGGAGCGGATGCCGACGAAGTGGGCACTGGCGATGGCCGCCTTCAGATCCTCCGGCGCCAGCGCCTTCTGGTGCTGTTCGATGTTCGAGTAACCCGCATTGTGCAGGGTCGCCACCGCGGACGGGTGCACCCCTTCCAGCAGGAGGAACTTGATCTTGCTTTTCTCTAGCGACTTGGGCGCCATAAACGTTGCTGCTCCTGGGGGTCGTGACTCTGTAGGCAGGCATACAAAAGGGCGCGTATGCTACCATAGCCCGGCGTTTTTTTTGTGCCCTGCCCCGCCCCCAGAGGAGCCCCGAGTGACCCCGATCAGCCCCGATGTTCTGTCTGCGCTGCAGGCCTGTGTTGGCGCTGATCGCGTCCTTACCGACGCGGAGGCCTTTGTCCAGTACGGTCGGGACTGGACCCGGGTCCACACCCCGGCGCCCTTGGCGGTAGTCCTGCCGGGCTCCATCGCTGAGGTGCAGGCGCTGGTCCAGCTCGCCCTTGAGCGCCAGCTGGCCCTGGTGCCCTCCGGTGGTCGCACGGGCCTGAGCGCCGGCGCCGTCGCCTGCAATGGCGAGATCGTGGTCGCCCTGGACCGCCTCAACCGCATTACCGACTTCAACCCCATCGACCGCACCGTGCGCTGCGGCGCCGGGGTGATAACCGCCGAGCTGCAGGCCTTTGCCGTGGCGCAGGGCCTATTCTATCCGGTGGATTTCGCCTCCAGCGGGTCCAGCCAGATCGGCGGCAACATCTCGACCAACGCCGGCGGGATCAAGGTGATTCGCCACGGCATGACCCGGGACTGGGTGGCGGGGCTCAAGGTGGTGACCGGCAGCGGCGAGTTGCTGGACCTGAACCGGGGCCTGGTCAAGAACAATGCCGGCTACGACCTGCGGCAGCTGGTCATCGGCGCCGAGGGCACCCTGGGCATCGTGGTCGAGGCCACCATGCAGCTCAGCCGACCGCCGAAGGACCTCGCGGTACTGGTGCTGGGGGTGACCGACATGGCTGCCGTGATGCGGGTGCTGGAAACCTGGCAGGGAGCCATGGATTTGCAGGCTTTCGAGTTTTTCTCCGAGCTGGCCCTGCAGAAAGTCGTTACCCACCAGGGCCTGCTGCGGCCCTTCGAGACCCGGACAGATTTCTATGCCCTGCTGGAGTTCGAGCAGAATACCGCCGCGGACATGGAGCAGGCCATGGCCCTGTTCGAGCACTGTATGGATAAGGGCTGGGTGCTGGACGGCGTGGTAAGCCAGAGCGTGGCCCAGGCCCGGACACTGTGGCGTCTGCGGGAAGATATCTCGGAGACCATCTCGCGCTGGACTCCCTACAAGAACGACATCTCCACGACCATCGCCCGGGTCCCGGAGTTCCTGGCGGAGGTGGAAGCAGTGGTCGCAGGCGCTTACCCAGACTTCGAGATCGTCTGGTTCGGCCATATCGGCGACGGCAATGTGCACCTCAATGTGCTCAAGCCCGACGCTCTGCCAATGGCGGAATTCCAGCAGCACTGTGGCGAGGTCAGCCGCTGGGTGTTCGAGATCGTACAGCGCTACGAGGGCAGCGTATCAGCGGAGCACGGGGTGGGGCTGTTAAAGAAGGATTACCTGCACTACAGCCGGTCCCCGGCGGAAATCGACATAATGCAGCAGATCAAGCGGGTGTTTGATCCGCAGGGAATAATGAATCCCGGCAAAATCTTCGACCCCAAGTGACTTTTCCGTGGCCCTGGTCACACGGCTCGCAGAGTCTTCACTCCCTCAGCGCCGCCCAATAGCAGCACATCGGCCGGTCGCAGGGCAAACAGGCCGTTGCTGACCACCCCGGCGATATTGTTGATCTTGGCCTCTATCGCCAGCGGCTGCGGGATAGAGAAGTTGTGCACATCAAGGATGACGTTGCCATTGTCGGTGACCACCCCTTCGCGGTACACAGGATCTCCTCCCAGCTTTACCAGCTCCCGGGCGACGAAGCTGCGGGCCATGGGGATGACCTCAACCGGCAGGGGGAATTCGCCCAGGGTGTGGACCAACTTGCTCTCGTCGGCGATGCAGATGAAGGTGCGGGCGACCGCGGCGATGATTTTCTCCCGGGTCAGAGCGCCGCCGCCGCCCTTGATCAGCTGCAGGGCGGCGTTGGTTTCGTCGGCGCCGTCGATGTAGAAATCCACCTTATTGACCGTATGCAGTTCGTACACCGGGATGCCGTGCTGGCGCAGGCGTTCGGCGGAGGCATCTGAGCTGGCCACTGTCGCGTTGACCTGGCCGCGCAGGGCGGCGAGGCTGTCAATGAACAGGTTGGCGGTAGAGCCGGTGCCGATGCCCAGCACGGTGTCTTCCTCCAGCTGGGACCGGATGTAGTCCAGCGCTGCGCTCGCCACCGCCTGTTTCAGTTCATCCTGTGTCATCGTCCTGCTCCTGCCTTCACCTCATTGATCAAGCAGTATAGTAGCTGAAAATCGCCGCGGGCTCCTTTACCATGGCGGGCTGGTTTCATTCTGGATCGCTGTGCCCATGCCCAAGTCCTATATCAAGCGCATACTCGACGCCCGCGTCTACGACGTGGCGCGCGAGACCCCGGTGGACGAAGCAATGCTGATGTCCCGGCGGCTGGGCAACCGCGTTCTGTTCAAGCGCGAGGACCTGCAGCCGGTGTTTTCCTTCAAGCTGCGCGGCGCCTACAACAAGATGCAGAAACTCAGCCCGGAGCAGCTCGCCTGTGGCGTGGTTGCGGCCTCGGCGGGAAATCATGCCCAGGGCCTGGCCATGGCCGCCCAGCACATGGGAGTGAAAGCCATTATCGTGATGCCCCGGACTACCCCGCAGATCAAGGTCGACGCGGTGCGCAATCGCGGCGCCAAGGTCGTGCTGCACGGTGACTCCTTTGATGAGGCCTCTGTGTACGCGCAGAAACTGGTGGCGGAGAAAGCCATGGTCTATGTGCATCCTTTTGATGATCCAGACGTGATTGCCGGCCAGGGGACGGTGGGCATGGAGATCGTGCGCCAGCTTTCGCGCCCGCTGGATGCCATTTTCGTGCCGGTGGGCGGCGGTGGCCTGCTGGCCGGGGTTGCCGCCTATATCAAGTACGTTTGGCCGGAAACCCGCCTCATCGGGGTCGAACCGGAAGATGCGGCCTGTCTGCAGCTGGCGCTGCGAAAAGGGCGCCGCGCCACCCTGCCTGAGGTGGGCCTGTTCACAGACGGCTGCGCCGTCGCCCAGATCGGCAAGGAAACCTTTCGGGTGATCCGCGACACGGTGGATGAAGTTGTCACCGCTGGCACCGATGAAATCTGCGCCGCTATCAAGGATATCTTCGAGGACACCCGTGGCATTGCCGAGCCCGCGGGTGCTCTGGCCCTGGCGGGCCTGAAGAAGTACGTGGAGCGCACCGGGGTCAAGGGCCAGGACCTGCTGGCCATTGTCAGCGGCGCCAATACCAACTTCGATCGCCTGCGTTATATCTCCGAGCGGACCGAGATCGGCGAGAAGCGGGAGGCCGTTATCAGTGTCACTATTCCCGAGCGCCCCGGCAGCTTCCGGGCTTTTTGCAGCGCGTTGGGGCGTCGCAACATCACCGAGTTCAATTATCGGTACTCAGACCCCGGCGCCGCCCTGGTTTTCCTGGGCCTGTCGGTGGTCCCCGGGGGCAGCGACCTGTCCGAGCTGTTGCAGGATTTGCAACAACAGGGTTATGCCACGGAAGACATGACCGACAACGAGATAGCAAAGCTGCATATCCGCTATATGGTTGGCGGCCGGGCTCCTGCCCAGCTGCAAAATGAAGTGGTCTACCGGGTGGAGTTTCCAGAGCGCCCGGGGGCGCTGCTCAAGTTCCTGTCCGGCCTCGGCCAGCGCTGGAATATCTCCATGTTCCACTACCGCAACCACGGCGCTGCCTATGGCCGCATCCTGCTCGGTGTGCAGGTGCCGCGGCCAGAGCGCCGGGAATTTCGCGAGGTTCTGGAGACAGTGGGCTACCCCTGTTGGGATGAAACTGGCAATCGGGCCTACCAATTGTATTTGGGGCATTCCCCAATCGGGGTACCCGACGTCTCCTAGCGCTGGAAAATCACGGATTAGCACAGATTCGGGGTTTCATTTCGAAAATTGCTGGGCTACACTCGGTCGCGTTTGTGAAATAATGCCAGAAAAACAGTGGAATACAATTATTGTGAGAGTGTTGCCGTGAAGAGTAAGCCGGATTTTATCCTTGTCCTCATCGCTGCCTTCGGCGTTGGTGTGCTGGTCACCATGCTGTTGCCCCTGTCGGCCTCGGATACCGTAGCCGCTCCCGCATCCGAGCTTCAGGCCGGTCTCATTATTCCCGAGTAAATCCCTTCCGGGCAGCTGGAAGCCCTAAGCGGCACCTGCATGGGTACAACGCTGCAGGGATGTCTCTGTCAGCACGTAATCCAGCGTCACATCCCAGGGCTCAGCTCTCATACCCTCGAGTTCCTGGCAGGCAAAACCCAGCCCCACTTTCAATGGTCCTTCCAGCCCGGCCAAGGTGCGGTCGTAAAATCCCCCCCCCATTCCCAGCCGGTAACCATCTCGCTGCCATCCAACGAGAGGCAGAAAAATGATATCCAGCCCCGCGGCGGGCTCCGGGCTGCCGGGATCTGGTTCGGGAATTCCAAACCGGTTGGCGGTGAGCGTGGTGTCGGCGTCCCATTGGCGGAATAGCAGCCGGTCCCTGCCCGCCAGTACCGGGAGGTAGAGATTGCGCTGTTGCTGGCGACAGGCCTCGGCCAGCGGTAGTGGGTCAAGTTCGCCGTCATTGGGCCAGTAGAGGGCAATGTGTCGGGCTGAGTTCCACCCCGGCAGGCCACTGGCCAGAGCCGCGGCAGCGGTGGCTGCCTGGGCCTTGAAAGCTGAGGCCAGCGCCAGCCGTTGCTCGCGCAAGTGTTTGCGCAGGGCCGGCTTGGCTGGTAGCTCAGGGGTCATGAAGAGGATGGATTCCCGGCATAGCGTTGGCAGATTTGCCCTGAACCCGATGGTTCAAGGAGGAGGTTCCTGCACTGTTTCAGGCTTTCCGGAACGAGCCGGACTTGCACACCAACAGCAGCGAGGATCCTCCGGGTACAGACTTATCGGCTCGAGGACTTGTCTGCCTGGCGCATATGCCAGGGATCCGGGACCAAGTATACACGATCCCGCAAGCGGCTTGGGCCTCAGTTGATTTCCAGCTGCCGGAGTTGGTGCATGGCCTGATCAATCTTGCGTTGTAGACCCTGGACGGTCTGGTTGTCCGGGCTCGCTGCTGGCGCAGAGCCGCCGCCCTGATCGGAGGCTTGCAGCAGCTCGTGGCTGATGTTCAGTGCCGCCATGACCGCAATACGCTCCAGGCCGATGACCTTGCCGCTGTCGCGTATTGCGCGCATCTGTTTGTCGAGGTAACGAGCCGACACGATCAGCTCCGCCTGTTGCTCCTCCGGGCAGGCCACCTGGTATTCCTTGTCGAGAATGTGCACCGAGACCGTGTTGACCGGATTCACTGGCATTACTCCATTGACCGTAGACGGGCTATCATGGCCTCGACCTTGGACCGCGCCAGCTTGTTCTTGCTGATGAGGTCCTCCCGTTCCCGGCGCCAGCCGTCATTCTCGCCCTGCAGACGCTGGTTTTCACGATTGAGGTCCCTGCACAGGGCAATCAATTCGTCGATTTTTGACTCCAGTGCCTGAAGCGGGGTATCTGCCATGACGCTGTACTTGGGCTGAGTGAATATAGGGCTTACTATAGAGCCGGCTGCGAAGCAGGTCAACGCGACAAAAGTTTTTAAATTTCAATAGCATGCCCGCTTTTTTGCAGTTTTCGGTAGAGGTGCGGCGGGCGTCTCGGGAGTTTGCTGGATGTTTGACAGGTTACCGGGTGAAACGGGACTGTTTGTTTTCGATGAAGTGGCGGACCAGCTTTTGGATCAGGGTGTGGCCATTTCCCCGTCGGAATTGCACGGTTGCCTTGTCGGCCTGCTGGCAGCCGGCCATAGTGCTGACCCTGGCGCCGGGCTAGCTGCCCTCAATCATGCCCTCGAGCTGGACCTGCATGGCGACCTCGCCGACGAGGTCATGCAGCTCTATTCACTCAGTGAGGAAGCGCTGGGCGAAGACATGTTCGACTTCTGCCCGTTGTTACCGGATGACAGCGATGAGCTGGCGGTGCGCACCCAGTGTCTGGCGCACTGGTGCCGAGGTTTTTTGGCGGGCTTTGCCCGCGCCATCCTCATGACCGGTACCGGGGCCGAGACGCTACCCGGCGACAGCACCGAGATCCTGCGCGATTTTGCCGCAATGGCCCAGGCGGATGCGGATGCCTACCAAGAGGACGATGAAGATGCCGAAACCAGCTACTCTGAACTGGTGGAGTATATGCGCGTCGCTGCGGTCAATGTGTTTCTCGACAGCCGCTCCCGGCGGGAAGAACGTGAGCAGGCGGTTGCACAGGGGCCGGATGTCAGACACTAGGGGAGTATGGTGAAGATCAGCAAAAATGAATTCCAGCGGCGGCGGCGGCGCCTGATGGCGCTGATGGAGACCAACAGCATCGCCATCATTCCCGCCGCCAGGGAGCAGCTGCGCAGCCGGGACACCGAGTACCCCTTCCGCCAGGACAGCGATTTTCACTACCTCTGCGGATTTCCCGAGCCCGATGCGGTGCTGGTACTGGTGCCAGGTCGCGAGCACGGCGAATATGTCCTGTTCTGTCGTGAGCGGGATCCCAAGCTGGAGCTGTGGCACGGTTACCGCGCCGGGCCCGAGGGCGCCTGCGCGGAATACGGCGCTGATGACGCCTTTCCCGTCGGCGATATTGACGACATCCTGCCGGGGCTGATCGAAGGTCGGGAGCGCGTCTATTACTCCATGGGCCGCAGTGCCGACTTCGACCGCCGGATCATGGCCTGGGTCAACCTGATTCGCAGCAAGGAATCGAGCGGTGCCGTGCCCCCGGGAGAATTTACTGATCTTGACCATATGCTGCACGATCAGCGGCTGAAAAAGAGCGCCGCGGAACTGCGGCTGCTGGCCCAGGCTGGAGAAATTACCGCCCGCGCCCACTGCCGGGCCATGCGCCATGCCCGCCCCGGAGTGTTCGAGTACCAGCTGGAGGCGGAGATGCTGCACGAATTCGCCAGCGGCGGTGCCCGCTACCCGGCCTACCCCTGCATTGTCGGCAGCGGTCCCAACAGCTGCATCCTGCATTACACGGAAAATACCCGCGCCCTGCGCAAGGGGGATCTGGTGCTGATCGATGCGGGCTGTGAGTACCAGGGCTATGCCGCGGATGTCACCCGCACCTTCCCTGTAAGCGGCCGCTTCAGCCGCCAGCAGCGTGCCATCTACAATATCGTGCTGGAAGCGCAGCAGGCGGCGATTGCGGCGGTGCGCCCGGGCAATCACTGGAACGCACCCCATGAAGCAACCGTGGAGGTCATAACCCGGGGCCTGCGCGAACTCGGCCTGCTAAAGGGTGACGTGCAGGAGCTGATCGCAGCTGAGGCTTACAAAGAGTTCTACATGCACCGTGCCGGCCACTGGCTGGGCCTGGATGTCCACGATGTGGGCGATTACCGGGTCTCCGGGGAATGGCGGCAACTGGAACCCGGCATGGTGCTGACAGTCGAGCCGGGTATCTACATCGCTGCCGACAATACGCGGGTGGCGCCGCGCTGGCGCGGTATAGGCATCAGGATCGAGGATGATGTTGTGGTCACGGAAGAGGGCTGCCAGATACTGACTGACGGCGTGCCGCGCCAGCCCGAGGCGATTGAAGCGCTGATGGCAGGCTGAGCCCAATGACTGAGCGACGGGATATCGTAATAGCCGGCGGCGGCATGGTCGGTATCAGCCTGGCGCTGGAGCTGGGCCGCCTCCTGCCGGAGACAACCCGCATCACCCTGGTGGAGGGCTTTGCCCTGCCGCCGTCCGCCAGCTCCGCACCGGATTACCACCCCTCGTTCGATGCCCGCTCCACCGCCCTGAGCTATAGCTCGCAGCTGATTTACCAGGCCATGGGATTATGGCCGGCGCTGCAGCGTTGGCTGTGTCCCATCACCACTATTCACGTCTCCAGCCGCGGTCACTTTGGCAGTACCCTGCTGCGGGCCGCGGACTATGGCTGGCAGGCTCTGGGACATGTAGTGGAGAATCCCTGGCTGGGCCAGACCCTGCTGCAGGCGCTGCGCGCCCAGGGCCGGGTGGAACTGCTGAACCCGGCAAGGGTGGTGGCAGCCACGGCGGTGAGTGGCGGGGTTGCGTTGGCCTTGGAAGGCGCTGCTCCCGAGCGGTTGCACGCGGGACTGCTGGTGGTTGCCGACGGCGCCGACTCTGGCCTGCGCCAGGGCCTGGGGGTCGGCAGCACTGAGAAGCTCTATTCCCAGAACGCCCTGATCTGCAACGTGGCCACCGCCCAGTCGCACGCGGGCTGCGCCTTCGAGCGCTTTACCGATGAAGGGCCGCTGGCGCTGTTGCCGCTGCTACCTGCCGCCGGTACCCGCAATCGCAGCGCTCTGGTGTGGACCTTGCCTCCGGAGCGGGCCAGGAGTCTGCTGGCCTGTGCCGACGACGAGTTTCTGCAGGCCCTGCAGCAGCGCTTTGGCTATCGCCTCGGGCGCCTGCTGCAGGCAGGTGGGCGGCAGGCCTATCCGCTGTCGTTGCGGCATTGCGAAGAACAGGTACGGGCCGGCGTGGTGGTCATGGGTAACGCCGCCCACGCCCTGCATCCCGTGGCGGGGCAGGGCTTCAACCTGGCCCTGCGCGATATCGCTGCCTTGGGCCAGGTGCTGGCCCCGGCTTTAGCCGCCGGGGAAAGCCCTGGTGCACTGTCCGTACTGCAGCGTTACCGGGAGCGTCAGCGCGAGGACCAGCTGCGAACGATCCAGTTCAGCGACCAGCTGCCCGCGCTGTTCATGCACTCTGACCCCATGCTGGCGCTGGCCCGGGACCTCGCCCTGTCCGGACTGGACTGGGCGGCGCCTCTGAAGCGCGCCTTTGTCGAGCACGCCGCCGGCCTGGAGGCGTCCCGTGGCTGAGCCGCTGGTCTGCGATGTGGCAATTGTCGGTGCCGGTATTGCCGGGAGCGCGCTGGCGCTGGCCCTGTCCGGGCACGGCCTGTCAGTGGTGGTGATCGAGGCGCAGCCCCTTGAGTCCGGGCAGCTGCCCGCGGGTTTGGAGCTGGAGGATTTCGATCCGCGGGTAGTGGCACTGAACCCCAGCTCGCAAGCCCTGCTGGAGCAGTGGGGTGCCTGGCAGGGCGTGGCGGGCTACCGCAGCTGCGCCTATCGGCACATGACGGTGTGGGATGCGGACGGCACAGGCGCGATTGATTTTGACTGCAGCGATGTCGGTGCCGCTGCCCTCGGCCACATCGTCGAGAACCGCGCACTGGTGCGCTCGCTGCTGACCCGGCTGCAGGCCTGCGCGGATGTGCGCTTGCTGGCGCCTGAGCGGCTGTCGAGCTGTAGCCGCGATGCGGCCGGCGCCATGGTGCTGGAGCTGGAGTCCGGGGCCCAGTTGCAGGCGGGGCTGCTTGTAGCCGCCGACGGCGCGCTGTCGAAAGTAAGGGAGCTGCTCGATTTTCACACCCGTGAGTGGGACTACGGCCACCATGCCATTGTCGCCACGGTGCAGGTGGAATACGACCACGAGGCCACTGCCTGGCAGCGCTTCCTGCCCAGCGGGCCGCTGGCGTTCCTGCCGCTGCCCGGAGCCACCGGAGCGCACTATTGCTCGCTGGTCTGGTCCATCGATTCGGCCCGGGTGCAGGGGCTTATGGATCTGGCCGGGCCGGACTTCTGCCGTGCACTTGAGCGGGCCTTCGAACAGCGCCTGGGCAAGGTTATCGCCTGCTCCCAGCGCTACGCTTTTCCCTTGCGCCAGCGCCACGCGCCTGACTATGTGCAGGCTGGTGCGGCTTTGGTCGCGGATGCCGCGCATACGATACACCCACTTGCCGGGCAGGGAATCAACCTGGGTTTGCAGGATGTCGCCGTGCTGGCGGAGGAGCTGTTGCGAGCCCGGCAGCGGGGTGAAGCACCGGGAAGCCTTGCAGTTCTGAAGCGCTACCAGCGCCGGCGCAAGGGTGAGAACCTGGCGATGATGGTGGCGATGGACGGCTTCAAACGTCTGTTTGAGCAACCCTCGCTGCCGCTGCGCTGGCTGCGCAATGCGGGCATGCGCGGTGTGGACCGTGCGCGGCCACTGAAACGACGGCTGATGCAGCAGGCCATGGGCCTGGCTGAGCGCGGCTAGTCCGACAAGACCGGACCGTGTGCAGATTGTTTTTCATGGTCCTGCCGTTAGAATGTGCGCCTGTGCCAGCCCCGGTGGCACCCAGCCCCGAACGAGAGGATGTCCCATGAGCCAGACCCCCAGTGAACTGAAGTATGCCAGCAGCCATGAATGGGCGCGCCTTGAGGAAGACGGTACGGTGACCATCGGCATCAGCGATCACGCCCAGGAGGCATTGGGCGATGTGGTCTTCGTCGAGCTGCCCGAGGTGGGTGACCGCCTGGCGGCCGGGGACGAGGCGGGCGTGGTGGAGTCAGTCAAGGCCGCCTCGGATATCTACGCGCCAATCAGCGGCGAGGTTATCGCGGTCAACGAGGCACTGGAGGATGAGCCGGAAACCGTCAATGGCGACCCCTACAACGACGGTTGGTTCTTCCGTATCCAGCCCGAGGATACCGCCGAACTGGAAAACCTGCTGAGTGCGGAGGATTACACCGAGCACTGTGCTGACGAGTGACCGCTGACCTGTTCCTGCGCCCCGGCGCCGACCGTCGCCTCGGGGCGGGTCACCTCTGGGTCTATTCCAACGAAATTGATGTCCAGCGCAGTCCCCTGCAGGTCTTTGCTGCGGGGGACAGGGTTGCCGTGCGTAAAGCAAGCGGTGAATTGTTGGGCTCGGCCTATATGGAGCCCCAGGCGCTGATTTGCGCCAGGCTGTATGCGCCCGGGGAGGACCGGGCCCTGGATGCGCCGTGGCTGGAAGCTCTGGCGGCGCGCGCGCTGGCCAGCCGCGAGGCGCTGCTGGCGGATGCCTGCTACCGGCTCATATATGGCGACAGTGACGGTATCCCCGGGCTGGTAGTGGACCGTTTTGGCGACTATCTGGTGCTGCAGTTCCATAATGCCGGCATCGAGCGCTACGAGGCGGAGATCATAGCGGCCCTGGTGGCGCTGCTGGAGCCGACAGGCATTCTGCTGCGCGCCGATAGCCGCAGCCGCCGGGAGCAGAACCTGCCGGAACGGATCGAGGTGGTCTACGGCGAGGTGCCGGAGACGGTGCCGCTGCGGGAAAACGGCGTCTCCTTCCAGGTGCCGGTATTCCGGGGCCAGAAAACCGGCTGGTTCTATGACCATCGCCTGGCGCGGGCGCGGCTCGCCAGCTATGCGCAGGGCCAGCGGGTGCTGGATGTGTACAGCTATACCGGCGGCTGGGGCATCCAGGCTGCCGCCTTCGGTGCCAGCGAGGTGCACTTTGTCGACAGCTCGGCCACCGCGCTGGAAGGCGTGCTGGCCAACGCCCGCCTGAATGGTTTTGAGGACAGGGTGCATGTGCGCCAGGGGCAGGCGGCAGAGACCCTGCAGGCGCTGCAGGGGGAGGGCGAGAGCTTCGATCTGGTGATTCTGGATCCGCCGGCCTTTATCCAGCGGCGCAAGGATATCAAGAAGGGTATCAAGGCCTACCAGCGCATCAATGAGCTGGCATTGAAAGTGCTGAGGCCTGGCGGGGTCCTGGTCTCCGGTTCCTGCTCCATGCACCTGGCCAGGGCGGATCTCATTGCCACCATGCAGGGCGCGGCCCGGCGCAGCGCTTGTGAGCTCCGGGTGCTGGAACAGGGCGGCCAGGGTCCGGATCACCCGGTGCACCCGCTGATTCCGGAAACGGAATACCTGAAGTCCGTATTTGCCCGCCGCCTCAGCCCCGCAGCGAAATGATCGGCCAGTTGGCTTCCTGAGCCCGCGCTTTCAGTTTTGGGTCCGGGTCCACTGCTACCGCGTAGTCGACCTCCTCCAGCAGCGGCAGGTCATTGTGGGAGTCGCTGTAGAACCAGCTTCCCTCCAGATTCAGTTGCTGCTCTTGCAGCCAGGCCCGCAGGCGCAGCACTTTGCCATTGTGGTAGGAGGGAATGCCAATGGGCTCCCCGGTGTAACGCCCCTCGCTGATCTCCGCCTCGCAGGCCAGCAGGTCGGCGATGCCGAGGGCGTCTACGATAGGGCGCGTGATGAAGTGGTTGGTGGCGGTGATGACCAGCAGCCGGTGGCCCTGGCGCCGGTGGCTGTCGATCAGGCGCAGTGCCTGCGGCAGCATGATAGGCTCGATCTTTTCCCGCATGAACTGCCGATGCAGCGGCGCCAGCTCCTCCGCTGAGCGCCCCTTGAGTGGGGCCAGGGCAAAGCGCAGGTAGGCGTCTATGTCCAGGGTGCCGGCCTGGTAATCGCGATAGAAGCGTTCGTTTTCGCGAGCGAAGGAGTCACTGTCCACCAGCGCCTGTTCACAGACGAACTGGCCCCAGAGATTGTCGCTGTCGCCGGCGATCAGGGTGCTGTCCAGGTCAAAGATGGCAAGGGTCATGGCGCCTCCACGCAGCGGCGCAGGATAGCGCGGCGAGGGACCTGAGTAAATTTCCCGGCGACAGGAAAGTGTGGAACAATGGTCTGTCTGGTAAGCAGGTAGTAGTGGTGATCGATTCAGATGGATTCAGGGCCAACGTCGGCATAATGCTGGCCAATGACGCCGGCCAGCTGCTTTGGGCGCGGCGGGTAGGCGGCCGGGATGCCTGGCAGTTCCCGCAGGGAGGGATCAACCCGGGCGAATCTGCCGAGCAGGCCGTATATCGTGAGCTGGAAGAGGAAGTCGGGCTGACCGAGGACGCGGTGCGGATGGTAGCCGCGACCCGCGGCTGGCTGCGCTACCGCTTGCCCCGGCGTTTTATCCGCAAGGGACAGGAGCCGATCTGTATCGGCCAGAAGCAGAAATGGTTCCTGCTCCACCTGAGGGCCGCCGATGACGCTGTTTGCCTGGATGGGAACTGCAAGCCCGAATTCGACCACTGGCAGTGGGTCAGTTACTGGTACCCGCTGAACCAGGTCGTTGCCTTCAAGCGCGAAGTCTACCGCCGCGCTCTCAAGGAACTGGCGCCGCCGCTGGCGCGCATCGCCCGGGATCACAGCTGATGCCGGCAATGATGCTGGAGACGCTCCGCAACATTGTCCAGGAGGTGAATGCCGCCGAGGGGCTTAATGACGCCCTCGAGATCATCGTCAAGCGCGTCCGCGAGGCCATGGGCACTGAGGTCTGCAGTGTCTATATGCGCGACGAAGTCAGCGGACGCCTGGTGTTTCGCGCTACCGAGGGCCTGAATCCGCAGCAGATTGGCGTGGCCAGCCTGGCTCCGGGGCAGGGGCTGGTAGGCCTGGTTGCCACCCGCGAGGAGCCGGTCAACCTGGAGGATGCCGAAAGCCATCCCAGTTTCCAGCTGCTGGAGGGTCTGGGCGAAGAGCTCTTCCACGCCTTTCTCGGCGTACCGATTATCCACCAACGCGATGTGCTGGGCGTGCTCGTCATTCAGCAGGCCGATCGGCGTCGCTTCGATGAGAGCGAAGAAGCTTTTCTGGTTACCATGTCGGCGCAGCTGGCGGGTGTTATTGCCCACGCCAGGGTTACCGGCGCGGTGCAGGAGGAGTTGCGCGCCGGCGCCGGTGGCCCGGCACGAATCAACGGTATTCCCGGCGCGCCGGGAATCGCGATCGGTACCGCGGTGGTGGTTTCTCCGGTCGCGGACCTGTTCGCAGTGCCCCGCAAGGCAGCCGCCAGCCGGCGCGAGGAGCTGCGCGCATTCAAGGCGGCGCTGGCGGCGGTGCGTACGGATATCGAGGCCGTGTCGGACAATCTCCGCGGGGAAATGAGCCCCGAGGATCACGCGCTGTTCGATGTCTACCTGGGGATCCTCGATGACTCCGCCATCGGCGGTGAGGTCGCCCGCCTGATCAAGGCGGGGCAGTGGGCCCAGGGCGCGCTCAGCGAGGTCATGATCAAGCACATCCGCCATTTTGAGCGTATGGAACACAGTTACCTGCGGGAGCGGGCGGTCGATGTGAAGGACCTGGGTACGCGAGTGCTTGCCTACCTTCAGGATGAAGCCAAGAAAGAGCTCAAGTCCTATCCGGAGCAGACCATTCTGGTGGGCGAGGAGCTTACAGCCTCGGCACTGGGCGAGGTGCCCCGGGAGCGGCTGGCAGGGCTGATCTCGGTGCGCGGTTCCGGCAATTCCCATGTCGCCATCCTGGCGCGGGCGATGGGGGTGCCGACGGTCATGGGTGCCGTAGACCTGCCCTATACCCGTCTGCAGGACCGCGAGGTGGTGATCGACGGCTATAACGGCATCGTCCATCTCAACCCCCTGCCGGAGGTGCGGGCGCGGTTCCAGGAGCTGGCGGACCAGGATCAGGCCGTGTCCCGGGACCTGGAATCCCTGCGCGACCTGCCCTCCGAGACCCTGGACGGCCACCGCTTACCGCTCTGGGTCAACACGGGCCTGATGGCTGACGTGACCCGCTCGCTGGAGCAGGGCGCGGAGGGTGTTGGCCTGTACCGTACTGAGGTCCCCTTCCTGCTCCGTGACCGCTTTCCCAGTGAGGAAGAGCAGCGCCAGATCTATCGCGAGCAGCTGGAGGCTTTTGCTCCCCGGCCGGTCACGATGCGCACCCTGGATATCGGTGGCGACAAGGCCTTGCCCTATTTTCCCATAGCGGAGGACAACCCGTTCCTCGGCTGGCGCGGTATCCGGGTCACCCTGGACCACCCGGAGATTTTCCTTGCCCAGGTCCGCGCCATGATCAAGGCCAATGCCGGTCTCGGCAATCTGCGTATCCTGCTGCCCATGATCAGCAATATTGCCGAGCTGGAAGAGGCCATGGAGCTGATTCACCGCGGTCATCGGGAGATCGTGCAGGAGGGCACCGAGGTGGCGCTGCCGCCTATCGGAGTGATGGTGGAGGTCCCCTCCGCGGTTTATCAGGCGCGAGCCCTGGCGCGGCGGGCGGATTTTCTGTCGGTGGGCAGCAATGACCTCACCCAGTACCTGCTCGCCGTGGACCGCAACAACTCAAGGGTGGCGGATCTCTATCACTCCTTTCACCCCGCGGTGCTGCAAGCCCTCTGCGCCGTGGCCGAGGCCGGGAAGGCGGAGGGCAAACCGGTCAGTATCTGCGGCGAGCTGGCCGGGGATCCGCTGGCCGCTGTGCTGCTGCTGGCGATGGGTTACGAAGTGCTGTCGATGAATGCGACCGCACTGCCAAAGGTTAAGAAAACCCTGCGCAGCATCACCCGGGCCGATGCCTGCGAGCTGCTGGCCGAAGTCATGTTGCTGGAGCATTCCGCAGCGGTGCATCAGCGCCTGCAGCGCCTGATGACCGAGCGCGGGCTACAGCAGTTCGTTCACTCGCCGCTGGCCTGAGACGCGGGCGAGAAGCTGAAGCTGAAGCTGCTGCGTCCCGATTCGCGGCCGCTCGGGTCGAAACTGAGTTCCTCCCAGCTGGCATCCAGGCTGATGTCGCGGTTTCTCTGTCGTACCCAGAAGCTGGTGGTGGAGCGGGTGCCGTACTCGCCGGTGACAATAAACTGGGCCGAGAGCTGCCGGTCCATGGCATTACGCAGGCCCAATGGATGCAACTGGTCCTCATTAGCGAGCCGGCGGTCCGACACCGCCTGGCGTAGATCAGAGTGCGCCAGAGTGGAAGCGTCCAGCAGGGTCGCCAGCTGCGATTTCGCCAGCGCCAGTTTCGGCCAGGGCGTGTCCAGCGCCGCGTTGCTGAGGCCGTAGAGTCCCGGCGTCAGTGCTCGCGGCGGCTGTCCGTCGCTGCTGTTGCTGAAGTACCAGAGGGCGTCGCCTTCCCCCACCAGCAGATTGAATCCGGCATAGTCGCCAGCCCTTGCTGCCACCTGCTGCAAAAATACAGCGGGCGTGTCACGACCGGTGAGAAACGCGAGCGGCAATTCGCCTCGTGACCGCGCCGCGGGCAGGGTGCGGTCCGGGTCGCGGTAATTGGTGATCGCCGCAAAGCGGCCCCCGCGGGTTACCCCCATCCAGGTGCCACCCGCCTCCAGATCGCGGCCGGCGAGCAGGTCGGGATATTCCGCCCAGAAGCAGGAGGGCGCAGTCCGGCGCTGGTAGAACTCGTCGCGATTGGCGACTACCACCAGGGGGAAGGCGGGCTTCACTTGCCAGGCCAACACAATCAGGCACATCGCGGGGAGGGTACTCCTTGCCCAGGGCCTGCATCGTGCCAGCTGCCGCCGCAATTGTGAATCGCGCTCGCCTACACGATAATGAGCGCCCCAGCCACGCGGCTGCTCGGGCAGTCACTGCCTGCACCGCCTGCGACTACCCAGTCAAGACCGGAGATTATGCTGCCTTACCCCGATATCGACCCCGTTGCCTTTTCCCTGGGGCCGGCCCAGGTCCACTGGTACGGACTCACCTATCTGGCCGGGCTGGCCTTTGCCTGGTGGCTGGGTGTCAGGCGCAGCGCCCGGCCCGATGTGCCGCTGCAGCGCGAGCACATAGACGATCTGATTTTTTTCAGCGCTCTGGGCGTGGTGCTGGGGGGGCGGTTTGGCTACGCCATCTTCTACGGTGGTGAACGCCTGCTGGAAAACCCGCTCTGGTTGCTGCAGGTCTGGCAGGGTGGCATGTCATTTCACGGTGGCCTGCTCGGGGTGATCATTGCCATGTTCTGGTTTGCCCGCAGCCGCGGCCTGGCCGCGGGAGCGGTGCTGGACCTCGCTGCCCTGCTCACGCCCATGGGGCTGGCTTTGGGCAGGCTGGGTAATTTCATCGGCCAGGAACTCTGGGGACGGCCCACGGATGTGCCCTGGGCGATGGTGTTCCCCAACGACCCGCTGCAGCTGGCGCGGCACCCTTCCCAGCTGTATCAGTTCGCCCTTGAGGGCTTGCTCCTGTTCATTATCATGTTGTGGTTCACGTCCCGCCCGCGCCCGACCTGGGCTGCCAGCGGGTTGTTCTGTGTCGGCTACGGCTGCCTGCGCTTTCTCGCCGAGTTTTTCCGCGAGCCGGATGCCCACATCGGCTTCCAGGCCTTTGGCTGGCTCACCCGGGGACAGCTGCTCTGTCTGCCCATGATAGCCCTGGGCCTGTTCCTGCTGTGGTGGGCCTATCGCAAGATTGACCGGCAGGGAGCTGAGCTGAGATGAGACAGTACCTCGATTTGCTGCAGGACATTCTCGATCACGGCAGCCGCAAGGGTGATCGCACCGGTACCGGTACCCTGTCGGTGTTCGGCCGCCAGTTCCGCCACGACCTGGCGGACGGGTTTCCGCTGCTCACCACCAAGAAGCTGCACCTGAAAAGTATCGTCAACGAGCTGATCTGGTTTCTGAGCGGCGACACAAATACCCGCTGGTTGAAGGAAAATGGCGTCAGCATCTGGGACGAGTGGGCGACCGCAGCCGGCGACCTGGGGCCGATTTATGGCGCCCAGTGGACTGCCTGGCCAACCCGTGACGGCGGCAGCATCAACCAGATCGACTATGTGCTCGACTGCCTGCGCAACAATCCCGACAGCCGCCGCATCCTGTTTCATGGCTGGAACGTCGAGTTTTTGCCAGACGAAAAACTGAGCCCCCAGGACAATGTCAGGGCCGGTCGGATGGCGCTGCCCCCCTGCCATCTCCTGTATCAGTTCTATGTGGCGGATGGAAAGTTGTCCTCGCAGCTGCTGATCCGCTCCAGTGACTCTTTTCTCGGGCTGCCCTACAACACCGCCAGCCTGGCGCTGCTAACCCTGATGTTGGCCCAACAGTGCGATCTGGCTCCGGGCGAGATCATCATCTGCACCGGCGATTCGCACATCTACAGCAACCACCTCTTGCAGGTCCGCGAGCAGATGGGGCGAGAGCCGCGGCCACTACCGCGGTTGGAAATCCTGCGCCGACCCGCCTCGATCTATGATTATCGATTCGAGGATTTCAGGTTGCACGATTACGACCCGCATCCGCATATTGCCGCACCGGTGGCGATCTAGCGGTGACTGCGAGGCTCGCCCTGATGGTCGCAATGGCATCCAACGGGGTAATTGGCCGGGACAGTGCCCTGCCCTGGCATTTGCCCGAGGACCTGCGCTACTTCAAGCGCACGACTCTGGGCAAACCCGTAATCATGGGGCGCAAGACTTTTGAATCCATTGGCAGGCCGCTGCCAGGGCGGCCCAACATTGTGGTTTCCCGCAATCCAGGTTGGACTGCAGCGGGGGTGACCGTGACCGATTCGCTGCCGGCTGCACTGGATTGTGCGCAGGCTCTGGTAGCGACCAGCGGCGCGGAGGAGCTCATGGTGATCGGCGGTGCGCAGATCTACGCGGCTGCCCTGCCCCTGGCGAGTCGGCTTTATGTTACTGAAGTGCACGCCGCTGTGGCAGGCGACACCTGGTTTCCGCCGCTGGATTACAGCCAGTGGCGGGAAATTGCCAGGGAGGAGCATGCAGCGACCTCCGATAACCCATATCCCTACGCTTTCGTGGTTTATGACCGGGCAGATCGGTGAAAATGCAGTTGCTTGATGCCAACAAGTGTTACCTTGCTGCTTTTGCCGGCTATATTATGTAACCTTTGTACACGTTTCTGGAAAATGCCCGGGGCTCTGCAGGCGATTGATTGAAAATGGTGGGGTATTGAGTTTAAATTCTTCCCCTCGGTTTACCGACCCAGATTTTTCCACTATACAAAGTTGTAAGGTATAAACTTACCCAGTCACGCTGTCTCAGCTCTGAATCACTCTTGTTGGAAATAGGAAGCACAACTCCCATGACTATGCATCGATTGAAGAACGTATTGATCGCTGTACTGGCGGCCACCGGCACCCTGTTCGGGGCCACGACTGCAGTACAAGCCAATAACCTGGGCGCTATTCTTGAGGTCGGGGAGTCCCGGAACAAGGCGGCGCGCGAGTCACAGGTCAAGATCGACCGCCTGGCGGACGAGACTCGCGACCTGCTGACCGACTACAGGGCGGTCATGAAGCAGGTGGACGGCCTCAAGGTCTACAATGCGCGCTTGCAGCGGCAGATCGATAACCAGATGCGCCGCATTGATGACATTGATGAGTCCATCAACGAGGTTACGGTTATCCAGCGCCAGATGACGCCGCTGGTAATCCGCATGATCGACAGCCTCGACCAGTTCATCAGTCTGGATGTCCCGTTTAACCTCGACGAGCGTCGCGAGCGGATCACCTTCCTGCGCAACAATGTCGACCGCGCGGATCTGACGGTTGCGGAGAAGTTCCGGCAGGTGCTGGAAGCCTACAATATAGAGTTACAGTACGGCCGCGGCTTCGACACCTACAGCGATGCCCTCGAAATCAATGGCGTAACCCGCGATGTGGATTTCCTCCGCATCGGCCGCTTGTCCCTCGTCTACCAGACTACCGACGGCAACGAAAGTGGCGTCTGGAACAACCAGACCAAGAGCTGGGACACCCTGCCCTCCGGTGACTACGCCGCCTCGATCCGCCAGGGCGTTCGGATTGCCAAGAGACAGGCCACTATCGATCTTCTTAACATGCCCATAGCTGCACCGGAGGCCAAATAATGAAAGCGCTGAACAAGATTTTTTCCGCCCTGGTGCTGGGTGGTGCGCTGGCAGTTTCCGGAGCCACCGTTGCCCAGGAGGCCGCGACGCTTGACGAACTGCTGGGTCTGGTAAGGCAGGGGCAGGCGACCGAGGCGCGCGAGAACGCCGAACGTGAGCGGCAATTCACAGCCGCCAGGGCTGACCAGGCCCGCCTTCTGCGAGAGGCGGAGGCGGAGCGCACCCGCCAGGAGGCGGAATCCACCCGTCTGGAAACCCAGTTTGAGGAGAACGAGCTGCTGGTGTCCGCCAAGCAGGAACAGTTGCGGGAACGCCTCGGCTCTCTCACCGAACTGTTTGGTCACCTGACCGCCGCCTCCGGCGACCTTGCATCCAATATCGAAGTGTCGCTGGTGTCCGCACAGTATCCCGACCGTGGTGATTTCCTGCGCGAGCTGATCAACAAGATGAGTGGCTCTGACAAGCTGCCGCGCATTGAGGAAATCGAGCGTGTCTGGTACGAAATGCTGCGCGAAATCACCGAGACCGGCAGCGTGGTGAAGTTCACTACCGAAGTGGCCAGCGCTGCCGGCGACCGCGCCGAGCGCGAAGTGGTGCGGGTCGGTGCATTCAACATTATCGACATGAATGGCAACTATCTTGCCTACAACAACGAGACCCTCAGCGTGCTTCCGCGCCAGCCTTCCGGCCGCTACACCGGCTGGGCGGATCGACTGGCGAACGCAGATGGTGGTATGCACCAGTTCGGGATCGATCCTACCGGGCCTACCGGTGGTTCCTTCCTGGCAGCCATCATTGATAGCCCGACGCTGGAGGAGCGCTGGCACCAGGGTGGTTATGTGGGCTACGCAATTACTGCTGTCGGTGTTTTTGCCTTTATCCTTGCCATTTTTCGCCTGATTGTCCTGTTTATGGTCAGTGCCAAGGTCAGCAGCCAGCTGAAGAGCAGCTCTGCCAACACCAACAACCCGCTTGGTCGCGTGCTCAAGATCCACGAGGACAACCCCAGCATGGATCCAGAGACCCTGGAGCTGAAGATGGCCGAGGGTGTCATGCGTGAAACTCCGAGGCTGGAATCTGGTCTTACCCTGTTGAAGATCATTGCCGCCGTGGCACCGCTGATGGGTCTGTTGGGTACTGTTACCGGTATGATCATTACCTTCCAGGCCATTACCATCTTTGGTGCGGGCGATCCCAAGGCCATGGCAGGCGGTATCTCCAGCGCCCTGGTAACAACGGTTCTGGGTCTGTTGGTTGCGATCCCCGTCGTGCTTCTGCACACGATCGTGAATGGTCGCGCCCAGCGCATCATCCACGTGCTCAATGAGCAGGCGACCGGCATCGTGGCAGAGCATTCCGAAGCCAACGTCAAGTAGACAGGGGTTCGAGCATGGGAGGTATATTCGACGCCGTTCTCGCCTTTATGGACAAGGGTGGGGACGTGCTCTGGATCATCGCTATCCTCGTCTTCGTGATGTGGACGCTAATATTTGAGCGCCTGTGGTATTTCACTTTTAGCTGGCGCAAGGAAGCCTTTGAAGTGATCAAGGCCTGGGAATCCCGTTCTGAACGCAAGTCGTGGAATGCCAAGCAGGTCCGTTTACGCCTGCTGTCCCAGAGCCGCGAGGCGATCAACGCCAATTTGCCGGTGATCGCCACCCTGGTGGCGCTGTGCCCCTTGCTGGGACTGCTGGGCACAGTCACCGGGATGATTGAGGTGTTCAACGTCATGGCGGTGACGGGCGGTGGCGACGCCAAGTCGATGGCCGGAGGGGTTGAGCGTTCAACCATCCCCACCATGGCCGGGATGGTGGCGGCGCTGTCCGGGCTTTTTGCCAATACCTACATCACCCGGACTGCCATGCGGGAACAGGAATATCTTCAGGACAACTTGACGTCCGATCACTGAGCGGGCGTCCACAGGTAGCAATCAGATGCGTAGACTTGCAAGACATCATGAGGACGAGGGGGCGGAAATAGACCTGACACCGATGCTGGATGTCGTGTTTATCATGCTTATCTTCTTCATCGTAGTGGCATCCTTTATCAGAGAAGCCGGGATTGAGGTCAACCGCCCCGACAGCGCCAAGGCCGACCCCAGCGATGCCACCAGTATTCTGGTGGAGATCCGTAGTGACAACCAGATCTGGATGGAAAACCGTCGCGTCGACACGCGTGCGGTTCGCGCCAATATCCAGCGCCTGCTGGCCAGCGATCCCGATCAGGCTGTTACCATCAAGGTGGAGAAAGGCGCGCGGACGGGTCCGGTCGTTGACGTAGCCGATGCCGCCCGCGAGGCCGGGGCCTCCTCGGTCAACTGGGCCAGCGACGGGGTGCGGTAGCCATGAGTATGAGACAAGGGGCCGCGCGCAAGCCGGGCGGCAATGAAAGTACCATCGATCTGACGCCCATGCTGGACGTCGTATTCATCATGCTGATCTTCTTCATTGTGACTTCCTCCTTTGTGAAGGAGCCCGGGGTCGAATTGATGAAGCCCCAGGCAACGACAACGGAAGCCTGCCCGCGCGGCACCATCATTTTTGCGGTAGACAGCCGTGGAGAGATCCACTACGACAAGAATCGGGTAACGCTTGATCGTGCCATGCGCCTGGCCGAGGCAGCCAAGAAAGAGGCGCCACAGGCCAATGTAGTCGTGCAGGTCGATCGTGAGACGCCGGCATTTGCCGTAGAACAGCTGATTGATGAATTTCGGCCCATGCTGACAGAGCCGCCATGCATATCAACGGATGACGAGGTCTAATAGAAATGGGCAGTAGTTTTGTGAGGGTACTGGTCGGTGCACTGGTAGCGGTTCCCGTCGCGATCGGCCTGTTTTTCCTGATGCACAGCCTCATTAATCGCGAATATGAGCAGGATGACATTGAGGCGCGGAAAATAGCCGATATCATCGTGCCCGAGAGGCAGATAGATGTTCAGGTCAGACAGCCGAAGCCGGAGAAGGTGGACGATCCCGAGCAGCCGCCGCCGGACCTGCCGACTCCCGATATGGATATGGACATGGATCTGAATATCGTCAACACCGCTCCCCGGGCCTCGGTTGACGTGCAGATCAGTGCTACCGGTATCAGCGGCGATGGTGAGTATCTGCCCATTGTGAAGGTCGCCCCGGTGTATCCGCGGCGGGCCCAGACCCGGGGTATTTCCGGTTACTGCATCGTCGAATACACGGTGACCCGCACGGGCTCCATCCGTGACCCACGCGCAGTGGATTGCCAGCCCTCTGGTGTTTTCGAGTCCGCTTCCATCAGCGCTGCAGAGAAGTTCAAGTATCGGCCGCGGGTAGTGGACGGCGAGCCCATTGAGGTGGCCGGTGTGCAAAACCTGTTTACCTACGAGCTGGAAAACTAGCAAGGTGGTACGTATGAAACTCCATGGTTCCGGTGTTTGGCTGCGCGCAGCTCTGCTGGCGTTGCCGGTTGCAGTCGCCCAGGTAGTTGTGACCCAGGTTCAGTCTGAATTCAATCTGCCGTCGTTTGCTACGGCCGTGGCCCAGGAAGGCGAACAGCGCGAGACGCGGCGGACGCCAGCGCTGCGCAATGCGGTCTATGAAAAGCTGGCGGAGGCCCAGGCCGCGGCGGAAGCCAACGATATGGCGGGCGCGGCGCGGGTGCTGGATGGCATGCTTTCAGCGGGTGGCAGGAACGAACTGAACAGCTACGAGCTGGCCAACGTCTACAACCTGTATGCCTTTGTGCACTACACTCGGGAGGACTATAACGCGGCCCTGCAGGCGTATGAGAATGTGGTGAGGCAGCCAGATATCCCGCTGGCCATGGAAATCAACACCCGCTACACAATAGCTCAGCTGTATTTCGTGCAGGAGCGCTGGCAGCAGGGCATCAACTCATTGCTCGACTGGTTCAAGCTGACGGAAAATCCCAACGAGGAAGCTTACGTTCTGCTGGCCCAGGGCTACTATCAGCTCAACGACTACGGCAAGGCGCTACTTAACGTCGAGAAGGCGATCTCCCTGTACAAGGAGAAGGACCGCATACCCAAAGAGCAGTGGTACAACCTCGCGCGCTTCCTCTACTTTGACAAGGGTGACGTAACCAATACGGTACGAGTGCTGGAAGAGCTGTTGACGCACTATCCGGAAAAGCAGTACTGGGTCCAGCTCTCGCACATGTACGGGGAGCAGAAAAAGGATAGCGAGCAGCTGGCTGCGATGGAAGCTGCGTATGTCCAGAACATGCTCGATCGCGGTACGGAGCAGGTCACCATGGCCTACCTGTATCTCAATGCCGAAGTGCCCTTCAAGGCTGCCAAGGTGATGGACAAGGGACTCAAGGACAAATCGATTGAGGACAACTCGCGCAACTACGAGATCCTGGGCAACGCCTTGCGTCAGGCCCAGGAAGTAGAAAAAGCGATCCCGGCGATGGAGCAGGCCGCGGCCAAGGCCGAGGATGGCGAACTTTACGCTCGTCTGGGGAACATCTACCTGGACGGCGATCGCAACGAAGAGGCCATCACGGCGATCACCCGCGGCTTGCAGCGCGGTGGTGTCCGCCGCCCGGATTCCGCACGGCTGGTGCTGGGCATGGCCTATTTCAATACCAAGCAGTATGAAAAGGCGCGCGAGGCGTTTCAGGCTGCAGGGCGAGACGAGCGTTCAGCGCAGTACGCGAGGCAGTGGATCCAATATATGGAGTCCGAGATCGCGCGTCAGGAGCAGCTCGCAAGCAACTGAACTTACCCAAGCCGGAACAAAAAAAAGGAGCACAATGTGCTCCTTTTTTATATGACCAAACCTGGCCCCTTAGACAGGGGTTACGTTCTCGGCCTGAGGGCCTTTCTGGCCGTTGGTGACAGTGAACTGCACCTTTTGGCCGTCGGTCAATGTTTTGAACCCTTCGCCCTTGATGGCGCTGAAGTGAACAAACACATCGGGGCCACCTTCGCGCTCGATAAAGCCGAATCCCTTGGTCTCGTTAAACCACTTAACGGTGCCGGTTTCTGTAGACATAAGTGTTACCTGTAGTGCTGTGGAAGCCCGTCAGGGCCCCAGGGGGTTAGTCATTTATTTATGTTCAACGTACCGAGGAACTTGAGGGAACTTCGACCACGCGCATAAATACCACTGATTTCTCAGCTTCAAGAAGTGTAGCACCGCCTCAGCGGACTGGGATTACACGGTGAAGAAATTTTTTGGGCAATTTTACCCGTTTGTCATCATGCTCTGACCCGGCCCGTCAGAGCAGGGGAGCGTGGGCAGCGCCCAGCAGACCCGGCTGCATATGGGTGATGAGCCGCACCGGCATTTGGGTGAGGTGCCCGTGCATGGGGCCGCGATCAGTAAAACGCTGTTGAAACTCACTCTGCTGCAGAAAATCCGGGAAGCTGGGCAGGATCCCTCCCGCCAGATACAGGCCGCCGAATGCACCGGTGGCGAGCACAAAATCGGCGCTGACCGTGCCCAGCAGTGCGCAGAATTGGTGCAAAGTGGCCGTGCACAGCGAGTCCGTTGCAGCAAGCGCCCGTGCGCTGATGGTTGCGCCTTGCAGCGGTTCTGCGACAAGGTCCTGGACCAGCGCCAGTGCCTGGTAAAGTCGCTGCAGGCCCGGCCCTGACACCAGCAGCTCGGTGTAGATCCGGCTGTGCTGTCGCATCAGGACGCGCCAGAGCTCCAGCTCCAGCGAGCCCTGTGGCGCCAGGGCCATGTGCCCGGGTTCACAGGCCGTGGCCCGATGGGGCTCAGCGCTGGTATCCAGTACCGCGCCACCGAGCCCGGTCCCGGGCCCCAGGGTGGCCAGCCGCGGATAGACCGATATGCCGGGCTGGATTTCGTGCCAGTCTCCGGTTTGCAGCCACGGCAGGGCAAAGGCATTGGCCTGGAAGTCGTTGATCAGGCGGACACGCTCCCAGCCAAAGCGCGCGGCCAGCTCGCTGCCACGAAAGGACCAGCTGCAGTTGCTCATGGTGGCGGTATCGCCTGCGGGCGGCGCCGCCACGGCGATGCAGGCCTCCCGGGGCCTGGCTGCGGAACATTCATCCAGCCAGCGTGCAAGCACCGCGTCCAGCCCGGAAAAATCGCGGTTCTGGTAGCGCTGTATCGCCAGCAATTGGCCAACAGCGGGGTCGAACAGGGCTATGCGGGTGTTGGTGCCGCCGACGTCTGCGACCAGGCGTCCGCTGCGCGGCTCGCCGCTCATGTAACCGGCAGGATCTTCATGATGTTGGTGGACCCCGGCCTGCCCATGACGGCACCCTTCGTCAGCAGGACCGCGTCGCCTTTGTGCAGTTGTCCCTCAGCACACAGAAACTCGATGGCACTGGCTTCGACGGTATCCTGGTCGAAAACACTGGCATCAAAGAACAGCGGCACTACGCCGCGACAAAGACAGAGGCGCTGCAGGGTTTCGCTGCGCTTACTCAGGGCAAAGATCGGCAGTCCTGAGCTCAGGCGCGACATCAGCAGCGGGGTAGTGCCGGATTCTGTCAGGCAGGCGATACCGCGCACGGTCTTGAAATGATTGGCGGCATAGATTGCGGACATGGCGATCGTTTCCTGGGCGGTCTCGAACTGCTTGTCGAGACGGTAGCGGGAGGTCCTCGCCACCGGATGGCGCTCGGCACCCAGCGCTGCGTCGGCCATCGCAGTGACCACCTCCACCGGATATTTACCTACCGCGGTTTCCGCCGAAAGCATGACCGCGTCGGTGCCGTCCAGGACCGCGTTGGCGACGTCGAAAACCTCGGCCCGGGTGGGCATGGGGCTGCTGATCATCGACTCCATCATCTGGGTTGCGGTAATCACTACCCGGTCCATCTTGCGGGCGCGGGATATCAGGTCCTTCTGCAGGCCAATCAACTCGGCGTCACCGACCTCCACGCCGAGATCACCCCTTGCCACCATGATGCCGAAAGCGGCGTCGATGATGCCATTGAGAGTGGCGTTGTCGGCCACGACCTCCGCCCGTTCAATCTTGGCGATGATGGCCGGCTCCAGCTGATGGGCGCGCAACAGGTCGCGGGTCTGGAAGATGTCCTCGGCGCTGGAGACGAAGGAAACGGCGACGAAGTCGGGGCGCACCTCGGCAAGGCTGTCGATGTCGGCGATGTCCTTGGTGGTCAGCGCTGGCGCGGCGAGGCCGCCACCCAGGCGATTGATTCCCTTGCGCGAACCGAGGATGCCGCCCACCAGCACGGTACAGTCAACGGCGCTGGCCTGAACTTCGTCCACGCGCAGGCGCAGTCGACCGTCGTCAAGCAGCAGGGTGTCGCCGCGGAACACACTGGTGGTGAGCTCCCGGTAGTCGAGTCCTACGCCATGAACATCGCCTGCGCCTTCCTCCAGGCTCAGATCCAGCCGGAAGCGGTCTCCGTTTTCCAGCTGCACGGAGCCGTCGCGAAAACTGCTGATACGTATTTTCGGCCCCTGCAGGTCGGCGAGGATGCCAACATAGCGCCCGGCCACTGCTGCCTGCTTGCGTATGCGCAGCGCTACCTGAGCGTGCTGGGCAGCGGAGCCGTGGCTGAAGTTGAGCCTGAATACATTGACGCCGGCGGCGATAAGCCGGGCAATCATGTCCTCGGATTCGCTGCCGGGGCCAATCGTGGCGACGATCTTGGTGCGCCGGTTGACTCTGGGTGTCACGGTGAGGTCCGGTCGACGGGATGCTGCAGCAGATAATCTCTGGCAAGGTCGGGAAAATCGGTAAACAACCCGTCGACCCCGGCCTGTTGCAGGAAAACATCCAGCAGCTCGTCGAAGCTGTCGATGCCCGGCGGCAGTTGGTCGGCGCGGAAGGTATAGGGATGTACCTGCAAACCGCGCTCCTGGGCCAGCGTCACCAGGTTGCTTAGTTCGACACTGCCATCGGCCCGCTTGCCACGGTAGATTTGCATCAGCCAGGGGCCGATACCATCGGCGTAGCCGGCTATTGAGTCGAGGCCGGCGGCGGTTTGCAGGAAATCATAGTCCACCCCGCTATCCTCGCCCCAGCTGTTGTCGGCGATCAGCTGGATCAGCGGCAGGGGAGTCTGCAGGGTATCGCGCAGGTAGCGCAGGGTGGCGTCGTCAAAACACTGCAGGAAGACCTGGTCCCGGCGCTGGTCATAGCCTGTCTCCACCAACACTTCCAGCACCCGGCGAGCGATATCGTGGCCCTCCTTGCGGTGAAAATTGGGCGCCTTCAGTTCGATATAGACTCCGGTTTTGCGGCCCCGGCTCTGGTCCAGTCCGCTGATGAAGTCGATCTCCTCGGCCAGGGTAGGGACGGTCAGCATGCCGGGACCCGTCGGGAAGCGGGTGGGGAAAGCGGGGTTGCCGTCCGGTCCTGTGCGCTCGTGCGCGCGCAGGGTGCGGATTTCAGCGGCGGTAAAGTCTATCGCATAATAGCGACCGTCCTCCCGGGCCCGGTCGGGAAAGCGCGCAGCGACGTCCGTAGTGGATTCCAGGTGGATGTCGTGGAGAACGATGGGGACGCCGTCACGGGTCAGCACTACATCCTGTTCAATGTAATCGGCGCCCATGGCATGGGCCATAGCCTTCGCCGCCAGGGTATGCTCGGGCACGTAGCCGCTGGCACCGCGGTGGGCGATAACTATCGGTGAACTGGCGGCTGTTGTCATAGCCCCACATGGTAGCAGGACAGCGCCGATCAGGGCGAGATCCTTCAGGCGTAACCGCATCGTCACTTCTCCCGGGGGCTGTTATTTCTTAACCTGCATGCTGATGGTCTTCTCTGTGGCCTTGCTGTAGGGCGGCAACATTCCACCCAGCTTGCCGACATTGATGCCCGCCTGTCGATAGACCGACTTGGCATGGCTGAAGGTGCGGAAGCCGGCCTCGCCGTGATAGGCGCCCATGCCGCTGGGCCCAACGCCGCCGAAGGGCAGCTCCTCCTGCATGACATGCATGATGACATCGTTGATACAGGCGCCACCGGAGGTCGTGCGCTTGAGTACGGCCTGTTCCTCCGCCTTGTCGCTGCCGAAGTAATACGCCGCGAGGGGTCGTGGGTTGGCGTTGACGTAGTCGATGGTCTCGTCGAACTCCTTGTAGGTGCGGATCGGCAGCAGGGGGCCAAACAGCTCCTCCTGCATCAGCTTGAGGTCATCCGCAGGCTGGGGGATAAGGGTCGGGGGAATCTTCCGGCCGCCCTGCTGGGCGCTGAAGTCTTCCCCGGCCGGGTTGATGGCAATGGTCTTGATGCCGCGGTCCTCCGCTTCGCGCAGGTAGCCTGTCAGGCGCTCGTAGTGGCGCTCGTTGACCACGGCGGTGTATTCCGGGTTGCCAAGAATCGTCGGGTACATGGCCGTAACGGCCTTTTCCGCCGCGGCAATCACCTCCTGCAGTTTTTCCTCCGGTACCATCAGGTAGTCCGGCGCCAGACAGATCTGGCCGGCGTTCAGGGTCTTGCCGAGCATGATCCGCTCCAGACTCTGCTCGACGTTGGCGCTGCGGGAAATGATCACTGGTGACTTACCTCCCAGTTCCAGGGTCACCGGCACCAGGTTGCGGGCCGCCGCGGCCATGATGTGGCGGGCAACGGATGTTGCGCCGGTAAACAGCAGGTGGTCGAAGGGCAGGCCGGAAAATGCCTGTCCCACTTCGGGGCCGCCGGTAAAGATGGCGACTTCTTTCTCGTCCCAGGCCGCGGCGACCATTTCGGCCATGACAGCGGAGGTGGCCGGCGTGAACTCCGAGGGCTTGATCATCGCCCGGTTGCCTGCAGCAAGAATCCCCGCCAGCGGGCCGAAGGTCAGATTCACGGGGAAATTCCAGGGCGAGATCACCCCGACAAGGCCCAGGGGCTGGTACTCGATGCGGGAGCGACCGCCGAGGAGGTTGAGCGGGAACATGGTGGGCCGCCGCTGCGGCCGCATCCAGGCGCGCAGGTGCTTGCGCGCGTGTTTCAGCGGCGTCACCGCGGCGGCGACATCGGTCAGCAGACTGACCTGGCGTGCCCGGCAGCTGAAATCGGTGTTCAGGGCTTCGACTATCTTGCCCTGGTACTTGAGCACCACATCGATGCCGCGCTCGAGGCGGTCAATCCGTGCTTCGGCCGCGACCTCACCCTCGCGCAGGTAGTCCTTGCGCTGGGCTTCCAGTGCCTGCAGCATGCGCTGTTCGATGTCTTCCACCTGCATAACTGATGGCGGTGCGTTCATGACGGCTGTCCTTCTGACGATGAGTGGAGTGGCGAAGCTGAAACAGCAGTATAGTAGTGCCATGGCCAGAATTTAACCGTCACCAACCGGTCATTAATGGCCAAGGCAATCTGGAGCGCATGATGAAAGATCCTGAAGGAGACACACCGCCCCGCTCGGGCCTTCTTGATCTGGCTTCCATCATCGAGTTTTCAGCCTGCGTGGCAATTGCCTGGAGCAACCGCCCGGGATGGCCTGTCGACTTTGTCAGCGCGAACTTCCGGCAGTTTGGCTACGAGGCAGCCGAATTGATGTCAGGCAGCCTGACATTTCGCAGCCTGATCCACCCTGATGACCTTGCCAGAATGGAGCCCGAGTTGCTGGCCCGGATCGAGCATGGGCCCGATCAGTATCGACAGCGCTACCGGCTGCACCACGGCGCTGGTCACTGGATCTGGGTAGAGGGCTACAGCTGGCTCGTCCGGGAGCCAAGCGGGGACGTGCTCAGCCTCGGCGGTCTGTTGATCGATGTCACCGAGCAGGAACTGATTGCCCAGGCCTTGCAGGAAAGTGAACACCGCTTCCGCAGCCTGTTTGAAAACCTGGAGCGGATCTCCGTACAGGGCTATGACCAGGAGCACAGGGTCCATTTCTGGAACCGGGCCAGTGAGCATCTGTACGGCTACAGCAGCGCTGAGGCCCAGGGGCGCACGCTCGAGTCCCTGATTATACCGCCGCACATGCGGGAGCAGGTGGCGCAAGGTATTGATGCCTGGGCGAGCGGCGGACCCGCGATCCCCCCGGGAGAGCTGGTACTGCAGGACAAGTACGGCGATCCGGTACCCGTGTACTCCAGTCACGTGATGATGACTGGCTCCCGTGGCCAGCAGGAGCTCTACTGCATCGATATCGACCTCAGTGAGCAGAAGGCCTACCAGCGCCAGCTGGAGCAACTGGCTCACTACGATGCGCTCACCGGGTTGCCCAATCGATTGCTGCTGACAGAGCGGCTCAAGCTGAGCATGGCCCAGGCTAAACGCCGGGCGCAGCGGGTGGCTGTGGTCTATCTCGATCTGGACAGCTTCAAGCCTATCAATGACCGCTTTGGCCACGAGGTGGGCGACAGGCTGTTGACCGCTCTGGCGGAGCGCATGCAGCGTGCTCTGCGCGGGGGTGACACCCTGGGTCGCCTCGGCGGTGACGAGTTTGTGGCGGTGCTGGTGGATATCGATGACGTTGACCAGAGTTTGAACGTGCTCGATCGTGTGCTGGCAGCGGCTTCCGATCCCTTGCAGCTGGACGGGTTGCAACTGGAGGTGTCCGCCAGCGCCGGGGTTACCTTCTATCCGCAAAGCATTGAGGACATCGATGCCGATCAGCTGCTGCGCCAGGCCGATCAGGCGATGTACCAGGCCAAACTCGCCGGCAAGAACCGCTTTCATCTTTTCGATGCCGAGTATGACCGCAGCTTGCGTAGCCGCCACGAGGTGTGTGAAGAGGTGCGGCGGGGTCTGGTCAGCGGTGAATTCGTCCTGTTCTATCAGCCCAAGGTCAATATGCGCAGCGGGGCGGTAATCGGTGCCGAAGCCCTGATTCGCTGGCAGCACCCAGAGCGCGGCCTGGTGCCCCCGCTAGGCTTCCTGCCGATGATTGCCCGCGACAGGGTAGAGGTAGAGCTGGGCAACTGGGTAATGCGGGAAGCGCTGGACCAGCTTGCGCGCTGGCGTGTGCAGGGGCTGGATCTGCCGGTTACCGTCAACATTTCTGGCTTCCACCTGCAGCAGGCAGGTTTCAGCGCGGAACTTGAAACGCTGCTCGCAGAGCATCCCGAATTAGCCCCGGGTGGCTTCGGCCTGGAAGTGCTGGAGAGCAGCGCTCTTGAGGACATACAGCAGGTGTCGCGGGTCATCGGCGAATGTGCGGCACTGGGCGTGCCTTTTTCCCTGGATGACTTTGGCACTGGCTACTCCTCGCTCACCTATCTGAAGCAACTACCGGCTCAGGAACTGAAGATTGACCAGAGCTTTGTCAGAAATATGCTGGAGGATCCGGATGACCTCGCGATTCTCGAGGGCGTGCTGGGGCTGGCCCGGGCATTTTCCCGAAGTGTGATTGCCGAGGGTGTGGAAACGGTGACCCACGGCGAGGTTCTGCTGCAGCTGGGCTGCGAGGTGGCCCAGGGTTACGGCATAGCGCGGCCAATGCCTGCCGCCGACATCCAGCCCTGGGTGGCGAGCTGGCAGCCACCCGCGGCCTGGCGTCAGGCCACCCTGCTGCGGCGCGAGGCGCTGTTGCTCCTCTACGCCAGCGTTGAGCACCGGGCCTGGATGACGGAATTGCGCCGCTATCTGGAGGGCAGTCGAGCGCAGGCACCTGTCCTGGGCGCGGAGCTCTGTCGCTTGAGCCAGCTGCTGGCGGAGAGTTCTTCCAGGGGTGCCGCTGAAGATAGCGCAACCGAGGCTCTGCGCGATCTTCACCAGCTTCTGCACGTGGCGGCTGATGCCCTGGTGTCGGAATTTCACGGCGAGTCAGCAGAAGTTGTCGCCCGCCGCCTGGAGCCCGTGGTGCAACTCAGCACGCTGCTGCTTGAGCAACTCCACGAGCGAATTCATTCATTGCGCGACACCGGCCCCGGCCGTTGAGCGGATTTGGACTGTTAGTGACACATAATCTGTCCGGTCTTATAGCACATAAACTGTCCGGTTCTACCCAGCGAAGGAATGAGCTGCATGAACCGGTCACACGTGCTACAGGAGATACGGATGATGCGCTTCGAAGAAGCTTATACGA
>JBGTGB010000370.1:0-8107 GCA_041746975.1 Haliea sp. | reverse complement strand
ACCTCGGTGGCGCCGAGGCCGCCCGCAACAACATGCGCCGCAACATCGACGCCTGGTGGCCGGCCATCGAGAGGGGCGCGGAAGCCATTGTCAGTACCGCCTCGGGCTGCGGCGCCATGCTGGCCGACTACGGCCGCCTGCTGGCGGACGATCCAGAATACGCCCAGCGAGCGGCGCATGTCTCTGCGCTCGCCCGTGATCTCGGCGAGGTCCTGGTAACAGAAGATCTGGGCTCGCTGGCAGCGGATACCAGCTGCGGCAACGTGGCCGTGCACACGCCCTGCTCACTGCAACACGCCCTGTGCCAGCCCGAGCTGCTGCCGCGTCTGCTGCAAAACGCCGGCTTCACCCTGGCGCGGACCGAGGAAAGCCATATCTGTTGCGGGTCGGCTGGCACCTACTCCCTGTTGCAGCCAGAGCTGAGCCAGCGCTTGCGCCAGCGTAAGCAGGCAGCGCTGACGGTGGACAAACCGGCCCTGATTGCCACCGCCAACGTCGGCTGCCAACTGCATCTCGCCAATGCCGGAGTTCCCGTGCTGCACTGGATTGAGTTACTGGATCCCGCACGAAATTCCCTGCAGCAGTGAACAGACAAGCCGGTATCTTTGTCTGGCGTTGCGGATTTTCCGCGGCGAGCTCGCTTTGGTTATAAGCACCCCACATCTTGTTCCAAATCGTTAGTGGCCGAAGAGATGACAGTCTGGTTACATGAGGTTGCGTCCTTCGACGCCATACTTTGACGGAGGCACTATCTATGAGAAGACAGAAACGCGACACCAGTTCCCGGGCGTTTGACCGCGGCTATCGGGCCGGCATCTCCGGCCGCAGTATCGATTTCTGCCCCCATGCCCAAGAGGAACAGCGCCAGCAGTGGGTATCTGGCTGGCGAGAAGGTCGTGTAGATCAATGGGACGGCCTGACGGGCGTGTCAGGGGTCCACAAGATGAGGGTTTCCTGAGGCCAGACTGTCCCAGGCACTACCCTGAAGACCGGCGGGCGCCAGCGGCGCCCGTTTTCATGTGCGCAGGCTGCTCTGCGCCAGATCCAGCAATTCCCGGACCGCCACCGCAAACATGGCGAAATCCGGAGAGCCCGTGGTATGCAACTCAGTGAGCATGTCCTGCCAGCGTGAAAGCAGCACCGACTGCTGCTGCTCCCAGGTTTCCAGGCAACCCTCCAGAGTGCCCGCTTCCTCCAGATAACGCAGGGCACCGACCGCCAGTGTCCGTTGCTGCCACTCCAGATCCTCCAGGTAGGTATCCCGCGCCAGCGCCTGCCACTCGTTGTCGACCTTGCTGGAGAGAATCTGGCCGCTGAACCAATCGAGTTCAAGGCGTTCACCCATCTCGAAGTAGAGCTCGGCCACCTGCAGCAGAGGGGCATCGGTCTCACGCGCGGCATGAATGATGCCCAGGGCGGTCGAGCCCTGCAGGGCGCAGGCCACCGAGCTTGCCAGCGCCGCTTCGACACCTGCTTCCTGCCAACTCTGGGACAGGGCCCGGTATTGCTCCACAGCGCGGCCGCGCAGCATCCCGGGAAGCGCTTCGCCCAGCAGGGCAACGCCCTCGCTGAATTCGGCAATGGAACGGGTGGGTGCCATCTCGTGACGCCGGTTGCGCAACAGCCAGCGGCTCGCCCGGCGCACCAGGCGCATCAGGCTGTGCATCATTGCCTGCTGCACCACCGCAGCCACCTGATAATCCAGGTTTTCGATACGCAGCCAAAGGTCGTCGATAGCGTAGATCTTCATCACCGAGGTATAGGCGCGGGCGATATCCGCTACCGAGGCGCCGGTGGCCTTGCGCAAGCGCGGTATGAAATTGAATCCCACCCGGTTGACAATGTCATTGGCCACCTGGGTACACATGATCTCGCGACGCAGACGGTGCTCCGCCATCTCCTCCGGATACCGCTCCAGTAAGCGCGGCGGAAAGGCGGTTGTCACCGCCGCTGCCAGGTGCGGATCAATGCCCAGGTCGGAGGCGATCAGCTCTTCCTTGAGGATCGCCTTGCTGTAGGACACCAGCACCGCCAGCTCGGGCCGGGTCAGGCCATGGCCCTGTACCCGCCGGTCCGCCAGCTCCTGGTCCGTGGGGATAAACTCAAGGCCCCGGTTCAGCTTGCCCGCTGTCTCGAGATTGCTGATCAGACGCCGATATTCGCCGTTGCGCTCGGTCGCCTCCATCTCCGCAAGACTGATGGCCTGGGTCTGGCGATAATTGTTCTGCAGCACCAGCTGCGCCACGCTGTCGGTCATCTCCTCGAGCAAACTGTTGCGTTGTTTACCGGTGAGATCGCCCCGATCCACCACGGCATTCAGGAGGATCTTGATATTGACCTCGTGGTCGGAGCAATCCACACCGCCAGCATTGTCGATGAAATCGGTATTGGACCGCCCGCCGTGCAGGCTGTATTCCACCCGCGCCAGCTGGGTCATGCCAAGGTTGCCACCCTCGCCGATCACCCGACAGCGCAGCTCCGGCGCATTGACCCGTACGGCGTCGTTGGACTTGTCGCCCACATCGGTATGGGACTCGCTGGTGGCCTTGATATAGGTGCCGATGCCGCCATTCCAGAGCAGGTCCGTCTGCGCCCGCAGCAGGTGAGAAATAAGCTCGTTCGGAGTGAGGTGGTCGGCACGGATGTCAAACCGCGCGCGCATCTGCGGTGAGATGGGGATCGCCTTGGCAGCGCGCTCGAACACCCCGCCCCCGGCGGAAATTAGACTGCGGTCGTAGTCAGCCCAGCTTGAGCGTGGCAGCTCGAACAGGCGCTGGCGCTCGAGAAAACTGCTGCTGGCATCTGGCTCCGGATCGATAAAAATGTGCAGGTGGTTGAAAGCCGCGAGCAGGCGAATATGCTTTGAGAGCAGCATACCGTTGCCGAACACATCCCCCGCCATGTCGCCGACGCCCACCACGGTAAAATCCGTGGTCTGGACATCGATGCCCAGCTCGCGGAAGTGGCGTTGCACCGATACCCAGGCGCCACGGGCGGTGATCGCCATCTTCTTGTGGTCGTAGCCGGCGCTGCCGCCCGAGGCGAAGGCATCACCCAGCCAGAAGTCGTATTCCCGGGACAGTTCATTGGCAATATCGGAGAATGTGGCGGTGCCCTTGTCCGCCGCCACCACCAGGTAGGGATCCTCGTCATCCTTGGCGACAACCAGTGGCGGCCGCAGGATTCCGCCCTCGCTGCGGTTGTCGGTAATATCGAGCAGGCCGCGAATAAACATGCGATAACAGGCAATGCCCTCTGCCTGCACCTGGTCGCGGCTCATGTCCGGCGTCAGGTATTTGGCAACAAACCCGCCCTTGGCGCCCACGGGTACGATCACCGCGTTTTTGACCTGCTGCGCCTTGACCAGGCCCAGCACTTCGGTGCGGAAATCTTCCAGCCGGTCCGACCAGCGCAAGCCGCCGCGGGCGACCTTGCCGCCGCGCAGGTGAACACCCTCCACCCGTGGCGAGTAGACAAAAATCTCGTACAGCGGCACGGGCGCGGGCACATCGGGAATGTCCCGCGGGCTTAGCTTGAAAGAGAAATAGGGCTTAAGCAGGCCACCCTCGCCCTCCTGGAAAAAGTTGGTGCGCAGCGTGGCCTTGATGACCAGTATGAACTGGCGGATTATCCGGTCCTGGCCCAGGTTCTGCACCTGCTCCAGCGCCGCCAGAATACGCTGCTCGACCGCGTATTCCCGTTGCATCCGCCAATCGTCGTCGCCATCAAAAACGGGGGAAAAACGGGTCAGGAACAGCTCGACAATACCGGCGGTAATGTGCAGGTGATCGGCCATGGTCTCGGCGATGTACTCGACGCTATAGGGAAAACGGATCTGGCGCAGATAACGGGCATAGGCGCGCAGCAGGGCAATTTCCCGCCAGCTCAGGCGGGTGCCCAGCAGCAGCCGGTTGAAGGAGTCGTTCTCGGCCTCGCCGAACCAGATGCGGGCAAAGGCATCCTCGAACTCGTCGCGCACCTGCTCAAGGTCGATATTGTCCGACAGTGAGTAGCTGAGACTGAATTCCTGTATCCAGTAACGGCCGCCGTCCCCGGCGCGGACCCCGTAGGGACGCTCGGACATGACCCGCAGGCCCAGGTTTTCCAGTATCGGCAGCACATCGGACAGGGGCAGTGATTCGCCGCGATGAAACAGGCGCAGGCGTAGGCGATCCGCATCTTCCTCCAGCATCCGGTAGAGCATCATGCCCAGGGTATGGTCGTCGCTCAGTTCCAGCAGGTGCTTGATGTCCAGCACCGCAACCCGGGGATCAAAATCATCGCGGTAGCCGGCCGGGAAGCCGCCACCGATTTCGCGCGCGTACTGTTCGCCGTTTTCCTCGCCGTACTCCTCAATCAGGCGCAGCCGCAGCCGATCTTCCCATGCCAGTGTAGCCTGCACGATCTGCTCCTCAATCTCGTTGACGTCGTAAGTCTGCTCCACCCCCGGATCCACACGCAGGACAAAGTGGCAGCGCACCAGCACCGACTCGGAAAAGTAGGTGGTAAATTCGGATTCCTCAGCATCCAGGGCGCGGCACAGAATGTCCTGCATCAGCAGACGCTGTTCGGTGCTATAGCGATCCCGCGGCATGTAGACCAGACAGCTGAAAAACTTGCCGTGGGCGTCGCGGCGCACAAACAGCCGGGTCTGGCGCCGTTCCTGAATGCGATTCACCGCCAGCACAGTGCTCCCCAGCTCCCGGATGCTGGACTGGAACAGCTCCTCGCGAGGGAACAATTCCAGCACCCGCGCCAGCTCGCGACCGTCGTGTTCGCGCGGATCCAGCCCGGACTGCTGTATCACCTCCTGCACCTTGCGCCGCAAAATGGGGATCAACATCGGACTGGTGGTATACACGGACGATGTGTAGAGCCCGAAAAAACGGTGCTGACCGACCACGTCGCCGGCGTCGTCGAACACCTTTATCTCCACATAGTCCGGGTAGGCCTGCCGGTGCACGCGCGAGCGGGTGCTTGACTTGGCGAAGCTCAGTTGCCGGCGCTGCTGCTCTTCCGGTGCCATGCTGTGCAGGTCGGCCTGCAGATCCTGCGCTCCGCGAGTGGAGCGCAGACGCAACATGCCGAGACTGCGCTCCGGGTCCGCTGCCACCGCAATGACCGCGCCCGAGCGGCGCACCTCGAGGTATTCGTAGCCGAGAAAGGTCATGCGGTCGAATTCGAGCCACTTCAGAAACTCGATGGCTTCATCCCGATTATCCGGGTCGACACAGGCGCTGGCAGCGACGGCATCTACGGCTTCCTGCAGCCGGGTCCGCATGGCCCCGAAGTCATCCACCACCAGTGCTACCTGCTGCAGAATATCGCGCAGACAGTCGCTCAGTTCACCCAGCTGGTCAGGCCGCGAATGGCGCCCTATCTCGAAATAGAGCAGGCTCTCGTGGGAGCTGTCAGGGCAGGCTTCCTGCCCCACCTCCATCACCTCTTCGAGTTCCCCAGCCGCGTTACGGCGGGCCTCCACATTGCAGCTGGCCAGGCTGTGAATGCGGATGTTGCGCTGGTTCAGCTCCCCGCGCACGGAAGCCGTGCAGAAAGGCAAATCCCGGCAAAGTATGGCGATAACGGTGTACTTGCTCTCCCAGCCGTGACTCTGGATATCCGGATTGAAGATGCGCACCTTGGGCGCGGGCGCTTGCCAGTCCTGCATGAAGTGCAGCAGGCCATAAAGGCAGCCATAGAGATTCTCCACCGAGCGCTGGCGCAGGTCCTCGGCCGGGAAGCGGCTGAAAAAAGAGTCTCCCAATTGCAGCAGCGACTGGCGGTCACCACTGTCGCTGCGCCGGTCGATAAGCCTGCTCAGTTCTTCCAGCAGGCTGTTCTTGTATGCGTCCCAGACCATGGTTTGCGCGTGCACCTCCGGCCGCTGCAGGGCCGCGTTAAGTTCGTTATCGTTGCCGTGTAGTCTAGCGCAAACGGCCACCGCATGTCGGGCGCGGGAGCAGGAACTTTTACCCAGGCAACCTGTCCCAAGGGCTGCCCGTGACCAGGGCGTGAACTGCGGCAAGGGTTTGGCTACAATGCCCGACGCGCCACCCGGCGCAGGGGCCTCGCGGCCGCGGCAACAACCGGCATGCAAGGAGACTGCGTGGCAAGTGCAGACATACGTACCCTGGAAACCTGGCTCAGCGGCCAGATCATCGGCCAGGCACATCTGGTGGAGAGACTGCTGATTGCCCTTCTCGCAGACGGTCACCTGCTGGTTGAGGGCGCACCCGGCCTGGCCAAGACCCGGGCAATCAAGGCGCTGGCGGAAGGCATCGAAGGCACGTTTCACCGTATCCAGTTCACCCCCGACCTCCTGCCTGGCGACGTCACCGGCACCGAGATTTATCGCCCTCAGGAAGGCAGCTTCCATTTCCAACGCGGCCCCATTTTCCACAACCTGGTGCTCGCAGACGAAGTCAACCGGGCGCCGGCCAAGGTCCAGTCCGCCCTGCTCGAAGCCATGGCCGAGCGCCAGGTGAGTGTCGGCAGCGAAACCTTTCCCCTGCCGCCCCTGTTTCTGGTGATGGCCACCCAGAACCCGATCGAGCAGGAGGGTACCTACCCCCTTCCAGAGGCGCAGCTGGACCGATTCCTGATGCACGTGCGGGTGGGATACCCCGATGCCGCCGCGGAAACCGCGATCCTGCGTCTGACCAGGGCCGAGGCCAGCAGTGGCGGCGCGAGCGCCCCGCCCCCCCTGCGCCAGGACACGGTATTCGACGCCCGGCGCGAAGTGCTCGCGCTGCACATGGCGGAGACCGTCGAGCAATACATTGTGCAACTGGTCATCGCCAGCCGCCAGCCCGAGCTCTACGCCGAGCACCTCGGCGGCTGGATCGAGTACGGCGCCAGCCCCAGGGCTACGATCGCCCTGGACCGCTGCGCCCGCGCCCACGCCTGGCTGCGGGGACAGGATTTTGTCAGCCCGGACGACGTCCAGGCCGTGGCTGGCGATGTCCTGCGCCACCGCCTCATCCTGAGTTTCGAGGCGGAGGCCAACGGTGTCACTCCGGACCAGGTCATCAATGAATTGCTGACCCTGGTTCCGGCCGCGTAGAGCGCGCCCGGCATGCGCCTGGCCGATGTCAGTCAACCCGCCACCGGCGCCTATGTGGCTCTGGAAACCCTGATTGGACTGCGCTTCCCGGCCAGTCAGCTGCAGTTGACCCGGCGCAATCGCGCCCTGAGCGCCCTGACCGGACCCAACAAGGCCAACTTCCGCGGCCGCGGCATCGATTTCGAGGAAGTGCGCAGCTACCAGGCAGGTGATGACATCCGGACCATCGACTGGCGGGTTACCGCGCGCACGGGCAGCGCCCACACCAAGGTTTTCCGGGAGGAGCGCGAGCGCCCGGTACTGGTAGTTGTCGATCAGCGCAGTTCCCAGTTTTTCGGCTCGCAACACTGTTTCAAGTCGGTGCTGGCCGCCCACCTGGCCGGCTTGCTGGCCTGGAGTGCGCTGGGCAACGGCGACCGTGTCGGTGGCCTGGTATTCAGTGAAGGCCGGCACCGCGAAGTACGCCCTCGTCGCAGTCGCAATACGGTGTTGACGATTCTGTCGCAGATTGAGGCTTTCAACCGCCGCCTGCCGCTCCCCGCCGGCGATGAACACAGCCTGGCAGGTATTTTGGGCACCCTGCGCCGCATTGCCCGGCCGGGTACCAGCATCTATCTGGTCAGTGACTTCTATGGCGCCGAGGATCCGACGGTGCGCGAACACCTGTCCCGCCTGGCCCAGCACTCGGAGATTACCGCGCTGGCCTGCGCCGACCCGCTGGAAGCCGCGCTACCGCCAGCGGGCCGTTACGCCATTACCGACGGTCAGCGCCGCAGTGAACTGCTCACCGCTGACCGCCACCTGCGGCAGAATTACCGGCAGGAACAGGCGCAGCGCATGGAGGCGCTGAGTACGGACCTGCAGCGCCTCGGCATCCCCCTGCTGCAAGCCTCCACCGCGGAATCGCCCTTCCTGCTGCTGCAGCGGTATTTCGGGGAGCAGCGTCGATGAACCCGCAGGATCCGCTGGCTGCACTGCACCCGCTGCGGGCGCCGGAGCCCGTGGCCTGGTGGCCCCCTGCCCCGGGCTGGTGGCTGCTGGCGG
>JBGTGB010000369.1:0-11050 GCA_041746975.1 Haliea sp. | reverse complement strand
GGGTGGTGCGCATCGATAATGACTCCCGAGTCGGAATCGACCCCACCCCAGAAGCTCAGCCCCTCTACACACGACAGCACGCTACCCTCTGCCTCGCCGGGGACAAGAATTGTCGCGATGGCATCGCTCGCCGTCATGTTCTGGTCCGGACGGCCTGCGCGATGTAATCCGCGATCATCAAATCGAGATGCGCACCTCCGCCATTCTTGAACACCGTAACCTCTCCGTCGGAGATTCGCGCCGGCTTCGCCATGCCGATCAGGTCGTACAAGTCCGCCTTGATATCCGTTTCTTGGATAACGCCCCTGGCAAGCGGGATCATCAGTTCACCGATGTGGTGCAGGGTGGTGTCACGGCTGTCGACGAAAAGCGATCCTCTGGCAATCAGGTCATCGTCGGCTTCGCGCATATCTGCCTTGAAGGCGCCGATGAGATCGACATGCGTGCCCGGCGAGATCCATTTGCCCTTGAGAATGGGTTCCCGGGCCAGCGTGGCTGTACTGATAATATCGGCAGTGCGCGCATATTCCGGCAGGTCATCGGCGACAACCACCGCGACGTCCAGGTTGGCGCTGCGCTCCACGATCGCCTGCGTCTGTTGCGGACGTCTGGCCCAGATTGCAATCTGCTCAAGCGCTGGAAAAATCGCGTGATAGGCTCGCACAAGACCCTCAGCGATGGCGCCGGCACCAACGATCAGCAATCGTTTGCTGGCCGGGCGCGCGAGCAACTGCGCGCCGAGCACCGAGTCGCTGCAGGTCTTGATCTCGGTGATTAGACGGCTTTCGATGATGGCGGAGAGCGCGCCGCTGTCGGGCGTGTAAAGCATCATCGCGCCCTGCACCGTCGGCAGGCCCAGGGCCTTGTTACCATCCATGACAGTGACGGCTTTGACGCCATAGCCAAATCCTTCAATGAAGGCCGCGCGGCTTAGAAGCGTCGCTGTCGGCGGCCCCAGGAAAATATCCGCAATCTCTGCCTTGGGCAGCTGGTGCCCGGCACGCAAGGCCTGGATGGCGCTTTCCCATGACATCCGCGCAATGGCGTTGTCATAGCTGATGTAGTTTGATGTCACGCCGCTTCCTTCATTCGCTTGAAGCAGTATACCCGCATCACTTGGCGCGCGACGAGCTGCGACCTGTGCGGGCCCGCACCCAAGGGCGGACGCCTCGGCGTCGTGGCTGCGATCAGCGCCCCCAAGCGGAGTTTACTGCTTGGGGTTGAGATGCGCGTGGTAGATGCTTGTCGATCGAACGCCGAGCTGTGCTATTCTGCGCGGCCAGTTGATTGTCCTCGCCCGGGTGGTGAAATTGGTAGACACAGGAGACTTAAAATCTCCCGATCATTGCGATCGTACCGGTTCGACTCCGGTCCCGGGCACCAGCCTCCAAGCGCGGCGGACTAACAGCTACGCTCGTCCCGGCCGGAGTGCAAGGTCCTCCATTCCGGCCACGGCATCAGGAAAATATCACTGTTGTCAAGGGAACAGATTTCCCCATGAAATCGATAGCCTCTAAAAATTTTCAGGCGATAAAATCTCCGCGGAAACCCCGTTCAGACGGACATCAAAACAGCCGCGATGCAACTGCCTGTGATGAAACCGACACAGCGTCACCAGGTTATCCAGCCGGGTTTCTCCGCCCTCCGCCCAGTGCTGGATATGGTGGGCATCCACATACTCTGATTCCTGGCAGCCGGGATACTGGCAGACCCCGTCCCGCTCGCGCAGCGCACGGCGAATGCGCTCCGGCACAATCCGCGACTTCCTGCCCACGTTCAGTACCTTCCCCGCATCATCCTCCAGCACCGTGACCAGCGACGCATCGCAACTCAGCCGCCGTGCAGTGGTGGGCGACAGCCATGGCTTATCCTCGAAGTGCGCCCGCCCGTGAGTGCAACACACGCCCGAGCGCTGTTCCCGCAGGGTATTTATGTCCACGTGCATCACAACCTGGCACCGCTCCGCCCCTTTCAGGCCCTGCAGGCCCTTATATTCCGGCCCCGAGGCCAGAAAGTGTTCCACCATGGCCACTAGCGCATCGGCTCGCACCTGGTTCATGTGCTGCGAGAAAATCTCTGCGGAGATTTTTTCCTCCGCCCGCGCATAAGCAAGGTGGTCCGGCACTGCTTCCCCGACACCGTTTTCTGAAGTCTCTCCGGGGCTTGAACCGCCGCGGGCGGTCTCAGAGCACAGCCGGTTCACACGAGCGGTGGAGGCCTCTGTATGCAATCCTTGGCTTGCACCACCTTCTGCGCCCACACCAGGGTCAACCTGCTGCACCCCATCTTCCGAGACCGCATCTGCCTTTACAGCCCCACGCTGCAGAATCTTCCGCGCCACCGCCTGCATGCGCGCCTTCTGCTTTGCCTGCCACTCTTCCTTGCGCTCTTCTTCCAGCGGCCGGGCCACTGCCTGCAGGGCCTTCATGACCAGCTGCCCCTGCTCTGGCGGCAGCTTGGCATGGATAATCCACATGCCGTCTTCGTCCTGGAACCAGTAGAGCTCGCGGGCCAGTTCGCGCATTGCTTCTGCATCCAGCGCCGGCGCGGTGTCACTCTCGGCCGCATCGCCTGCTACCCCGACACCCGCAATCTCCTCCGGTCCCGACTCCAGCAATCCCGCCAGCCCCGGCTCTGCGACTGGCTCATACCTGCTCACCAGCCTCTCAAGATGCCCAGCGCTGTTCTGCTGCGCCAGGTGCACCATAAAGCCCTCGTTCTCCGGCGTGGCGACGCGGGTGATCGCCCGCACCTTGGAATAGGAGATTCCGCCTTCCGCGAAGGCGTCATTGACCTCGGGCAGCACTTCCAGTTGCCGCGCCACCCGCACCTTCTCCCGCGCAGCCCCCAGCGTGATGCCGCAATGGGCCACCAGCCAGTGGGCGCTGGAACGCATCGTTCCCTGTTCCCGCCAACCACCGCACCGGTCGAACTCGGCGATCATCCGCAGCAAGCGGTGATTCCCTGCATTCATCTGCGCCGAGAGGAGAGTTATCGCCTGACCAAGCTGTGAACCAGACAGCCGTTGGGGCCAATCTTCCGCGATCGCTGGCATGCTCATGAGAAAGCTCCAGTGCTGTAGGTGCTAACCAGTATATTAGCCCGCCCACGCCACCACCCGAAGCACCACGTTCAATCAAATCCGACCACCCTGCGCGCCCTAGATCAAACAGAGGGGCACTACTCGCCCAGCCACAAAATCCCTCACAGGTGAATCGACATGGTAGACAGCCACAGTCGAGAGCGCAGGCCCTGAGTCGGGCGCAGTTGTCGCATGCGTGCGGAACACTTTCCATAGCGACTATAAGCACCTCAAAGAAGGAATATCGCATAGCATTTTATGCTCCCACCATGTGCTCCGCCTGCGCGTCGGCCTGGATTTCAGATAACGGAGCGCTGCTCCGACCACCACCCAAGGCGATCAGCAGACTCGAGTGAAGTGGAAGCTATAGTGGCCGAAAATGGCTTTGCTACAAGCACTCGCCAGCCGAGTCTGCTGCGTGGCAAACCAAGAAAGCGGCGGTCGATCCAAAACGCCCAACCCGGCAATCCGATGAATTCGCATAGTGCAAATTGGGCCATTGTCGCCCGACGGGGGTAGCCATACATTCTCCGAACTCATAACGATAATCCGGAGATCCCCTATGTTGACCAGGTCTGCATACACCCTGACCACCCAGTGCCCGAAGTTCATTTGCCTGACGCTGGCCGCGGCCCTGCATACATCTGCTCAGGGAGCTGTTCTTGAGGAAGTGGTGGTAACGGCCCAGAAACGTGAAGAGAGCCTGCAGGAGACCCCGATAGCCATCACCGCGTTCAATGAAGAAACGCTGCAGGACCTGCGCATCCACGACTTGAAAGGTCTGGGTGACCTCGTGCCCAATGTGCGGGTGCTGGCCCTGAACTCGACCCAGGTCTCTGCAGCGGTCACCGTTCGCGGTATGGCTTCTGCAGAGCCTTCCCTGGCTCAGGACCCGAAAGTCGGTTTCTACCTCGACGGAGTGTACCTGTCCAAGAATACGGGCTCTGTGTTCGATGTGGTCGATCTGGAAAGGGTGGAAGTACTACGCGGGCCTCAGGGCACACTCTATGGCAAGAACACCACTGGCGGCGCGATCAACCTCATAAGCAAGAAACCCTCGGGAGAACTGGGCTTCCGGCAGCAATTCACCGGGGGCGATCGAGGTCGGTTCCGCAGCGCGACCACGCTGGACCTGCCGGCATACGGCGGCCTCTCAACCAAGCTCGGCTACGTTGTGACGCAGCACGATGGATTTATCGAAAACACTCACCCCAATGGCCCCAGCAGCATCGGCAGCGTAGACAATGAAGCCTGGCGACTGGCGCTGCGCTGGCAACCCAGTGAAACGTTCATGGCTGACTTAAGCTATCAGTTCGCCGATACTCGCGCAGTGCCCCCCGCCGGCCAGCTGACCGATGTAGTCCTCGCATACACCCGGGTCCCTGTCATCACCTCGCTGGCCCCGTTTGAGGTAGTGCCTGCGTCGCAAAATCCCTTTCGCGAAGCTATTGCTGCCGGCGCGGTAAGTAGTGAACGCCTCGGCCGTCTCGATCTGGACAACCAGGGCTATGAGGAATACGAGATTCAGGATGCCGCCCTGCACCTCAGCTGGCAACTGGACGATCTGGAGGTGCGCTCCATTACGGGCTACCACGACCTGGATGGCGGGCTGATTGGCAACGACCAGGACGGCGGCGCCTGGACTGTACCTTTTGGTCACTTTGCCCTCGCGGAGAATGGCGGCAACCTCAAGTCGCACACTTCCTGGTCTCAGGAGTTTCAGTTGCTTGGCAGCAGCACAGACGGGAACTGGGACTACGTGAGCGGCCTATACTACTTCGATGAGGAGGCCGAGGAACTGCACAACCGCTGGGACCTGTTGATTTTTTTGCCGGGCGGCGTCTTCCCCGGATTCGACGAGGGCGTGCTGGTAGATCAGAATGCCCTGCTGGGCCCACCTCCGGCTGGGCTGGGAGAGGAGTACAGTGTGGATAATACCTCTTGGGCCGTTTACGCTCAGGTGACCTGGACGCCCCCCATCGCCGAGGAGCGCCTGGGCTTGACGCTGGGGCTGCGCTATACCGAAGACAAGAAGACCGCCACAATCCTGGATGCCACTCCGAACTGGCGGCAAACCGAGAGCTGGAGCAATTTCAATCCGACTGGGACGGTGACCTACCGCTTCAGCGACAGTATCAATGGCTATGCCAAGATCGCCACCGGCTACAATGCCGGCAGTCATCCGGTTCGTGCCGGTAGTTCCGAAGCATTTGCCCTGACCGCCGATGAAGAGACCCTGATCAACTATGAAATCGGTCTCAAGAGCGAGCTTATGGAACGCCGCCTCCGTCTGAACGTAGCGGCTTTTCTCTACGACTACCAGGATCTGCAGGTGAACGACTTTATTGCCGGATCTACGGTTCTGCGCAACGCCGGCGAGGCCACGATTCAGGGGCTGGAAGTCGAGGCTGCGCTGCAAGTAACTGAACGTCTGGTGGTTGGACTCGACTATGGTTACCTGGACTTCGAGTACGACGAATTTGAGGTTGCCGGGGAAAATATTGCCGATGCTACCCGGGCACCCTTCGCCCCCGAAAACACGGCCCATGCCTGGGCTGCCTGGACCTTTCCGCTTGGGGATGCCGGTGAACTGCGGGCTCGCCTGGATGCCAGCTATACGGACGAGTACGTTTTCAGCCCGATCCTGTTTGAGCGAGGCACAGCGGAAGACCGGACCATTGTTGACGCGCGTGTGAGCTGGTCAGGAATTCCAGCTGCAGGCGGCGCAATTTCCGTGGCGGTGTGGGGCAAGAACATCACCAACGAAGCTTACCGGGAATTCGGGACCGATTTCGGGGCTCTTGGATTTACTACGAATGTTTACGGCAGCCTCGCCACCTGGGGTGTCGATGTGATCTACGACTACTGACAGCGCAGGGAACGAGGAACAACACTTTGACCATACAACAACAGACCGAGCTTGACCCACAGGCGATTGCCTGGCTCAAGCAGCGAATGGATGCCCGGGAACTGAAGCTGACGCGACTGGTAGTGCGCCGCGAGGCCTGGCAAGCGGATGTACTCACCCACGCAGGCGGCCGTGAACGCTACTTCCTGCGCATCGACAGAGACGCGCGCGCTGGTAAGCCCGGCAGACGCGGGCTCAAACGGGAAACCGGTCTGATCCGCTTTCTACAGGAGCAGACCAGTATTCCATGCCAGCACATTGTCGATTGGAGCGATGAACACTGCATCGCCATCCAATCCTTCGAACCGGGTTCAGCCGCGCTGCACACTGAACCACGAGAGGTACGGCAGCGGGTGCTGGGCCAGTTCGTCGACATCCTGGCCGATATGCACAGCATCGACACCCGCTCCCTGGAGATCCCGGAGTTTAGATACCCTGCCACGCCGGAAGAGCACTCTCTGCTTGAACTGGCGGCGGTGGATACCGCCACCGATCTTATTGGCCCCCCCGACAGCAGCACGCTGCTCGGCGTTTTCGGCAAACGTTGGTTGCACCAGCACGTACCCACACGGGTGGAACGTACCTGCCTGCTGCAGGGTGACACTGGCGCAGGTAACTTCATGTTCACCGACTCTGGCGTGAGCGCCATCGTGGATTGGGAGTGGGCCCACTTTGGAGACCCGCTGGAAGATCTGGGCAATGTCTGGCTGCGGGACTTCTTCACGCCGACTGCGGACGGAGATCTTACCCCCTACTTTCGCCGTTACGCAGAACGCGCCGGCCTGACACTGGATCGGGACAAGATCATCTACTACCTCATCCACCAGCTGGTGCGCTCGGTCATTTCCCTGCCACGGCTCACGCGAAGTCCCGACCCGCAATCTACAGTCGCCCTGAACCTGGGGTACCAGGCGGTGTGTGACTTGCTGATGTGCCAAGCGCTGGGGCTCTACCACCAAATAGAAGCAGAGATCGAGCCGTTGGGTTCTGCAGTGGCTTGTCCTCAAAGCGAGATATATGAAGTGCTGGCACAACAGCTTGAGCATGGCTTGGCGCCAAAACTTGACGACGCTTACACTGCGTCCATGGCCGAGGGTGGCGCCCGGATTATCCGCTACCTGGAGCGCACCCAAACGCTCGGCCCGCAGGCGCAGGCTTTGGAACTCGAGGGTTTAAATCGACTCTTGGGCAACCACTGCAGCAGCTTGAGCGCTGCACGCCAAGAATTATTGCGGGAGCTCCAGCAAGAGCATGATCTTGCCACCGAGCGCGCGATAATCGAACATTGCTGGGGTGTGGCCAGTCGCAACCTGGAACTCATGGACCCGCTGGTTGAGCAGTGGCGTCAGTGCCGGCTGGCGACAGTGGCACTATGAAAACCGGCTATCGAGATAGCACTGCCATTGACCGCACTTCGCGAATCAGTTGCTCTTGCGAATGTACATGTAGTTTGGCAAAGACTGATTTAAGGTGGTTACGTGCCGTATTGAGGGAAATCCCCAGAGTTCTCGCTGCGAGTTTCAAACGCATGGAATGGCACAACTCCTCCACCAGTTCCCGCTCGCGGGGCGTGAGTTCTGCGTAGAGTCCCTGTTCGAAACGCACTGCTCTACAGCGCTCGTCGAAGAGCCTGTTCCAGGTTTCCCAGCGACGTTCGCGCTCATCGACGTAGCGCTGGACCCGTTGGGCATATTGGTCCACTACCGCCTGGTAGGCCGCCTGCCGCCCCGAGATCGACGCGGGAACCACCAGGCAGAGTACCCACAGGAGATCACCACTGTCGCTAGCGTACACGCGCTGGTGGTACCAATCGCAATCGAGATGACCGCCGCAGCCAGTACTGGCCTTGTAGCGCGCCCACAGCTCCACTTCTTCGGGTGATGCGCTAATAAGCTGAGAGCAATAATCCGCGGCGACAGAGAAATCTTCCGGGGTCATGAATACTTCAAAGGGCAAGCGCCCCAGCACATCTTCCCTGGCAAAGCCGAGCAACTTCTCGGCGCCACTATTCCAGTGCACCATCTCAAGCGAGCGATTGGTGGCCATCAGCGCGAAATCGCCAGTGATTTCGGGCTGCACGTCGAACTCGAGGTCGGGAATCAGCATGTTCGGATAGCCTGTGTTGTTATTGATTGGGTGGCGACAGGCCTATACAAGCGTATCCAGGGAGATTTGTAAAATAATCGCGGAGCAGCGGCCGGGGCTGGTATAGCTGGTTAGGCAAACTATTTGCCTGCTTTTTTAATCACGACTGCTTGTCCGCCACCACCGTTTTACGCCACCAATAGCCGCCGCTGCCCATCGCCTGCCAGGTCCAGCGCAGCCAGCCTAGCAGCGCCGAGGCCAGCCAGACCGCCCACAGCAGGATGACGACCCGGTAGACCCAGAGCGGCACGCTCATAACGCTTGTTTCGGGCAGGCTGGGCTCGCTGCGGTCGACGAACCAGCGCAGCTCGGTGCTGTTGGACCCGTTGCCGATGACCTGCATGTCAGGCTGCCCGAGCAGCCCGGCAGGAATCACGCTGACCAGTACCACCAGCGCCAGCACGGTTAACAGGCCGAGGCCAAGCTGGGCGCCGTTGCGCTGCCTGCCCGTGAGCTCGGCGCCACTGCGCTCGCGCCAGTCCACCGCCAGCAACCAGCCCACCACCAGTACCAGTGCGGCCCAGGAAACGGTGGAGAAACCGAGCCCCAGCAACAGCCAGTGATGCAGGCGCAATGGCGTACGACCGCTGCGCGAAAGTGCGAAGGCCACCAGAAGCATCACTATCAGGGCGGCCCAGTACAGCACGGCCGGCCCCAGTAGGGGGCCACCGGTCCAGAGCACCCAGCGGCGGTCGGAAAGGCTGGCGGTGATACCGACATTGGCCCCTGCGATACCGAGATCAGGGCTGGCGCTGCGCCACAACAACCCCGGGCCCTCGGGTTGCTGCCAGCGCACCACCAGATGTTGTTCGCCAGGTGCGAGCGGTAGCCGCAGAGTACCGTTCTCTGCCTGCAGGTTGTGTTGCCGGCCCTCGATGCTAGCCTCTAGCAACTCCGCTCCGGGCGGCAGTTGTAGCGTATGGGTTCCCGCCCTGGTCGCACGCAAGCTGGTTTGCAAAGTGTAATCGACACTCCGGGCACCCAGGCGAATCGCAAGCCCGACCCGATCCGCCGCCAGCCAGGGACCCTCCAGTGCCGCTACCGGCTCAATCTGGAGAACCAGTGTTTCCCCCGGCAACGGCCGGTAGTGCTGGCGGCCATCTGGGTCGCTGATGGCAACCAGGGGAGTGCCCTCGGCCTCCACTCGCCACAGGGAGGAACTGCTGATCTGCCAATGTTCGCTGTGCGTGTCGAGTTCTCCCGCGGTGACCTCGAGGCGGCTCACTGGCGTGATGCTGGACAGCCACTGCCGTTGCCCTGTGCCCTCGGGAAGCGTGAGCTCAACCGCATCCGCGCGTACGGCGAGGGTCTCGTCCAGTGGGTTTTCCCCTGGCCAAAGGGGAATCGTGAGGACCAGGTTGCCGGCGGCTGGGGCGAGCCGTTGCACTCGAGTCTGCAGGCGCCACTCACTGCCCAGGTGCAGCTGCCGCTCCAGACGATAAAACGGACTGGCGTCGAGACCCCGGCCGCTCAAAGCGGGTGTCTCCACTGCGGTGCCCGTCACCGGAACTTCACGGCGCAGCTCCAGGGTATCGCCGGCGAGGCGACCGGCACTGATCCCGGCTGCGCTCCAGCCCGGGCCGGCATTCACGCTGATGGCGCGCGGCGGATGTGTAAACTGCAGTGATGCCCGGCCCGCTTCTGTAAGCGTCGCCCTTAGCTCGACCCGATGCACGCCGCGTTCCAGCCACAGCCAGCGCTGGTTTCCGCTCTGGCGGAGACTGTTGACTGCGGCGCCGTTGATCCTGAGCTCTAGTAATTGCCAGTCTGGTTGTACCCCGGGCAGCGCCAGGCCGGTGCCAGCCTCGGCATGGACATCCATCCGCAGCTGTAAATTGTTACCTTCAACAGTGAGGGCGAGCGCGGGCACTTCCACGCAATCGGGCGCGCAGGCGGGCGGTTGCAGCAGCCATTCCCTCAACGCCTGCAGCTGCGCCGCGGGCGGCCCTGCGCCGTCCGCTGCGATGGCCTGCGGAGAGGGCAATAGTGACAGGGTTGCGAGTAGAACCAGTACCAGGGGCGCCGCTGCGCCACCACCGCTTGTGGTGTGCGCTGTGCGTCTGTCAGTCCCGAACCAGCGCCAGCAAAGCGCGCCCAGTGCCACTACTGTTAGCACGCGCAGCAGTGCGGTAAGCCAGCGCGGCAGGATGAGAAGACGCATGGTCTGCTCGGCCACCACAGGGCCGCTCCAGCGGAGCTCGGCCCGTTGCCAGCTCCAGTCTGGTTCCCCGGGACCGGCCAGGGCCTGAGGGTTGATTTCCGCGACCGTGTGGGGTTGCGGGGGCGCGCTCGGGCGGGGAGCGACCCGAGAGGGACCGACTTCACTCTCGGCTGCGTCTTTGCTGAAGGCACTGCTCGAGGCCGCCATCTCGGCGAGATCCAAACCCCTCTGGGCGATAGGGCCATGGGCTGGGGCCTGATCGATCTGGTACAGCTCCAGCTGCGGATACAACGCCAGGCGCAATTGTTCAGCGACAAAGGGCAGGGCGACGAGCACCAGCCCAAGGACCAGACCGCGGTAGAAGACCCCGATGGCGCTGGCGAACAAACTCTGTCCGCCGACGGCCTGGCGCAGCAACTGTAAGGCGGCAGTGCCACCAAGCAGGTACAGCAATGCGGGATAGTCAGGGTAGGTCAGGGCCAACAGTCCCAGTCCCAGCAGGCCCCAGCGGCGACCGAGGAGGCGCCCCAGCAGCATGCTGGTTATCAGCACCAGAAACAGGTCGAGCAGGTTCCAGTTGGCGAGCCAGGTGTCCGGGGCCCAGTCTGCACCCGGCGCCGCGACCAGGATCCGCCCTGGAGGGAGGTGCAGGATGGTGTCGACGCTGGCAAAGGTTTGGTCCCAGCCGCTGACCCGCAGTTCACCGCTCGCGGGGACCCTGGCGCTAGCCTGCAACGCTAGCCGCACACTGCGC
>JBGTGB010000368.1:0-5021 GCA_041746975.1 Haliea sp. | reverse complement strand
CAGGGCGCCGGCGACCAGGGCCTGATGTTCGGCTACGCCACCAGGGAAACCGACACCCTGATGCCCGCCCCGATCTACTACGCCCACCGCCTGGTGGAGCGCCAGGCCGAACTGCGCAAGCACGGCACCCTGCCCTGGCTGCGCCCCGACGCCAAAAGCCAGGTCACCCTGCGCTACGACAACGGCATTCCTGTGGGCGTCGACGCGGTGGTGCTCTCTACCCAGCACGATGAAAGCATCAGCCAGGCTGACATCCACCTGGCGGTAATGGACCTGATCATCAAGGAGGTCCTGCCCGAGTCCTGGCTGGGGCCTGACACCCGCTACCACATCAATCCCACCGGCCAGTTCATCATCGGCGGCCCGGTGGGTGACTGCGGCCTCACCGGGCGCAAGATCATCGTCGACACCTACGGCGGCATGGCCCGCCACGGCGGCGGCGCCTTCTCCGGCAAGGATCCGTCCAAGGTGGACCGTTCCGCCGCCTACGCCGGGCGCTACGTGGCCAAGAACATCGTCGCCGCCGGCCTCGCCGAGCGCTGCGAGATCCAGATCTCCTACGCCATCGGCGTGGCCGAGCCGACCTCGATCTCGGTCAACACCTTCGGCACCGGCCAGCTATCCGACGCCACTATCGTCAAATTGGTGCGGGAGCACTTTGACCTGCGGCCCAAGGGAATCGTCGAAATGCTGGATCTGAAGCGGCCTATCTACCGGAAGACGGCGGCGTATGGGCATTTTGGGCGGGAAGACCCGGATTTTACCTGGGAGCGGACGGATAAGGCGGAGGTATTGCGGGCAGCTGTGTGATTGGGTGGCCGAGGGGGCTTCGTAAGATCGGCTCGGGATGGTGGTTGGGGGTTTCGGGACACGCCGTGAACCCATCCATGGGGGCTTGTGTTGCGGATCGCCGCCCGCGACATCCATGTCTCACACAGTCCCGAAACCCCCAACCACCACCCCGAGCCTGACTTGGATTTACCCCGGCCTCTGGTCACCCTCTGGGACACCCGCAGTTACATTCCACTGTGCAGCACCGGCGGGCAGCGCTGCGTCCCGGCGACCCGGCGTCCCGGCGACTCCGGCCGGTAATCGGGGCCGCGCTACGAAGCACCAAACACCGGAACACGGAACACGAAGCAGTATCAATCGAATCAACCAGCACAGGAAGGACACCACTCATGAGCACAGCCAAGAAACTCGACACCAAGCCCGACTACAAAGTCGCCGACATCAGCCTCGCCGACTACGGCCGCCGCGAACTGGACATCGCCGAAACCGAAATGCCGGCACTGATGGCCATGCGCGAGAAATATCGCGCCAGCCAGCCGTTGGCCGGCGCCAAGATCCTCGGCTGCATCCACATGACCATTCAGACCGGGGTATTGATAGAAACCCTGGTCGAGCTGGGCGCGGAAGTGCGCTGGTCCTCCTGCAACATCTTCTCCACCCAGGACCACGCGGCCGCCGCAATTGCCGCCGCCGGCGTCCCGGTATTTGCCTGGAAGGGCGAGACCGAGGAAGAGTACGAGTGGTGCCTGGAGCAGACCATCCTCAAGGACGGCAAGCCCTGGGACGCCAACATGGTGCTGGATGACGGCGGCGACCTGACCCTGATGCTGCACCAGAAGTATCCCGCAATGCTGGACCACATCCACGGCGTGACCGAGGAAACCACGACGGGCGTGCACCGTCTGCTGGAAATGCTGGCCCGGGGCGAGCTGAAGATTCCGGCGGTGAACGTGAACGACTCCATCACCAAGAGCAAGAATGACAACAAGTACGGTTGCCGGCACTCGCTCAACGACGCCATCAAGCGCGGCACCGACCACCTGTTGGCGGGCAAGAAAGCGCTCGTGATCGGCTACGGCGACGTCGGCAAGGGCTCCGCCCAGTCCCTCCGGCAGGAAGGCATGATCGTGCGCATTACCGAGGTGGACCCGATTTGCGCCATGCAGGCCTGCATGGACGGCTACGAGGTGGTGTCACCGTTTATCGACGGTCTCAATACCGGCTCCCCGGACTGCATCAACCGCGCGCTGCTGGGCACTATCGACCTGCTGGTGACCAGCACCGGTAATTTCAACGTCTGCGACGAGAACATGCTGCGGGCGCTGAAGTGCAACGCGGTGGTCTGCAATATCGGCCACTTCGACAACGAGATCGACACTGCCTTCATGCGCCGCACCTGGCAGTGGGAAGAGGTGAAGCCACAGGTGCACAAGATCTACCGCGACGACGCCCGCAGCGACTACCTGATCCTGCTGTCGGAAGGCCGCCTGGTGAACCTGGGCAATGCTACCGGTCACCCCTCGCGGATCATGGACGGCTCCTTCGCCAACCAGGTGCTGGCACAGATCTACCTGTACGAGCGCCGCTTTGCCAATCTGGAACCGGAAATGAAGCCGGCGGCTCTCAAGGTAGAAGTCCTGCCCAAGAAGCTGGACGAGGAAGTGGCGGCGCACATGGTGGCCGGCTTCGGCGGCGTCATGACCAAACTCACCAAGACCCAGGCGGAATACATCAACGTCAAGGTTGACGGCCCGTTCAAGCCCGACAGCTACAAATACTAGGAGCGTCATGAGCACCATCAGCTTCGAGTACTTTCCGCCCAAGACCCCGGACGGCAGGGCGGCGCTGCTGGAGAAGACCACGCCGGCGCTGCAGGCGCTGGATCCGGCTTTCTTCTCGGTCACCTATGGTGCCGGCGGCTCTACCCGCGACAGCACCTTCGGTATCGTCGAAGCGCTGTGCACGCAGGGCATCGATGTCGCACCTCACCTGAGCTTCGGTGCGGACGATCACGACACGATCGCCTCCCTGCTGCAGCGCTACCGCGACATGGGAGTGCGGCGGCTGGTGGCGCTGCGGGGGGACATGCCCTCGGGCATGGGTGGCGCCGGTCAGATGGTGTACGCCAGCGAGCTGGTGGCTTTTGTACGGGAGCAGACTGGCGATCACTTTCACATCGAGGTAGCCGCCTACCCGGAAATCCACCCCCAGGCCGACAGCTACGAAAGCGACCTGAAATTCCTCAAGCAGAAGCTGGACGCCGGCGCCGACAGCGCCATCACCCAGTACTTCTACAACGTGGAGGCCTATTTTTACTTTCTCGACCAGTGTGCTGCGGTCGGCATCGACAAGCCCATCGTTGCCGGCATCATGCCCATCACCAATTACGCCAACCTGGCCCGGTTCTCGCGCAACTGTGGCGCCGAGATTCCGCGTTGGATCTGCCAGCGGATCGAAGGGTACGGCAATGACCAGGAGAGTGTGCGCCAGTTCGGGATCGAAGTGGTGACCCAGCTGTGCCAGACGCTGCTGGAAAGCGGCGCGCCCGGGCTGCACTTCTACACCATGAACCAGATCGAGCCGACCCGGCAGATCCGCAACAACCTGGGACTCTAGGGCGCGCCGTGCGCGTACCGCGTATCTTTACCGAGCAGGCTCTGGCCGCGGGTGCGGAGCTGGCACTCGAGTCCGGCCCCAGCCAACACCTGGCGCGGGTCCTGCGCATGGGGCAGGGCGACGAGCTGTGCCTGTTCGACGGTAGCGGCGCTGAATACCAGGCCCGGATCGTCGCGGCGGACAAGCGCCGGGTTACGGTCGCGGTGCTGGAATCCGGACCCGGGCTGGCGGAATCAGCCCTGCGAATCCACCTCGGTATCGGTATCTCCCGCGGTGAGCGCATGGACTGGGTCGTGCAGAAGGCCACGGAGCTGGGCGTGGCGGCAATCAGCCCGCTCTACACCGAGCGTACTGAAGTCCGCCTGCGCGGAGAGCGGGAGGAGCGCAAGCGGCTGCACTGGCTGCAAGTCGCCGTAAGTGCCTGCGAACAGTGCGGACGCAGTGTGCTTCCGGCTGTGCACGAGCCCTCGACCCTGGCGCAGTGGCTGCAGGACGCTGATGGCGAACGCAGGTTCGTACTCCACCACCGGGCCACGACAGTCCCCGGAAAAAACCGGATGCCGACCTCCATCAGCCTGCTGGTGGGCCCCGAAGGGGGCCTGAGCGAGGCAGAAATTAGCGCCGCGGAGGCCGCCGGTTTCGAGTCGCTGGCGCTGGGACCGCGGGTCCTGCGCACCGAAACGGCCCCGCTTGCGGCACTCGCCATCCTCCAGGCTCGCTGGGGGGACATGGCCACCCTGGAATAAGCGGCGCGAGGGCCCACTGCCCCGCAGCGAGGGCTGCCCCAGTGACGACTGCCGCTTGCACCGCACCAGCCCATTGCGTACTTTAGCTAACCCTCAAGACCGGCGGAAATCCCCGATGACCATCAAGATCGGCGTAGTCATGGATCCCATCTCGCGGATCCAGTACAAGAAAGACAGCACCCTGGTCATGCTCCTGGCCGCCCAGACCCGGGACTGGCAGCTGTACTACATGGAACCGGGGGACCTGTTCCTTGAGCAGGGCAAGGCCCGCGCCAACATGGCCGGCCTCACCGTGTTCCGCGATCCCGCGACCTGGTTTCAGCTGGAGACGGCGCACGTCCGCGACCTGAGCGAACTGGACGTGATCCTGATGCGCAAGGATCCGCCCTTTGACAACGAATACGTCTACGCGACCTATATACTCGAAGCCGCCGAGCGCGAGGGTACGCTGATTGTGAACCGCTGCCAGAGCCTGCGCGACTGCAACGAGAAGGTGTTCGCCACCTGGTTTCCCCAGTGCTGCCCACCCCTGCTTGTCACCAGCGATAGCGCCCGCCTGAAGGCTTTCCACAGCGAGCATGGTGACGTGATCTTCAAGCCCCTGGACGGCATGGGCGGCTCCTCCATCTTCCGCGTCATGCCCGGTGACCCCAACCTCAATGTCATCCTTGAAACCCTGACCGGCCGGGGCAGGCACACAATCATGGCCCAGCGCTTTATCCCCGAGATCACCGAGGGCGACAAGCGCATACTGATGATAAACGGCGAGCCCGTGCCCTACTGCCTGGCGCGCATTCCGGTCGCCGGGGAGACCCGCGGCAACCTGGCGGCCGGGGGCACCGGCCGGGCCCAGCCGCTCTCCGACAG
>JBGTGB010000367.1:0-2390 GCA_041746975.1 Haliea sp. | reverse complement strand
AGCTCACTGGCGACCTGGTAACGTCCCAGCGCCTGGTTTACCTGGCCAAGCGTCCGGAACATGGCGACCTGGAGCTTGGGGTCGTCACCCAGCCCCTCCACCTGCTCCACTCCGCGCTGCACCAGTTCAATCGCGGTAATCTCCTGACCTGCGGCATTTGCCGGGTCGGCTGCACGAAACAGACTGACGAGGTAATCGCTCACCTGTTGCGACTTGGCGGCCTCATTAGCAGCGCGCTCAGCTGCAGCGGTCGCCCGGTCGCGCTCGACACCCAAGCGATCGGCATGAATCAAGAGTGCCGTGACTGCGGCCGCGGGTAACAGCGTGCCAATGGCCAGCGCGAGGGCGTGGCGGCGCAGGAACCGTCCCGTGCGGTAGCGCCAGTTCCCCGAACGCGCCAGTACCGGAAGGCGGTCCTGGTAACGATCGAGATCAGCGGCCAGCTGCTCCACGGTTGCGTAGCGGTGTTGTGGTTCCTTGCGGAGCGCTACCTGGCAAATGACATCCAGGTCACCCTTGAGCTGGCGGGCCAGCAGCGTTGGGGTGGTTGCACGCAGTTCCGCCTCACGGCTGGCATTCTCCCGGACCCGCACCGAGGGGTTAACCGGCACCTCCGTAAGTACTGCCTCGCGGATATGGGCTGAGGGGTCTGCGACTACGCGGTAGGGAGAAGACCCGGTAAGAAGTTGGTACAGCAGCACGCCCAGCGAATAGACATCGCTGGCCGTGGTAATGGGGTCTCCCGAAATTTGCTCGGGGCTGGCATAAGCGGGCGTCAGGGGACGTCCCCCGATCTTCGTCAGCATCGTCGCCTCAGCTGTCATGCCTTCGTCCAGTACCTTGGCGATACCGAAGTCCAGCAATTTGACCCGCCCTTCAGCAGTCACAAGGATGTTTGAAGGCTTCAGGTCACGATGCACCACCAGGTTCTGGTGGGCGTACTGGACAACGTTGAGCACCTGGCGAAACAGTTGCAAGCGTTGATGCAGCGATAGTTTTTTGTCATCGCAATAACGTGTGATCGGTATTCCGTCGACATACTCCATGATGAAGTAAGGCCAGCCTTCCGGGCTGATTCCCCCGTCAATCAGTCTGGCGAGATTGGGATGCTCCATGGCAGCCAGAATGCGGCGCTCGGCATCAAAGCGACGCAGCATCGATTCAAGTGCGGGGCCACTCGGCAGGAACTTGACTGCGACCTGCTGGGAAAACTGCCCGTCATCGCGAACACCCAGGCAAACCACACTCATGCCGCCTCGCCCGAGTTCTCGCTCGATGCGGAAAGGGCCAATTCGCTTAGGAGTGGGCAATGCCGAGGCTTCGAGCAAGTTGAGACGCTGGGCCATACGGCCGATGTTTTCTTCGCCCCGGGCATGCAGCTGCAAAAGTTCTTTCACAACCCTTCGAAGCTCCGGGTCGTCCGTGGCCTGCTGGAGAAAATCCTGCCGCGCTGATTGCGGGCGCTCGAGGGTATCAAGCAGCAAGGCCTCCACCTTGGCATCAATGGCCGTGGAGAGGACGAAGGGTGAACTGACAGGGTCCGTCATTGGACCGGCGCGTTCTCGAGTAACTGTTGCAGATGGATCTTCGCAAACTCCCAGTCCCGCCTCACGGTGCTTTCAGAAACCCCCAGCGCTTTGCAGGTGTCTTCGATGCTCAGACCGGCGAAAAAGCGACACTCGACCACTTGTCCCTGTCTCGGATTGACAGCCTCAAGTTGTTCGAGCGCCTGTTCCAGGGCCAGCAGTTCGACGCTCAGGTCTTCGGGAAGGTCAATGTCGGGTAGTGCATCCACGTCGATATCGGCGCGACTCGCGCCCAGCCCACGTTTGGCCGCCATTTTGCGCCTGGAGTAATCCACCAATACGTGCCGCATGGCGCGCGAGGCCACCGCAAAGAAGTGGCCATGATCAGACCATTGTGGATCATCCGCACGCACCAGCTTGATGTAGGCCTCGTGCACCAGCATGGTGGTGTTGAGTGTTTCATCGCCCTGCCAGCGACGGCGATGGCTGCCGGCCAGGCGATACAATTCCCGATAGACCGATTCGAACAAGCGATCCGTCGCCTGGAGGTCGCCTGAGGCGGCATTTTTCAGTAAACCGGTGATTTCCATTGATGCCGTCTGTAATGCGGTTAATTCGCTTGCGGACTTGGAGTATAAACAAAAGCGGCGCACAAATGGACAAGCATGTGAATAGGCACGTGGATAGGCACGTGGATAGGCATGGCAGGAAGTCTTTGACCTCTATCAGGGTGCCACTCGGAAAAAGATGAGGCATGGGTGTTAGCCCTCGAAACCGTCAGCAAAAATGATTTCAGGCTTCTCGACCGATCTCGGCCAGAATCCGCCTGTAACAATCCAGCCACCGCCGGTCAGGGCCTGCGGC
>JBGTGB010000366.1:0-10151 GCA_041746975.1 Haliea sp. | reverse complement strand
AGGTGACGGCGGCGATGCTGCGTGAGCACGATGTCATTCTGGCCATGGAGCCGGCGCACCTGGAGGAACTGGCAGCGCTGGCCGCGGCTGGCAGTGGCCCCTGTGGCGCGCAGCTGCTCGGGGATTATCGACCCGCGGGGGGTAACCGGGAAGCGGTCATCCCCGATCCCTATTACAGCGACATGAAGGGCTTCAGCGAAGTGTTCCTGTTATTGGACGAGGCCCTGGATGGTCTCGTCGACCACCTGCAGGCACGGCTGGAGCGGCCCCGATGACATCCCGCCACCCACGGCGAGTACTGTATCTGGCCTGGTCACTGCCCCTGGCCGTGGCGGCTTTGGGTGGTCTTGCCGTCTTCCTCTGGACGCACCCGCTGCCGTTGCCGGCGCTGGTCTATGTGTGCGTGGTGATCGTTGCCTGCCTGCTGCACCGCCACGCCTGGTTGTGCCTGCTGCCGGCGCTGCTCCCGGTGGTGGACAGGGCCGCCCGGACCGGACAGATCTTCCTCACCGAGAGCGATGCCCTGGTGCTGGCGATTCTGCTGGTACTGGCCTTGCGCCTGGCATGGCGGGTGGCTCGAGGTGTGCGCGCAGGCGCCTCGGAATCCGGGGTCGAAACCGGCTTTGCGCTCGGTTTTGGGCGCCTGCTGCTGTTGTCCCTGCTGGCGGCCAGCTATCTTGTGAGCACCGATTGGACGGCATTCAGCGAGATCTGGTCCGGGGTGTCCCTTCCCGCCGGCTATTTTTCCCCCCTCAACGGACCGCGCCTGGCCAAGGGCTTTCTGTTCGTCCTCTTGTTGTTGCCGTTCCTTTGGCGCGCATTGGCCCGCGACAGCCAGGGCGCCCTGCGTGCCCTGTTGGCGGGCCTGCTGGCGGGGCTCGCGCTGGTGGCGCTGGCAACAGTGTGGGAACGCTGGCTGTTTGTCGGGCTGAGCAATTTCTCCTCGGACTATCGCACTACCGCGCTGTTCTGGGAGGTCAATGTCGGCGGTGCGATGCTCGATGCCTGGCTGGCCCTGACAGTACCCTTCCTGGTCTGGCTGGCGCTGCGGGTGCGGCAGCCACTACCTGCACTGGGGGTGCTGGCGGCCCTGGCCCTGGCGGGCTATGCGGTTTTCACCACGTTCTCGCGGGGGCTGTATCTGGGGCTGGGTGTCGGCCTGCTGGGCATGTTCGTCCTTCTGGCAGCCCAGGCCTGGTGCATGGATCGGCGGGCGCTGGTGCGGCCGGACCTGGTGGTTCTCTTGCTGGCCGCGCTGGGGCTTGCGTTCCTGTTCCCCATGGTTTTTGCGACGGGGGGCTACCGCGGCCTGGCCGCCGCCGCGTCCGCGGTGTTACTGGCCTGGCTGGTGGCGCCGGTGGCGGCGGTACAGCCATTCAGGGGCTGGCTCGCCGCCCTCTTGCTGTTGCTGCCGGGCCTCCTGCTCAGCGCGGCCTGCACCCTGCTGGTTCCCAAGGGCGTCTACATTGTGCACGGCGCCAGCGTGGCTCTGGCATCGTGGCTGCTCCTCGGACCCGTGCCCGGGGGCAGGTATATCGATACCGCGCCGCTTGCTCTGGGCTCGGTATTCTGGGTGGCCGTGAATGCGGCTCTGGTCACCCTGTACTGGTCGGAGGGCGAGGGTTGGCTGGCTGGGTGGCTGTTGCTCGGGTTTCTGCTGGGAGTGCTGGTGGCAGTGCGCTGGCGGCCCACTCACTGCTGGCGCCCGGATGTGGCCGGGGGCATCAGGGTTCTCATGGGGCTGGGCGGTCTGGTCCTTCTGGTCCTGGTAACGGGTACCTATTACGCCGGTGAACGCTTCTCGACCGTGGACAAGGATCTCGCAGGGCGCGAATCGCACTGGGCCCTGGCCGCGTCATTGCCCGAAGGTGGAGTAGAGCAATGGCTGGGAATCGGAACCGGAAGGTTCGCCCAACGCTTTTTCTGGAAGGTGGATGACGGCTCCATTCCCGGTACCCACCAGCTGCTGATCGAGGAGGGCGAGACGCTGCTGCGACTTGGCGGTCCGCGCCATGTACTGGGGTTCGGGGAGTTGTATCGGGTAAGCCAGAGCGTGAGTCCCTCACTGGAAGGGCCTTTCAGTGGCCAGCTCCGAGCCCGGGCCCCCGCCGGAGGCAGGATACACATGGAACTATGTCGCAAGCACTTGTTGTACGATTTTGGCTGTGCGGTGCACAAGGTCACACTCCCTGAGAACGGAGACTGGGCGCAGTTCCAATTCACCTTTGACCAGCACCGACTTGGCGAACCGGGCCTGGTCCCGCGTCCGACCAAGTTTTCCCTGGCCAATGCCACGCGGAGCCGGTCGCTCGACATAGGGGAAATTGCCATTTCGGATTCGCGTGGCCGCGAGCTGCTGCGCAACACGGGCTTCGAAGGGGGAGCCGAGTTCTGGTTTTTTACCAGCGACCGCCATCACCTGCCCTGGCACGCAAAGAACCTGTGGCTGCATTACTTCGTTGAGCAGGGTTGGTTTGGCGCGCTGGTGTTTACCGCCCTGTATCTGCTGGCGCTGTACCGGCTGGTGCTGGGGCACGCTGCGAGAGTGGCCTGGTCGCCGCCGCTGGCGGGAGCGCTGATGGCCTTCGGTGCAGTCGGCATGTTTGACAGCCTGATTGACGCACCGCGCATCACCCTGCTGCTGTTCTTGTTGATCGTATTGGCCCTGGGGCTGCGGCCGGCGCGGGGCGGGCAGTCTATTTCAGGCCGTACTTCTCCAGCATCGAATACAGGGTAGGCCGGGTAACCCCCAGCAGGCTGGCCGCTTCGGAGACATTGTCACCGGCGTGGCCCAGCGCGCGCACGATGGCATCCCGCTCGGCCGCCTCTCGCACCTGGCGCAGGTTCAGTGGCATGCTCTGCTCGCCAGCGGTAGTTGTCTCCAGTTCCAGGTCCCCGGGGGTGATCTGGCTGCCCTCGGCCATGATCGCGGCGCGCTTCACCCGGCTTTCCAGTTCCCGCACATTGCCGGGCCAACTGTATTGTTCGATGGCCGCCAGCGCGTTCGCATCAAAACTCCGGGTGCCGGTTCCCAGTTCGGCTGCAAAGCGCGCCAGGAAGGCCTTGGCCAACACCGGGGCGTCGCCAGTACGGTCCTTCAGGACCGGGATATGGATGCTCATTTCGCTGACCCGGTAATAAAGGTCCTCGCGGAAACGGCCATCCCGCATCTGCTGCTCCAGGTCCTGGTGGGTCGCGCAGACGATGCGTACGTCCACCGGGATTTCCTTGCGGCCGCCGATGCGCTCGACCACCCGCTCCTGCAGGAAGCGCAAGAGTTTTGCCTGCAATTCCAGCGGCAGGTCGCCGATCTCGTCCAGAAACAGGGTACCTTGGTGGGCGTACTCGATCTTGCCGGCGGTCTGCTGGTTGGCACCGGTGAAAGCGCCCTTTTCGTAGCCGAACAGCTCGCTTTCCAGCAAGTTTTCCGGGATCGCGGCGCAATTGATGGCCACCAGCCGGTTCCCCGCCCGCGGGCTCAGTTCGTGCAAGGCGCGGGCGAACCGTTCCTTGCCGGTGCCGCTGGCGCCCAGCAGCAGGGTGGTGATGTCCGTGGGAGCGATTTTCTCCACGGTGCGGCAAACCTTGAGCATCTGCGGGCTGATGGCGATGATGTCGCGCAGGGGCATGTTCTCTTCGGCCCGTTGCAAGCGGCGGTTCTCCAACTCCAGCTCATAGACGTGGTAAGCGCGCTCGACCAGCAGCGCCAGCAGCTCCGGATCGGCGGGCTTCTGGTGAAAATCCCAGGCCCCGCCGGCGATGGCCTTGACCGCGTTGGCGCGGTCATTATCCCCGGTCACTACGATCACCTTGGTTTCCGGCGCCAGGCTTAGGATCTCGCGCAGGGTGGCGAGTCCTTCGGTCACCCCGCCGGGGTCCGGCGGCAGGCCCAGGTCCAACAGGGCCACCCCGGGCTGGAACCGGCGCAGGGCGGCAATGGCCTCGCCGCGGTCGCCGGCGATGGTCACTTCGAAGCCGTCGAAGGCCCAGCGCAGCTGGCTTTGCAGGCCCTTGTCATCCTCCACAACCAGCAGGTGTTTGGTGCTCGCTTTAGACATTGTCTACCCGGTTATTCTGTTGATCATTCATGGCTAGTGTTGCCCCGGAAGTGTGTCCCGATCCGCCGCCTCGCCGGAGGCCAGGGGCAGGATAACCCGGAACACGCTGCCCTGTCCGGGACTGCTCTTGACCTCGATTTCGCCTCCCAGCTGGCGGACATATTCCCGGCTTTCGAAGGCGCCGATACCCATGCCGGTGAGCCCCTTGGTGGACTCGAAGGGCCGGAACAGGCGCTGCCGCAGAAAGTCGGCTTCCATGCCGCGACCGGTGTCCGCAATGTCGATCAGGGCGCGGCGATCGTCGCTGTGCAGTGTTACCGTCACCGAGCCGTCGGTGGGGGTGGCCTCCTGGGCATTCTGCAGCAGGTGGTTGAACACGGTGGCCAGGCGCTCGCGGTCGGCTTCCACCGCAAGATCCTCCGCTGCGAATTCCGCTTCGGGTACCGGGCGCGTCCCCGCACGAGCGCGGATAACCTGGTGCAACAGGGGAGTCAGCTCCACCACCCCGGAATCGGCATTGCGCAGGCCGCTGCGCATCTGCTCCATCAGCCTTTGCATGCGCGTCACCGAGTTTTCCACGGTGCTGATCATGTCGTCGATAAAGGCCGGGTTGTCACGGTGCCTCGCGGCGTTGGAGACGATCAGTGACTGCTGGGCCAGGATGTTTTTGAGATCGTGCACTACATAGGCCGACAGCCGGTTGAAGGCGTCAAACTGGCGCGCTTCCACCAAAGCCTGGCTGGCCAGGTGCTGGGCCAGGTGGCTGGCGGCCTGGCGGCCGGCGGTCTTGAGCAGGTCCCGGTCCTCCCAGTTGATGCTGTCTTTCAGGCTTGACCCTTTCAGCATCAGGATGCCTTCCAGCTGGTCTCGAAAAACCAGCGGAATGATCAGCCACAGGGTAGCTTCCCGCTGCAACCAGCCCGGCAGGGCCAGGTCGGTATACATGTCCGGGGTGCTGCGCCATTCCTTCAGGTCGATAACCCAGTCCGTCTGCTGTAGCCAGGCCGGCAGTTTGCCCAGGCCCTCACTGGCCCCTTCCGGCACCGGCATTTCCCACTGCGCGAGCAGGCGCAGGGGCTGGCCGTCACCACCCCCCCAGAGCAATCCGGCGTTGCTGCTGGCCAGCGGCGCCATGGTGCGAATCAGGCCTTCCGCAACATCGTCACTAAGAGTGGCAAGGGCCTGGGTAAATTTGAGCCATTCCTCCCGGTAGTCGTAGCGGTAACTGAAGAAGTGCTTGCTCAACTGTACCCGCAGCAGCGCCCGCAGGCGCCCGGAGAACAATACGCTCAGCAGCAGGGCGCCGGCCGCGACCAGAAAACCCAGCTGCAGCACGGATCCCCAGGTGCCACCCATGAATTTCAGGAAGTAGCCGACGGCCGCCATACCCAGCAGATACAGCCCGGCGCCCATCAGGGTAACGGTGTGGAAAACCACCTGGCGCGACACCCGCAGCCCGGTGTGCCAACTGCCATAGCGGGCAAAGGCAATACCCAGCAGCGGTACGGCCACCGCATTGGCCAGGCCGCGGGCCTGCCACAGGTCCGGGTCCAGCTTGCGGAACAGAAGGGCCTCGGAGTACATGAAGAAGTCCCAGGCGAACAGCACACCCAGTCCCAGGCAGAGGAACTTGAGCGCCCAGCGCTCCCCGGTGCTGGCATTGCGGTACAACTGCTCGATCAGCAGCATGCCAATGAGGGCCAGGGACAGCGAAACAGCCAAGGACAGGTCCTCCCCCGTGCGGAGCCAGTTTGGCAGTAGGGGGTTTAGCGCTGGCAGCAGAGTCAGCCCCAGCGCCACCGCGGCACCGGCCAGGAACAGGGGGCGCCAGTTTCTGCCCCACAGTGAATCCGCACTGCCGTCGGTCTGCAGACCCAGCAGTTGCAGCAACAGGTAAAGCCAGGCGGCGTTACGCACCAGCTCGGCGAGCTGGGTCAGGCGCACGGGCGGGTATTCGGCGAGGCTGCCGATGCCGACAATGGCAGCCCACAGCGCCGCCGCCGTGCACGCCAGCAACAGGCTGGTCTGCAGTGGCTTGACCCGCCATTGCAGCAGCAGCAGCAAAGCAAGCGCTGCGAAGCCCGCGCTGGCGACCAAATGGGTAATCAGGCCGATATTGCCCACCATGGGGGTGATCCTGTAGCCGTTGTTGTGCCCAAACTGTGACCGGCGTCATGCCGGGGCATGGCTGTAAAGTCAGCCAGACCTTATACTCCCGGCAGCACGCTGTAAACGACGGCACACCGGAAGCGCGACCTGGCGCACAGGTTGACGCGCTGCCCAGAAGCTCTGACAGGGAAGGCAAGACACAGTGGAAGCATACAAGGCAACGGAATCCAGGCTCAGTCATGCCCCTGCCCGCTGGCTGGTCACCGGCGCCGCCGGCTTTATCGGCTCCCATCTGGTGGAGCGGCTGCTGCGGCTCGGGCAAGTGGTGGTGGGGCTGGACGACTTCTCCACCGGCCACCGCCACAACCTTGACGCGGTTCTCGCAGGGGCGGGAGGCAGCGGTGAATTCACCTTCATCGAGGGCGACATCCGCTCCCTGGACGACTGTCGCCGCGCCATGGCAGGCGTGGATTACGTCCTCCACGAGGCCGCCCTGGGCAGTGTGCCCCGCTCGCTTGAGGATCCGCTGCTGACCAATGCGGTCAATATCGACGGCTTCGTCAATATGCTGGTGGCGGCCCGGGACGCCAAGGTCCGGCGTTTCGTGTATGCGGCATCCTCTTCCACCTACGGCGACCATCCGGGCCTGCCCAAGGTCGAAGACGAGATCGGCAAGCCCCTGTCACCCTACGCGGTGACCAAGTATGTCAATGAACTCTACGCCGACGTCTTCCAGCGCGCCTATGGCCTGGATTGCATTGGCCTGCGCTACTTCAATGTGTTCGGCCCGCGGCAGGACCCGGAAGGCGCCTACGCCGCGGTGATTCCGCGCTGGTTTGGTGAGCTGGTTGCGGGAGGGACTTGCCAGATCAACGGCGACGGCGAGACTTCCCGCGACTTCTGCTATATCGACAATGTGGTGCAGGCCAACCTGCTGGCGGCGACAGTCACCGAGCCCGAAGCCCTGAACCAGGTCTACAACGTCGCCTTCGGTGGCCGCACCACGCTCAACGAGCTCTATTACGGCATCCGTGACCTGCTGAGCCCCGGGCGCCCGGCAGCGGCTGGCGCGGAGCCCGAGTACGGCGAGTTCCGCGAGGGCGACGTGCGCCACTCCCAGGCCGATATCGGCAAGGCGGCCCGGTTGCTCGGTTACGCTCCGCAATACGACGTCCATGAAGGGCTGGCCCGCACCGCCGCCTGGTTCCTGTCCCAGTCACCATAATGAGCGAGCAGAACATGAACGAAACCGTGGCCATTGTCGGCCTGGGCTATGTCGGGCTGCCACTGGCGGTGGCCTTTGGCCGCCAGCGGCGGACCATCGGCTTTGATCTCAATGAAAAGAAGCTCAACCACTACCGCGCTGGCCACGATCCCAGTGGCGAGGTTTCCGCGGACGCCCTGGCGGCGGCCACCGGGCTTGCGTACAGCAGTGACCCGGCGCAGCTGGCGGAGGCCTCCATCATTATCGTGGTGGTGCCCACCCCGATTGATCACGCTCACCGCCCGGATTTGAGCCCGCTGGAAGGCGCCTCGCGCACGGTAGCCAAATACCTGCAGCCCGGCACCGTCGTCATCTACGAGTCCACCGTCTACCCCGGCTGCACCGAGGAAGTCTGCGTGCCCCTGCTGGAGGCGGGGTCAGGCCTCGCCTGGAGCGGTCGCGACGGGGTCGATGTGGAGGGGGCCGCGGGGTTCTTTATCGGTTACTCCCCCGAGCGCATCAACCCGGGCGACAAGGTGCACCGGCTGGAGACCATCACCAAGGTGGTTGCCGGCGATACGCCGGCGACCCTGGAGCGGGTGGCTGCGCTCTATGAATCCGTGGTGGAGGCGGGGGTGCACCGCGCCGCCAGCGTCAAGGTGGCCGAGGCCGCCAAGGTGATCGAAAACACCCAGCGCGACCTCAATATCGCCCTGATGAACGAGCTGGCACTGATCTTCAACAAGCTGGGTATCGACACCCTGGATGTGCTGGAGGCCGCCGGTACCAAGTGGAATTTCCTGCCCTTCCGCCCCGGCCTGGTGGGCGGCCACTGTATCGGCGTGGACCCGTACTACCTCACCTACAAGGCCGAAAGCGTCGGTTACCACCCGCAGGTGGTGCTCGGCGGGCGCCAGACCAACGACGGCATGGGCAAGTTCATCGCCGAGCAGACGGTGAAGCAACTGGTCGGCCGTGGCCATCCGGTGGCCGGGGCGAAGGTGACCGTGCTCGGCCTGACCTTCAAGGAAAACTGCCCGGATCTGCGCAACTCGCGGGTAGAGGATATCATCCGTGAACTGGAGGATTACTGCTGTGAGGTCACGGTTCACGATCCCCTTGCCGACAACGAGGAAGCGCAGGCGGAATACGGCGTGTCGCTCACCCCCTGGGAGCAGCTGGGGCTGGCGCATGCGGTAGTGTTGGCGGTGCCCCACGCCGACTACCTGGCCCGGGGTCTGGATGTGGTGCTGCCCATTCTCGCCCCCGACGGGGTGGTGATGGATGTCAAGGGGGTGCTGGATCGGGGTCAGGCCGCGGCCCGGGGTGTCCATTTGTGGCGTCTGTAGAGGCGGCCGCCTATGTTGTTTGCAGGCCTATGTACGCTTGCGCACAGTGCTGCGTCCGGGATCCGCGTTAAATGCGCAGCATGAGAGTCCCGCCTCTGGCACCGTATCGAGCCTGTGACGGGCTTCACAATCCACGTGAGTCATGTCCCGTATTGCCTTGCCATCAAACAACTTTCAATGCAACATGCTTGGCAGTCAGCTTAGCGAAACTGCGTGGTAACGAGTCACAATGTATGACCAGTTCTACCGCTTCAAGGCCGAACCGTTCCTGCTGAGCCCGGATCACGCCTTCGCCTATGTCCACAAGGGCTACTCGAAGGCGCGTGCCTATATGGCCTTTGCCTACATGCGCCAGGAAGGCTTTGTGATGATCACCGGCCGGCCCGGCACGGGCAAGACGACCCTGATCGGCGCCCTGGTCGAACATCTCTCCGGCGAGAACGTGCGCGTTGCCAACCTGGTTTGCAGTCAGCTCAAGGCCGACGATTTATTGAAAATGGTTGCCTACGAGTTCGGCGTGTCGCTGGACTTTGTTGAGAAAGGCGAGGTCCTGCAGCGCCTCACCCAACAGTTGCGAACCTGGCACCGCGAGGGTCTGCGCGCCCTGCTTATCGTGGACGAGGCACAGGACCTGGCGATTTCCGCCATGGAAGAGCTGCGCCTGCTCACCAATATCCAGGTCAACGGCAAGCCCTTGCTGCAGATCTTCCTGCTGGGTCAGCCGGAGTTGCGGGAACTGTTGCTGCGCCCGGAACTGGAGCAGGTGCACCAGCGTATCGTCGCCGCCAGCCATCTGCGCCCACTGGAGTTGGAGGAAACGCAAGCCTACATTCTTCATCGGTTGGACGTAGTGGGCTGGCGTGGCGACCCCGCCTTCAGCCAGGCGATATTCCCGCTGGTACACAAATTCAGCGAGGGCATCCCCCGGCGCATCAACCTTATCTGCAGCCGCTTGTTGCTACACTGCTCGCTTGACGAACGCCACCGGGTCACTGTGGATGACCTCCGCGAGGTGGTGCGCGAGCTGCAGGACGAAAGCCTGGCGGTGGGAACCAGCTGGTCCGAAAGCGATTTCCAGCTCGCTAAGGACACGGATATCGATACAGTCCCGTCGCGCACAGAAGCGCCGGCGCCAGCAGGGCCGACTGGCGCGGGCCCCCAGGATGGGCCGCCCCGGTCAGCAGCGGTTGCAGGCGGAGACCAGGCTGAGCCGGAGGCGCGAGGTTTCGACGGCAGTACTGATAGTGGTGATCAGGCTGGCCGCGTGCCCCAGCACCTGAAAGTGGTCGCGGCCGCGCCTGTACAGCGCCGCACCGGCACTGACGACACGCCGCTGGAAGGCAGCCTGGCGGCAGCCCCGGAGGCGGGGGCCATGAGGGCTGTGCCGTTCTTGCGGCCCGCACCGCTGTTGGCGGCGGTCTTGGTGCCGGC
>JBGTGB010000365.1:0-15407 GCA_041746975.1 Haliea sp. | reverse complement strand
GATAACCAGCTCGACCTCGCTATTGTCTTCGAGGAGCCGGAGTCGGACCTGTTGCGAATCGAAGTGTTGCGACGTGAAGAGCTGTGCCTGATTGCTCCACCGGATCTGCAGCTGCCCACACCCGGCGTCCCGATCGAGATGTTGGGGAAGCTACGGCTGATACTGCCGACCCAGCACGGCAAGATTCGTCGCGCGGTGGAACGCAGCTGCGCAGCCGCGGGCGTCACCTGTGACCCCACCTACACGGTTGATGCCGTTGCGGCTATCAAGAGCCTGGTCATGAAAGGCGAAGGGGTGGCGGTTCTTCCTCGCCATGCGGTCGAAGACGAGGAAAAATTCGGTCTCCTGGCGGTGCACCGACTCGACGATACCAGCCTGTACATCCCACTGTGCGTGATTTATCGCGCCAAGCAACAGGTTACCCGCGCTACGGTGGCAACGCTGGACAGTATTCGCGGCGTTTTTGCTCCCTGATCGAGTACGATCGGCGCCCACACAGCTAACCATGCCATCAGCTAATCCGATTCAACATAGCTGTTATCGAAGATGATGCCCCGGCATTTGCATACCCGATAGGGCATAATCCCAGTTAAACAGACGGGGATAGAATCCACATGAATGACCAGAACCATGGCGTAACCAGGCGCAATGTACTGCTTGGCGGGGCAGGCTTTGCCGCACTCGCCGGCCTTTCAACGGCGACCCTTACCAAAGCGGGCGGTCCCGTCACAGTGGACTTCGCCGATCCCGTCGAGGCATTGCGGGCACACGTAAAGCTGGTGGGGAGCCTGCAAACTGAAAAGGTGGTTTCTTTCCTGCGCCTCAACATCTACGCCGATTCGGGCGCAGGGAATTACCTGCCCCTGTTCACCCTCAACAACCTGCTCATCGACTTCTGGGAGCCCCAGGGCAACGATGAATACCAGATGACCAAGTATGAGGCAGGCTATTACACGGAGATAGATTCCTATAAACCCATGGAGAGTTTCGTCAATCCGTTCACGAACGAGCGCCATGGTGTCCAGCGTTTCCGGCTGGGGCCCGTCCCCCGCCGCTACACCCCCGAGCGCTTCTACGTCATGGCCTATAACCCGAACCCCCTGCCCCTCGAGGTAATTGGCGACCGGGTTTTCCTGGCGACACAGTCCATAGAGTCCTTCCCTCCCCGGGGAGGAGTTGGAGACCCCCTCTACATCAACTCGTTCATGAGCTACTCCGCTGCCCTGGCCGACATGCAGAACCCTGCAATAGCTTCCGCGCCCGTGCATGCCCAGCTGCAGAACAAGAATAAATGGGCATCGTGGATGGGCATGGGTGACCGACCCGGAGGCACCGTCGCCAGAGGCTATGGCACCAAGGTCCGGGGACTCGATGCACTCCCCGAAGGGGTTCTGGATAGCTTCCGCAAGTACACGCCCGAGATTCTCGATACGGAAAGCTGGAAGGAATTCGTGTCAGAGGAGGATGGCTGAGAAACATGGGAGCGCATAAGCAGGAGACAGCAGACCACGTTGTTGTTGGTGGCGGCTCTGCCGGCGCGGCTCTGGCTCACCGGCTGGCGAAGTACTTTCCCGACCAGCGGGTGGTACTGCTGGAAGCGGGCTCTCGAGACCTGTCCCCGTTCATTCATGTACCCGCAGCGATCATCAAGGCGATTGGCAACAAGTCCCTGGACTGGATGCACACCGCCGAGCCCGACCCGACGCGCGATAACCGCGCCGAACTATGGCCGGCGGGAAAAGTGCTTGGGGGGTCCAGCAGCATCAACGGTATGCTTTTCGTCAGGGGACAGCCGAGCGACTATGACCGGTGGGCGGAACTGGGCTGCGAGGGTTGGTCCTACGCGGATGTACTGCCGTTGTTCAAGCGCCTGGAGCGCACCCATATCGGAGACACCACCGTGCGTGGGCGAGACGGCGCTGTCAACGTGGACTGGCTACGGACAACCCATCCCCTGGCGAACGTGTTTGTAGATGCCGCCGTAGAATCCGGGGTCGAATTCAACCCGGACTATAACGGCGCCAGCCAGCTCGGTGTCGCCTACACCCAGGTCTCGCAGAAGCGGGGCTGGCGCTATCACACCGCGCGTGCCTACCTCTGGCCCGGCAAAAAGCCCCGCAACCTGGAGATTCGCATCGGCTGCGAGGTTTCCGATCTCATCTTCGACGGTACCCAATGCGAGGGCGTCGTGTTCAAGCGGCGCTCCCGGCACACCGAGCTTCGGTCACGACACGGTGTCACGCTGTGTGCGGGGGCGCTTGGCACACCCCGCCTGCTGATGCAGAACGGCATCGGACCAGCAGATCATCTGCAAGAGCTCGGCATACCCGTGCGCGTAGACAGTCCCGAAGTGGGCGGGAACCTGCAGGAACATCCCCAGGGTATGGTGAGTATCGAGGTCAATCAATCCACCTTCAACACGGAGATAAACAGCTGGAAAATCGTGCTGCATGCCTTCCGCTGGCTGCTGTTCGGCCGTGGACCGGCGACCAGCCCCTACCCCCACGCGGTCGCCTTCATGGCCTCGGGCGATCACGGCAACAATGCCGACATCCAGGTACAGCTCGGGCCCTACGCTTTCAGCTTCGACGAGAATGGCGTGATTCCCTACCCCAGACCGGCGATATCGGCATCGGTCAATATTGCGTACCCGGAGACACGCGGCAGGGTGCGCCTGCGTTCTGCGAGCCCGGGCGACGGCATACGGATCGAGCATGCGATGTTTGAATCGACCCGGGACCTCGACAAGCTGATCAACGCCTGTCGCGACGTGCGCCGGATACTCTCCGGCCCCGCCTTTGCCGCCCACCGCGTTGCGGAACGGATGCCCGGCGAGGAAGTACAATCCGATACGCAGTGGGCAGAGTTTCTGCGTCAGACTGCTTTTCTCGGCTATCACGCCGTTGGCAGCTGCCGCATGGGAGCTGACGAATCATCGGTGGTTACGCCAACGCTAAAAGTTCGGGGAGTGCAGGGGCTGCGTATTGCTGATGCTTCCGTAATGCCAACATTGATTAGCGGCAATACCAATGCCACCGCGATCATGATCGGTGAAAAGGCGGCAGACCTGATCGCCCGGGAACTGCAGGAGCGCTAGCTGAGTCAGCTCTAGCTGAGCCAGCCGCGCTCCCTGACCTGGACGCGATAGGAGCGACTCACCGGGACCGTCACCCCGTTAACCAGAATAAGCTTTTCGCCTTTCTCTCCGCCATCAACAGCGCGCTCGGCGACCCACCAGGATCGGTGCACACGCATGCCTTCAGCGTCGGGAAGCTCCCCCAAAGCGTCACTGAAACGGTAAAGGATCATATCGCAGCCCGCATCGGTGTGGACGTGGAGATAGTGCCCATCGGCCTGTAGTGCCAGCAATGCACCCCGGCGCTCATCGCGCACCCGCGACAGAAATGCGGGGGGCGAGACCTCCGTCGCGGCCTGGCCGCTTCTGCCAGCTTCCGACTGGGCCTCTGTCGTCGCAGGATCAATACTCCCAGGGAATGTGGGCGAGGGTCTTGCAGGGGGTTTGTAACCAAAACGCTCCATACCCAGCCCGTAAAAAAACAACAGGTTGATGCCGACCCAGGTAACAATATTCGTAGGCAATTTCTGCAGAACGCTGGAAAGGGAGCCGTCTTGCAATGGATGTGCCAGCGCAAGCGGTAACAGTGACTGCACGCTCTCGGTAAAAAAACGCATGACCGGGAGGATCGCCAGCCAACCGATAATGACCTGCGCAATGATCAGCGTAATCCAGAGCGGTACGCCCCGCGGGCGCAAAATGCCGGCGAACGGTGGCGTCAGGAGTTCGAGGAAAAACAGGCTACCAAAACTGACGCCCATCCAGTACAGCAATGACACATATTTGGGCCACTCAGCGGCACGCCCGACCTGAGTCCAACCCAGAAAAAAACCGATGAGCAGTGGGACGCCTACGTAGAACCAGAGTTGCAGCTGCCGCTGCCGTCTCCCTGCTGAGGCTAGTTCAGTACCGAGGGCCGAATTCATTGCGAGCTCACCAATCCTCCCAACATCCGTTCGGGCAGCACGAATGCCACTCGTGCTTAGCGGGCGTTTCCCGGACAGCACCCGGGAAAAAGTCGCGTCAAATCAGGAATATACCATATCACCAGCTGAACTTTCGTGATTATCTTTCGGGGGAGATCGCAGCCACGCCACCATAGAATGGAGGACTGCGATGGCATTTGGGGATCATAGGAGGGCTGAGCATGCTCAACGACAAAAACACGATTATCACAGTATTGGCCTTTTTGGCCGCCATGGCCCCTGTACCGGGGCTGGCTCAGCCAGTAGCACCGGCATCCGGCGCAACCACTCTTGAGGAAGTGATCGTCACATCGCGCAAGAGAGAGGAAAGCATCCAGGACATACCGATATCGGTGTCCGCCATGGACCTCAACCAGATTGAGCGCCAGGGCATCAGCAGTCTGGAGGATGTAGCCAAGTACACATCATCGCTGACCTGGTCCGAGGGCCTCAGCCCCTGGGACTCCAAGCCCGCAATCCGCGGGCAGACCAGCGTGCGCGCGGCGAGTGAACCCACCACCAGCATTTTCGTGGATGGCAACCTGGTACCCTGGCGCTCCGGTCTGAACATGCAAAACCTGGCGATTGAACGTATTGAGGTGGTCAAGGGCCCCCAGAGTGCCATGTTTGGCCGCGGCGTTCTCGCCGGCGCGGTGAATTATATCACTCGCCGCCCCGGTGACGAGTTCGGTGGCTGGGTGCAGGCAGATATCGGTGAACGCGGCCGCAGGGAACTGAGCGGGTGGCTGGATCTGCCCGCAAGTGACTCACTTTCATTCGGCGTATCAGGGCGCTGGATGGACTTCGAAGACGGTATCTACAAGAACACGCTGACTGGGCGCGATGGCGTAGGCGCCGCAGAGGTTTCCGCAGGGGCGCTATCCATGCTCTATGACGCCGGCGGCAGCTTCAGGGCGTACCTGCGAGCCTCCTACTCCGACGAAGCTTTGGGTCAGCCGGCCTACCACACAGTGCCGTCAAACCAGCAGGTCGGGCCATTGCCATTCAACATCTGGTACGTTGGAGAAGTGCCTGCCAGCAAGAATCTCATTTCGCACAACTGCGATACATGCGAGGGCAACAAACGCGAAGTCACCTGGTTGACCGCCAATCTTGATTGGGACATCGGTGAGGGCACTGTCAGTTCGCAGACAGGCTTCAACCGCACCGACGGCACCTTTGATCTGGATATAGACTACCAGGGCTTGAGCGAAGCAAATGAACCCGTGGGCTTCCTGCGGAACAATCTCCGCCAGTTTATTGGGCGCGATATCGACACTTTTAGCCAGGAACTGCGCTACTCCTCGCGCCAGGACCAGCCCCTGCGCTGGATGGTCGGCCTGTACTACTACGACGAGCAGATGGATGAGCAGGGTGCCAGCGTCCTGGGAACCGTGTTAAAACCTGACGATGTGCCAAAAATAGACCAGACATACGACATTAGCGCCTATGCTGCCTTCGGTTCCCTTGAATACAGCGTGACAGATCAGATAACCGCGGGGCTTGAACTGCGCCGCAGTTACGAGAAGCAGGAAGTGGACTTCACCTTCGCGGGGGCCCCGGCGACACTCGATGATAGCTGGGACGCCTGGCTGCCCAGAGCGTCAGTGAATTATCGCCTCAGTGATGATGTCATGCTGTATGCGGCGATCGCGAAGGGCACCAAGCCCGGCGGGTTCAATACGGCGCTGGGTGCCGGATCTGTCGAGCTGCCGCGAGAGCTTCTGTCCTTCGACGAGGAGGTGGCTCTCAGCTATGAACTCGGCATAAAGTCCGAGTGGCTGGATCGCCGCCTGGTATTCAACGCAGCCATCTTCTACACCGATTGGGAAGACGTTCAGGTCAACGCGGTATTTCTCCCGCCGCCGCCCCAAGTTGGCCAGGTGGGATACACTGCGAACGCGGGCAAAGCCAAGGTGCCGGGGGCCGAGTTTGACTTCGCTTGGCTGGCACTACCGTCACTGGAAGTGCGTGGAGGCTACTCCTACTCCCCCGCCCGCGTCAGAGGCGCACCGGACGCAAGGCTTGCTGCCTTGAATCTCGACCTTTCAGGGTATCGCAGAATGCCCTACTCTTCAGACCACAATGCCAACCTCTCGGCAATCTGGACGACAGAGTTCGGCAATGGACTCAGTGGCTTCGTGCAGATGGACGCTCGTTACCGCTCTACCCAGTACGCCACTGTAGGAGAGCTCGCCGAGACGGGAGACAGGACAGTGGCAGATCTGCGCGTCGGAGCGACTGCCAACGCCTGGGAGATTTCAGCCGCGATTACCAATTTGTTCGACGATGACACTCCGCTAAGCGTTTCGCCTTTCGTCAATGCGCAGACGTTTGCACGGCTGTTTATCGTAAATGTGCCGCCACCGCGGCTTTGGAGCGTTCGTGTCAGGTATAGCTTCTGAGATTGGCCGATATGAGCGATAGAGAGGAACCATTGCTAAAAGAAGGCATCGGCAGGCGGCAACTCCTGGCGCTGGGTGTCGGCGGCACAGCCCTGGCGGGACTGGGCCTGCCCCTGAGGCTTCGTGCCGCACCGGAACGGGTTGACGTCGCGATTGTGGGGGCCGGCCTCGCGGGATTGAACGCAGCGATAATCCTCAAGGAACTGGGAGCCTCCGTGAGAGTTCTGGAAGCCAGTGAGCGTCCAGGGGGCCGCTGTTTCACGCGCGACATGAGATCTCACACAGTGAATGTGGGAGCCTCACAGATCGGGACAAATTATGCGCGCATAAACGATATGTGCAGGCGTCTTGACGTCAAGTTGGGACCGGGGTCACATATCAATGCGCCGTATGCAGCTGTTATGGGTGAGAACCTGATTGCAGCCGGAGATTGGTCGCAGTCGGAATTCAATCGGACCCTGGGGGATGAACGGGCGATCTTGCCGCACGCACTTTCCGACTTCTATCTCGGCCAGCGTACACCCTTCGAGGAGTTCAACGACTGGCGCGGTCCGGAAGCAGCGGAGTACGACATCTCGATCGCTGAGTGGCTTCATCGCCAGAACGCGTCGCCGGAAGCCGTGCGCATCATCCGGGAAGCGAACGGCAACATGTCGTTGAGCAGTCAGAGTGTGCTACGCGTGTTCCAGGAATCAACCCGCGCGCGGGCAGACATGAGTAGATTTAGTACAGAGCATCGCCAGACGCTGGATAATTACCAGATTGCCGGATTGATCTCATTACATGTCGTCGGCGGCACATCGAATCTAACTACATCGATGGCTGCCGAGGTGGCGCACGACCTGCGGCTGGCAAGTCAGGTGCAGGCAATAGACCAGGAGTTAGGGCGCTGCCGCCTGACCCTCGCAGATGGCAGGTTCCTTGAAGCCGACTATGTTATCGTCGCCGTACCCTTTTCCACGCTGCGGCACATTCGCTTCACTCCAGCCCTGCGAGGCGTACAGGCAGAGGCAGTCGAGAGCATGACCTACAGCAACCAGAGTCAGGTGTGGTTTGGCGTTGAGGCGCCTTACTGGGAAGAGGACGGCGTGGAAGCGTCCATGTGGACGGACGGGCCGCTACAGCATATCCGCCAGGTGATAGAGCCCGATGGTTCAAGGACCAAGTTGAGTGCGATCTGTTCGGGAAAGAAGGCCGAATTCCTCGACGCAATGCCAGCGCTGGAACGTGGTGAGTTTGCCCTACGGGAAATTGAACGTATTCGTCCCTCAACGCGCGGAAAGCTCGAAGTATTAGGCGTGCACTCGTGGAATGAAGGCATCGTCGCCGGCGGTTGCAGCCATACTTTACCGGCGGGTCGCACGCTCGAATGGGTGAACAACATGGGTGAGCCTCACGGGCGCATTCACTTTGCCGGAGAGCATTTGCGGCGCATTGAGTTGGGCATGGAGGCCGCCATGGCAAGTGGCGAAGAAGCCGCAATCGGCATTGCCGCAAAAGTCCTGACTTGAGGAACTACCATGAACGGGTCACTCGGCACAGGATGTGTCGCAGCAGGAGCAAATCGAACCCTTCAGCTTATGGTTCTAATGCTTCTACCAATGGCAGCGCTCGGGGAGGCCGAAAGCATAAACGATCTGAGCCCGCGCGAGCTGATGCTGGGGCGGATCGCGTTCATGCAGTGCAGCGCCTGTCACGCTGCCTCAGGTGAAGATAGCGCGGGCAAGCTAGGGCCCTCCCTGTACGGCATATTCGGCCGCGAAGCTGGTTCGTCTGCGAGTTTTTCGAACTATTCCCCGGCGCTACGCGATGCAGAGTTTGTCTGGAATAATGAAACTATGCTGATCTTCCTGGCCGATCCTGCTGCGCTCGTGCCGGGAAATCTGATGGCCTTCCCTGGCCTTGCAGATGCTGATGAGCGAAACATGCTAGTCCGCTATCTTCGTCACATCACCGATGGAGAAGATTAAACCAGGACGGCAGGCGGATCTGTTTGGGACTAACTCTCCGATCGGAAAAAATCAGGAACTGCACTTTGGATCCAGGCTCGCATTTCAGGCGCATAGTGACCGGGCTCATCGAGCTTGACGCCGGCCACGTGCCACCAGAGGGTTCCCGGCGGACCAGACTGCATACCCATCCAGTCGCGCCAGGGTTCCACGGCGTTGAAACTCAGGCGCGCGGGCATTCTTGTCTGGCCCGGATCCGCCAGTTGCCGCCAGTCGCCTGAGAAGGTCATGAGGTCAGCCTTGGGCAACACTTGCGGCCCGGGTGTTGGAAGCATAATTTCTTCGAGCATGTGTACTACACCGCCCAGTGCAAACCAGTGCCGCTTGCCGCTCGGTGGCTCCGCCGGCGCCATTGCCGGCGAAACCATGCGATCAGCCAGAAAACGCACTTCTGAGGGGCCATAGCGCGTAACCGGCACCTTGCAGTCCTCGCCGGTGAACGGGTTGGTCCAGACCTGCAGCGGCTGCTCGGTCTCCCAGTCCAATAGCAGGCCAACATAACGTGTAACCGCACTGTACTCGAGTGCTGAACGACGGGCATATACACTGCGCTGGGCGCCGGCGGTCTTGAACAGTGGTTGGGCGGGCTGCCCGGCGACCAGGCCATATACGCTCCCGCATATGCTGTCATAAACGGGCCTCTCATCGAGGCTGCCACGGAGCTTGATGTAGGCTCGCAGGTTGGTAGCCGGATCATCGAGGTCAAGTTGAAGGTCAGGTCTCGCAGGCGCCATGGATGGCGTTGCGGCCCACCCAGTCGCCGCTGCTCCGATCAGCCCCGCCGTACCGATTAGAAGATCGCGCCTACTGGTCATAGTGGCCACCGTGCTCCAAGGAATTCGGGTGCAGCGTAAGCGCACCGCCGTGTTCGGCATCAACCCGTATAGGCTATCAGCCGTTAAAGGTATCCTGCTCAATGAGCGGCAGGTGTTCGGGATCTTCCGCAATGCGGATGACGCAACCGCCGATATTGCCGCCGGTGAACAGGCTGTTTAACGCGTCGGGGGCAGACTCAACGCCCTCGAACACGTGATCGAGCAAAGTCAGCAGCCCCTCGCCGTACCAGGCCCGAAGCTGGCGTTCGTAAGTGGGCCATTTTGCGATGTGATCAAACACAAAGAAGCCTTCCATCCGCGCGCGACGGTAGATCAGGTTGAAGTAATTGCGCGGCCCCGGAGGCCGCGGCCGCTGGTATTCCGTGGCGATATGGCCACACAGAATTACCCTGGCGCCTACGGCGATATGCTGGAGCATTGCGTCAAGAATGTCCCCACCCACTGAATCGAGGTAGACATCCACCCCGCCGCCACAAGCCTCATCGAGTGCTGCCTCAAAGCCGTCGGCGTGATAGTCCAGGGCGATGTCGCAAAGACCATTGTCAGTCAACCAGGCACATTTATCCGCGCCTCCGGCTATGCCAATAACTGTAGCCGCGCCTTTGATCCGCGCCAGCTGGCAAGCAATGGAGCCAACGCCGCCCGCCGCAGAAGAAACCACCACCACGTCACCCTTGCGTACCTGCGCGGTTTCGACCATGCCGACATAGGCACTGAAGCCGAGCTGCCCAAACAGACTCAGGCTTGCATGCAGTGGTCGGGTCGGATGATCCAGGCGGGTGACTTTACGCACATTCTGGTCCGTATCGCTGCTGTCGGGCGTCACCACCGAGTATTCCTGCCAGCCCAGCGAGGCCTGCACAATATCCCCGGCCGCAAATCTGGGATGCCGGCTCTTGAGCACCTCGCCGATGCCACGACAGCTCATGAGTTCTCCAATATCGACCGTCAGGTGAAACTCACGATCTTCGGAGACATACATTCGCTGCGCAGGACTAGTTCCCAGGACCAGGACCTTGACCAGGAGTTGACCATCCCCAAGCTTCGGGACAGGCACTTCCTCGAGTTTGAAGTGTTCGCGGCTAACAACTTCATTTGCCTTTACATAGCGTTGCAACTGCCACTGGCGATTCAGGAGCTCTGGTGAATCAGTCACGATGTTACTTTCCTTAAGCAGCGAGAAGTTAAGTGGCTATGCGTGCCGCCAGCGGTGCCGGCAAGGGCTTGTCGAACACACGCATGTCGACCGCCAGTAACCCGGCATGGTCGGGTTCCGCGCGCCGCAAAAATTCCTCTGGCAGTTCAGCGACAGAGTTCAGCTTGCGCCCGCTCCAGGTAGCAAACATATGACCCGGCCCCTCACCCATGTCGAGCCATTCCGGCCAGAGGAATATATAGCCACCGGAGGTTCCAGCCGGTAGCGACGGTAGGTCGGTATCCTCGAACAGGGCACGACTGCTCCAATTCGACGAGGTCTCGACAAAGGTCGCCGGCCAGGAGGCAGGCGGCAGCCGGACCTGTTCGATCTTGATCAGGTCATCCTCAAGCAGGAACTGCTCGATACGAATGCGCGGCTCTGCGGTGGGATTGTCCAGCGGGACGGCACCTTCGGGCGTGTAGACATAGCCCGGGTCTCCGGTGAGAGCCAGGGGCGGCACGGTCACCTCAAGTCCCGTTACTGGATTGACCGCTGTGTCTGTCCAACGCCCGCTGCGCAAGTCGCGCGGAAAGGACAGATTGTGCCCATGGATCCGGTAGGTATTGTCCGCCAGCCGCCGGTGGTGCGAGAACTCGATGCCCTCCCAGCGCACTACTGCCTCGGGCGCACGGCCCGGAACAACCGTGAACATGGTGAAGTGGTACCAGAACAGCACGTCGGCATCATCATGGGTGTTGCGCAGAATACGGTAACTTTGGCGTTGATGCTCTGCCGGGTCGTCGTAGTAGAACAGTCGCGACTCCATTCGTGGCCCGCGCCTGACGGTGCGGGTGTCAGTAGCATCGCTGCCGGATCCGGTCTCCGGGCCGGGGCGGGAGGTAAGCTCAGTTGCATTTGCTCTATCGCCCAGGGCCGTTGCGGCGAGCACCGCTGGTACCGCAGCTGCGAGACATTCGCGCCGCGACAATATCGGTTGCTCCTGCCAGGGTCGGCGCAAGCCAGAAAGAAACTCCATAACTGCCCCCTCTCCGAAACCACACCGACACTTTACAACATGAGCAAGGCGCTTAACCGAGACCGCATGCGATATCAGCTAGCGCGAAAGGTGGCATGAAAAGGGTGGACGCGAGTCGCTAGCAACTTTCAGCGACCCCATCGTCCAGCGTCAGGAACGATAGTTCGCTACGCTTCGGGCACGAGGATAAACTTGCCAATGTGTCGCGCTTCGCCCAACTCGACCAGCGCCGCGGGGGCGCTACTCAAGGGCATCGTCCGGGCGACAACGGGGACGAGATCAGCGGCATACTTCATGCCGAGTTCGACCAGATTTTCGCAGAGACCCACATGCTTGAAAATATTGAAAAGCGCGAAGCCCCGGATCGTTAGATCCTTGACCAGAACCTGGCCGATTGAGTACTCCGCCCGACCTCCGGTGATCATTTCGTAGCTGAGAATGACCGCACCATGGTTCGCACCGCCAACCAGGGCGTCAATAAACTCGCCACCAACGGGATCGATTGCTACGTCAAAACCACCGCTGGACTTTAACTGCTCGACCAGCTCGGCAGCATTCCCGCATACCAGCACCTCATCTGCAAACTGCTGGAGCGATTCGCCTTTTTCCTGCGAACGCGTCGTCCCAATGGTACGCGCACCCCATAACCTGCCGATCTTCAGCGCCATTATCCCGACGCTACTGGGTGCAGCAGTCACCAGCAGCGTTTTGCCCGCTGCGTTCTCAGGCATCATGGCAGCATTATGCAGGCTCCCCGCTACAGTCAGGAACGCCATCCAGAACGCGGCGCCCTCGGCATCGCTGAAACCTTCCGGAACAGGTATCAGCGCGCTCTGATCGTAGATTCCATAGTCGCGATAGGTGCCGGTCGCACACATGTCGATCTTGCCGGGGGTGAGGGCAACGCGGTCCCCCACCTTGAAATGGAACGTCCCATCGCCATCAGTTGAATCGCCAATGGCAACAACTTCGCCAACGGCTTCCTGTCCCAGCGCACTGGGAAAATTCCGCGCCGGAAGGTATTTACCCTGTACATAAGTGAATTCGGAACGATTCATGCCGATTGCACAGAGCTTTATCAGTACCTGACCCGCCCCTGGCGCAGGAAGGATCTCCTCAGCCTGATTGAGAACCTTGTCCGGCTCACCGTAGCCCTCAAACTTCCACGTGAGTGATTGCATATATTCTCCCGGGCGCGCCAGTAGCAGTGACGCGAATTCAAAATTTTAAACCCAAAAGCCTACCATCAATCTGCTGACACTTCGGCTAATTCAGGCGCAATGATCGCACATCGGATAATGGCTGAGCAGCGCTTGCCCAGTGACAGGATCGGGGCGGAGCATCCCTGATATCCGACTAACGAGCATTGGAAATTCAAAAGCGGAAAGCCGCGCCGGGTCTCCGTAAAATAAAAAAAAGCATCAACGACCCAACAGTTTAAGCGCTTAAGACAGCATCCAACCAAACTCAGGATTGCACGCCCATGGAATATCCCTACGTCCCCTTGCCCAGACGCAACCCACTCCGCTGGCCCAACGGCGCCCGGGTCGCGCTCATCATTACCTTCAATCTGGAAACCTGGGACCTGGTGAAGGACACAGATCAGCCTTACTATGCGGGCGGTCCGCCCCTCCTGCCCAATACCCTGCCGGGCAATATCCCCGATTTTCCCAACTACACCTGGCGCGAGTACGGCCAGCGTGTCGGTATCTGGCGCATGTTCGACGCCATGGATGAATACGGCGTGAAGCCCTCCTGCACCATCAACGCCGTTACCGCCGAGCGACGCCACGACATGCTGCAGGCCGCACTGGACCGGAAATGCGAAATTCTCGCGCACAACTTCGAACAGGGGGAACTGCTGACAGACTATGCATTCCAGCCTGAAAAGGAGCGTGACGTCGTACTCAGAACGCTGGCGGCCTACGAGGAGGCGGTCGGACGCAAGGCTCGCGGCTGGCTTTCATCTTCTCTGCGGGGCACGCTGAATACGGCCAGCATACTTGTGGAGAAGGGCTGCATTTTCTACTGCGATATCATGAACGACGACCAGCCCTTCATCATCCGGACCGCAAACGGCCCCATCGTTTCTGTCCCCTACACCAATGAAATCAACGATTTCACTTTGATTGCACGGCGTGCGCATACCACAGATGAAGTCAGTGCGATTCTCAGGGAAGAGCTTTCAGTGTTACATGCGGAGGGCGAACACTCCGGGCGTATCATGAATGTAGGCCTGCATCCGCATGTGTCCGGCCGGGCTTACCGCATCAGGGCTCTCAAGGAATTCCTTGAGTACGCGAAAACACTCGATGGCATCTGGTGGGCCACGCGGGAGGAAATCGCGGAGTGGTATCTGGCCAACCACGAAAGTCATTTCCCGGGACAGTAAGCATTCTCTCTATTCGGAGATCCCGGGCGGCTTGAGCCCTCTCGCCACGACATTGGCAAGAAAGCTGTTATCCCACTCGGGGGACTTCGGTGGGGATCCACCCATGCGCAACACGACCAGATCCAGCGTCGGCATGATATACACGACCTGATTGGAATTGCCGTCGAAGAGGTAGATATCTTCATCCTCGTAAGGCTCACTGTGCAGGACCTTCGGGCCGGGCGCATTCTCGCCCGCCCAACCACGCCTGGGCGTATACTCCCCCCCCACCCAGATACCGAGACCGTAGTGGACGTTCTCCTGCGTTGGCACGATCATCTCGGCTACATAACCGGCGGGGAGAATTTGTTCATCCGCAACCATTCCATCATCCAGCAGGAGCAGGGCCATGCGCAGTATCGTCTCTGCCGTGAAATAGGCGCAACAGCCCGAGTGCGCCATACCCCCGGGGCGATTGACCCACTGCTCACCCCCGGGGGCGCCGATCCTGGACAGGATTTCCCGGCCGACGAAATCACTGTAGCGTTGCCCGGTCGACCTTTCTATCAGCACTGCCACGAGATCAGAGGCGGCGTTGCTGTAACCATATACGGACCCTGGCGGAGCGACCAGGGGATACTCTTCGACAATATATTTTTCATGCACAGGAGACAGATAGGCCCTGTTCCAGGGTGAATCCGGGTCTGGACTAAGGCCCTGCGCGAGCAGCCCGGTTCTCATATCAAGAGTATGCCGCACCAGGATCCCGGCCTTGGGCGTTCCCTGCCACTCGGTAATGAAATCCGCCAGAGGCTGGTCAAGAGACTCAATGAAGCCAAGCTGTATTGCCCTGCCGACCGCCAATGCGGTGATGGGCTTGGACAGCGACCTCGTCACCAGTGGGGTGTCTTCCGTGACATCACCAAAATACGCCTCGCGCTGAATCTTTCCCTTGTGCCAGACCATAAAGGCAGAGGAATTGTTTTCCCTGGCGTATTGCTCGGCGCGGTCAAGAGCCGCCTCATCAATCGTGCTCTCGGAATCCGCTGCCCTGGCCAGTGGCTGCGGATCCTGAGCCCCGGGCACAGGCTCCATGGGGTCATATCCTTGCGGTATCCCGCCCTTCATCAGCGTAGCAAACCGTTCCTGATAAATTTCCTCGGGGTCCATGCCGTCGGACGCGAATACACCCATACCGAGCAATGCAGCCAATAGGAATAGCGAAATCTTCATGTGGGGCACCTCACTGTCGGGAAATTACACGCCTGACTGGCATCTGCCGGCGAAATTACCTACACTGCAAAAAACCTACATTGATATATTATTAGGCTTTATAACTTATGACAACACCCAGACTTCCCCTCCAGAATATCAAAGTGGTCGAACTCAGCCACATGGTTATGGGACCCGCCGCCGGAGTCATTCTTGCGGATCTCGGCGCAGAGGTCGTCAAGATCGAGCCACTCAAGGGCGACAACACCCGCCGGCTAAAAGGCTCCGGCTCGGGTTATTTCGCCATGTACAACCGCAACAAGCGCAGTCTGTGTCTGGATCTGAAGTCGGAGCAGGGG
>JBGTGB010000364.1:0-5979 GCA_041746975.1 Haliea sp. | reverse complement strand
GCCGGCCGTCGGCGTCCACCAGGTCGATGGTCAAGGCGGAACCGGCATCGACCACGCAGAGGCGGCCGCACCGGCGCCGCCAGGCGCCGAGCATTGCCAGCCAGCGGTCCACGCCCATGCGCAGCGGCTGCTGATAGCTGTTTACCAGCGTGCCGGTACGCGCCTCGCTGCGGGCAAACCAGGGCTCTGCCTGCCAGCGCTCTGCCAGCATGCTACCGAGTTTGAATTCGGCTTCTTCGCTGGCAACGCTGGCGATCCAGATCCAGTCCACCACGTCGCTGCAGGCCAGCAGTTGTGCGCGCGAATCCTGGTCGTCGCGGCGGTAGACGCCACGCGCCAGCACCTCGGCGCCGGCCATCAGCCGCCACTTGGCGCTGCTGTTGCCAACGTCGAACTGCAGGCACAGAGCCGCGCTCATGATGCCGCCCTCAGGGAAATCTCACCACCATAAATGGGACGCAGGCCCAGCGAGGTTTCCAGCTGCAGGGCGCCGCGTTCGTCAACACCCCGGGCAACGCCGGCCTGGCGCTGCTCCCCACTGAGCAGGATTACGGGGACATCGGCAAAGGCATCCAGCGCCATCCAGGCTTCGCGCCAGGGCGCAAAGCCGGTGCGGGCAAAGCTGGCCGCCAGGGGCAGCAATTCATTCAGCAGACTGGCCACCACCGCATTGCGCCCCGGCGCCCGGCCCCCCGCAATTGTCGCCAGATCGGTCCAGTCCTGGTCGATGGCCTGGGCCGCGGCTGCGGGCATGGTGACGTTGATGCCGACTCCAATCACCACCTGGCAGCGCCCGGAAGCGTCTCCGGCAATTTCCAGCAACACGCCGCCAAGCTTGGCGCCGGCAAACAGCAGGTCGTTGGGCCACTTGAGTTGCAGTGGTGGCAGGCCGAGATGCTCCAGAGCACGGGTAACGGCCACCCCTACCGCCAGGCTGAGGCCCTCAAGGGCTGCGGCACCTTCGTTGTACTCCCACACCAAGGACAAGTAGATGTTGCGGGCATAGGGGCTCACCCATGACCGCCCCCGGCGCCCACGGCCGGCTGTCTGCTGTTCCGCGCTGCACACCAGGCCCGGACCGCCTCCCACCGTCATCCGGCGCAGAGCCTCCGCGTTGGTGGAATCGACAATCTCCAGGAGCTGCAACTCCTGCAGTAACCCCGAGACAGGGGCATCGAGAGCGGCGCGGATAGTAGCCTCGTCCAGCAGCTCCACGCCGCCGGGGATGCGGTAGCCCCGCCCCTTCACCGACTCCACCGCCAGCCCCAAGTCCTCGAGGCGACTGAGCTGCTTCCAGACTGCGGTGCGGCTAACCCCGAGAGCGGCGGCAAGATCCTGGCCGGAATGGAATTCGCCATCCGCAAGCATGGGTACAAGTGTGGTCTTGGGCATCTGTGCCGCTGCTGCCTTTGTGATCGAAAGCGCGGATGATAGCAAATACTGGCGCGGTTCAATTGCGCAAACGCCAATGGGCCATTCGCAGGCAATCCTTACTTATTTGATTTTCCTTACATGTTGGTAATACTATAGTCCTGGTGGACAGATGGCGTCGCGAACGCTGGTTAGGAGGTACTGGAAGTGAGCACATCAACAGTCACAAGCAAAGGCCAGATTACGATTCCCCGTGATGTCAGAAAGGCGCTGGGAATCGAGAGTGGCGATAAAGTCCGCTTCAATGTCGACGACGAGGGCAAGGTATTTTTTGTGCCTGTCACCATCGATGTCACCAGCCTAAGGGGAATAGTCCCCAGACCTGACAAAGCGGTTTCCGTGGAGGACATGCGCGCAACCATCATCCAGCGAGCAGCGGAGGCGTGAAAGGGATCGACACCAACGTACTGGTGCGGTACCTCGTCCAGGACGATGTGAAGCAATCGCGGGCCGCGACGCGCTTCATCGAAAAGGAGTGCTCGAGGGACTCGCCCTGCTATATCGGGCTGGTCACACTGTGTGAGCTCGCTTGGGTGCTGGAAAGTAACTACCAGGTTGGCAGGGCTGATATTCTGGGCATCATCGAACGTTTGCTTAGCGTTGAACAGTTTACCGTGGATCAGCCGTCGGTGGTGTGGCGGGCAGTGGCGGACGCGAGAACGTCAAGTGCCGATTTCCCGGACCACCTGGTGGCACGAGTCGCGGAGGCTGCCGGCTGCGAATCGACCGTTACCTTCGACAAAAAGGCATCGAATTGCCATGGATTCGAGCTTCTGAAATAGTTTAATCAGTAAACGATACGTAAACTTGGAGTCCGCCATGCCCAACCTCGATGACGCCACCCTGCGCGCCGCCGCCGACAAACTCATTCGCGCCCACCACCAGGCTTCCATCGACAACGAATGGACCTTCTTCGTCGATGAGATCTACGCCCGCGACTGCATTTATACCTGCGAATATGCCGGGGTGATGAAGGTGGTGGCCAACGGCAGTGAAGAGATCAAGGCCACCCACTACGGGCGCGACATGCAGGTGGGCTGGGAGGGCTGGACCTTCCCCTACATGGGCGTCTACACCGGCAGCGACAACCGCCTGGTGACCCACTGGATGAACCGCGGGCCGGGCCAGCGCGCGGACGGCAGCCACTACGAAACTCCGGGGCTTTCCTTCATCACCCTGAACGACGAAGCACGGATCGTGCGCCAGTTCGACATGTTTGACCTGGCCCACCAGATGCGCCTGTGTGATGAACTGGCAGAGGCCGGGCTGCTGTCCGCGGCGCTCAAGGAGAACTGGGTCAAGCCAATGAAGGCGCGGCTGCGGGAACAATTGGGCGGGGCTTGAACCGGCCGCTAAAGCCAATTCCGTGTCAGCTCCTTGGCCGGCTTCGCCGGGGTCACACTTCCGCTGAGATTTCTCAACGTTTACGTTAACGTAAACTTGGTCTATAGTCTGTCCCAACAGGATCAGGAAGAGGCGCACCGCAGACGTGGCAACGCACAGCTACAGCATATCGGAGCTGGCCGAGGAGTTCGGGGTTACCACCCGCACTATTCGCTTCTATGAGGAAAAAGGCCTGGTCCACCCACGCCGGGAAGGGCAGAAGCGTCTTTACACCCCCGCCGACCGTGTCCGGATCAAGCTCATCCTGCGCGGCAAGCGCATCGGCATGAGCCTGCAGGAAAGTGTCGAACTCATCGACATGTACGACCCCGAGCACAACAACCGCGACCAGCTACACTCCCTGATAGGCACCGTGCACGAAAAGCGCGCTCATTTGCTGCGCCAGAAGCAGGATATCGAGGACATGCTCGCGGGCCTGGACGAGGTTCAGGCCCTGTGCGAGCGCGGGCTGGAGGACAAGCAGTGACCCTTTTACCAACGGACAGGATGCAGCGATGAATACCGGCTACCCCACCCTCGACTTCGGCCTCGGCGAAGAACTGGACATGCTCCGCGACGCGGTCTACCAGATGTGCCAGAAGGAAATCGCCCCACGGGCGGCGCAGATCGACCGCGACAATGAGTTCCCCGCGGACCTGTGGCCGAAGTTTGGCGCCATGGGCCTGCTCGGTATCACCGTGGACGAGGCCTACGGCGGTTCCAGCATGGGCTACCTGGCCCACAGCATCGTGATGGAGGAGATCAGCCGGGCGTCGGCCTCGGTGGGCCTGTCCTATGGTGCCATGTCCAACCTGTGCCTGAACCAGATCCAGAAGAACGGCAGCGAGGAGCAGAAGCAGAAGTACCTGCCGAAGCTGTGCAGCGGCGAACACGTCGGCGCGCTGGCGATGTCCGAACCCAATGCCGGCTCCGATGTGGTCAGCATGAAGCTGCAGGCGCGCAAGGAAGGCGACACCTACTACCTGACCGGCAACAAGATGTGGATTACCAATGGCCCCGATGCCGATGTGTACATTATTTACGCCAAGACCGACCCGTCTGCGGGCTCGAAGGGCATCACCGCGTTCATTGTCGAGCGCGACTCCCCCGGTTTCTCGCGATCGCCGAAGCTGGACAAGCTGGGCATGCGCGGCTCCAACACCTGCGAACTGGTGTTCGATAACACCCCGGTACCGGCCGCGAACATCCTCCGCGGCGAAGGCCAGGGCGTCAAAGTGCTGATGTCCGGGCTCGACTATGAGCGCACGGTGCTGTCCGGCGGCCCGGTGGGCATCATGCAGGCCTGTCTGGACGAGGTGGTGCCCTACCTGCACACCCGCGAGCAGTTTGGCCAGAGCATCGGCCAGTTCCAGCTGATGCAGGGCAAGATGGCGGACATGTACGCCGACCTCTCCGCCTGCCGCGCCTACCTGTATGCGGTAGCCGCCGCCTGCGACCGGGGCCGGGAGAGCCGCAAGGACTGCGCCGCAGTGATCCTCTACACCGCGGAAAAGGCCACCCAGATGGCCCTGCAGGCGATCCAGGCCCTCGGCGGCTTTGGCTACACCAACGAGGCCAATGCCGGGCGCCTGCTGCGCGACGCCAAGCTCTACGAAATCGGCGCTGGCACCTCGGAGATCCGTCGCATGCTGATCGGCCGCGAGCTGTTCAACGAAACCGCCTGACCGGAGCGTACGCCATGACCGTACTGCAATCACGCCTCAATCCCCGGGACGAGGGCTTCCAGGCCAACAGCGCGCATATGCAACGCCAGGTCGAGGATCTCGGCCAGCTGGTCGCGAGCCTGCGCGAAGGCGGCGGCCAGAAGGCCCAGGAACGGCACCTGTCGCGCGGCAAATTGCTGCCGCGGCAACGGCTGCAGGCAGTGCTGGACCCGGGCTCGCCCTTTTTGGAGCTGTCCCAGCTGGCGGCCTACAAGGTCTATGACGATGATGTCCCCGGCGCCGGCATCATCACCGGTATCGGCCGGATAGCCGGGCAGGAGTGCATGATCTTCGTCAATGACGCCACCGTGAAAGGCGGCACCTACTACCCGCTGACGGTAAAGAAGCAGGGCCGCGCCCAGACCATTGCTGACGAGAACAACCTGCCGTGCATTTACCTGGTGGATTCCGGCGGCGCCTTCCTTCCGCTGCAGGACGAAGTGTTCCCGGACAAGGACCACTTCGGCCACGCCTTCTACAACCAGGCGCGGATGTCCGCCCGCGGCATCCCGCAGATCGCCGCCGTGCTCGGCTCCTGCACCGCCGGCGGCGCCTACCTGCCGGCGATGGCCGACGAATCCATCATCGTCAAGAACCAGGGCACCATCTTCCTCGGCGGGCCGCCGCTGGTAAAGGCCGCCACCGGGGAAGTGGTCACCGCCGAGGAGCTGGGCGGTGCCGACGTCCACTGCCGCATCTCCGGCGTCACCGACCACTATGCCAACAACGACCACCACGCTCTCGAGCTGGTAAGGCGTTCCGTCTCACGCCTGAACCGGGTCAAGCCATTGGCGATGGACCTGCGCGAGCCGGTGGAGCCACTGTACGACAGCAGCGAAATCTACGGCGTGATTCCGAAAGATGTGCGCCAGCCCTACGACGTGCGCGAAGTCATCATGCGCGTAGTGGACGGCTCCGAATTCGACGAGTTCAAGGCCCTCTACGGCGAAACCCTGGTCTGCGGCTTCGCGCGCATCCACGGCTACCCGGTGGGTATCATCGCCAACAACGGCATCCTGTTCGGCGAATCCGCGGTCAAGGGCGCGCACTTCGTCGAGCTCTGCGCCCAGCGCAAAACGCCGCTGGTGTTCCTGCAGAACATCACCGGCTTCATGGTTGGCAAGCAGTACGAGGCCGGAGGCATCGCCCGCCACGGCGCCAAGATGGTCCACGCCGTCGCCTGCGCCAACGTGCCCAAATTCACCGTCATCATCGGCGGCTCCTTCGGCGCCGGCAACTACGCCATGTGCGGCCGCGCCTACGAACCGCGCTTCCTGTTCATGTGGCCCAACGCGCGCATCTCCGTCATGGGCGGCGAGCAGGCCGCCGGCGTTCTGGCCACCGTCAAGCAGGACCAGCTGGCGCGAGATGGTAAAAGCATGACACCTGAGGAGGAAAAGGCGTTCAAGCAGCCGACGCTGGAGCTGTACGAGAAGCAGGG
>JBGTGB010000363.1:0-21183 GCA_041746975.1 Haliea sp. | reverse complement strand
CGGCGTCTCGGCCGCGGCCACCTGCACCCGCGGGGCGCTGGGAGCTGCGCCGGGCAGCGGCTTTTTTGCCACCAGCAGTTGCAGGCCTAGGGACTCCAGGCAGGCGAGTTTTTGCAGTTCGCGAAGGGTCGACATTACAGTTCCAGAGCCGGTGCAGGATCAAGTCTACCAGCTTTACAGCGCGGCACTAGGACCTCACGCAGCCTAGAACCAGCGCCAGCCATGGTCGTTGAAAAAACGCACCCCAGAGCGCAGGAACCACCAGCGGTGCTGCCAGCCCTTGCCCGCACTGTCGCCGCCGTAATGACGCACTGCCATCTGTGGAAGGTATGCAACACTCCCCTGACCTGCCAGCCGCAGGGACAGGTCGAAATCCTCGAAGTAAAGGAAATAGCGTGCATCGAAACCACCTACTGCTCGCAGCGCGGCGCCGCGAACGAGCATGAAGCAGCCGCTGGCCAGGGGCACTGGCGCGGGCCTGCGGGCAGCGTCGAGGTCATGCATTTCATAGCGTGCCAGGCGCGACGCAAACAGCTGCCGGACCCTGACCGGGGCAAAAGCTCGCAGGACCAACACCAGGACGGTTGGTAGCCGCTTGCTCAGATAGGCCGGGCTGCCATCGCCGGACTCGCCGCGCGGGCAGACCAGAGCTACCTGCAAATGGTCGCGCAGGTACTCGAGCCCTTCCCGCAAGGCGTCAACCGCCAGCGCCACGTCGGGGTTGAGGATCAAGTGAATCTCCGCGCGGCAACGCTTAAGCGCCTCGTTGTGGCCCGCTCCGTAGCCGGCGTTGAAAGGCATCTCCAGCAACTCCCAGTTCACACCGGCTTCGGCCCACGGCTGCCGGTCCAGGAGCTGCTGCAAGGTCCGGTGATAATCGCCGCACACCGAGTTATCTATCAATAACAGGGTCACTGCGCCGAGCACCCCCGCGTTGCGGGCATCCTGCACTGCCGGAAGCAGGGTGCCCAGGGTTTCCTCAAGACGGGCAATTTCGCTGTGGTACAGGACCACAGACACGCACAGAGCGGGCGGCGAGGAGTGTGGCGCATTCATGAGGCGGAATGGTAGCAGCAGGCACGGGTCACAACCTAGCGTCGGGCTGCTACTATCGCGGTTCACTCGCAGCGATGGCCGCCAATCGATGACTACCGCCAGCTCCCCGCGTCGCTCCCGTTTTGGCCCGGGCCTCCTGGTTACCGCCGCCTTTATCGGGCCGGGCACCATCACCACAGCCAGCAGTGCGGGCGCCCACTTCGGCTTTGCCCTGCTGTGGGCCCTGCTGTTCTCTGTCGCTGCGACCATGGTCCTGCAGGAAATGGCGGCGCGGCTCGGCCTGGTCACCCGCGAGGGCCTCGCTGAAGCCATGCGCGCGCACTTCCGCAGCCCCCTGTTCGGCAAGTTTGCGGTGCTGCTGATCGTGGCTGCCGTGGGCTTTGGCAATGCCGCCTACGAGGCGGGCAACATTGCGGGGGCGGCGCTGGCCCTCAACAATATTTTCAATCCCGGGGACGGCGTCTGGGCCATCGTGATCGGAGGCAGCGCTGCCTTACTCCTGGCCAGCGGCCGCTACCGGCTGCTGGAGGGCACCCTGATCCTGCTGGTCATTACCATGAGCATCGTATTTCTGCTGACCGCGGCACTGGTGGCCCCCGCCGCCAAGGACCTGCTGCTCGGCCTCCTGCGCCCCACCCTGCCCGAGGGCTCGGTCATGGTGGTGATCGCCCTGGTCGGAACCACCGTCGTGCCCTACAACCTGTTCCTGCACGCGAATGCAGTGCGGGAAAAATGGTCGGAGGAGATTCCGGTCGAACAGGCAATCCGCGAGTCGCGACTTGATAGCGGGCTGAGCATAGGCCTCGGCGGTCTGATCACCCTGGCGATCATGAGTACCGCCGCGGCCGCGTTCTTCAGCACCGGTCTGGCGTTTGAGGGAGGGTCCCTGGCCCGGCAACTGGAACCTCTGCTGGGCCCGGCCGCCGGCTATGTCTTTGCCGCAGGTCTGTTTGCGGGCGGCTTCACCAGCGCGATTACGGCGCCGCTGGCCGCCTCCTACGCCGTCTGTGGTGCGCTGGGCTGGCGCAACCATATGTCAGCGCCCGGCTTCCGCCTGGTCTGGGTAACGGTGCTGCTGACCGGCACGCTGTTCGCCGCCCTGGGGACCCGGCCGCTGACCGCAATCCTGCTTGCGCAGATGGCCAACGGCCTGCTGCTGCCGGTGGTTGCGGTATTTCTGCTCCTGGTGATGAATAGCCGCAAGCTGCTGGGAGATCATACCAACGGTGCGGGTGCCAACCTGCTCGGCGGCATCGTAGTGGCAGTGGCCATCGGCCTAGGTGTGGTGAAACTGCTGGACCTCGCCGGCTGGCTGTAATCTGAGTAAATGCTTGGGGCGACGCTGCTGTCGCCCCCGGCATTTACGGGCTAGGGATTAACCACCAGAGTTAATTCGCGCGACACCGACCCCTCTGCCCCGGCACTTACTTCCACGACGATATCATAGCTGCCTGCGACAGGATTGGGCCAGGAGAGCACCGCGCTGGACGCTCCACTGTTTGCTATAGACAGGCCGGCGCCATCACTGAAAACCAGCGTCCAGTTTTTCTGAGTCGTCGAACCCCCGCTTGACTGAAGTAAAGCCGAGTAAGAGTCCCCGGCCGTTGCTTCGGGTAGCGTAGCTGTCGTGATCACAAGCTGTGGAGTACTCGTGCCCTCCACTGTAATCTGACATTCGAGGTCGAATTGTGCATCCGCGTTGCCCGTCTCAAAGCTCGCTTGATAGGTCACAGTCTGACTATTCTCCTCGCGCGGCGGCGGCGTGATGTTGAAGCGCACCGATACCGCCCCGCTTTCGTCTGTAACGCCCGCGCTCGGCCCCCCGTTCGAAGGAGGAGAAAAGATGAAATTAGGGCTTCCGTTGGGCCAATCAAAATCACTGGCAGAGATCAGAGCATTGGAAATGGGGTCGCCGGTCGAGGTGAGATAGAGGAGTGAGAGCGTCCTTGAACCACAATTTGGATTTCCGATCAGCGTACCCGAACCTGGCGCCAGAATGGTGACATCTACCTCACTAGGCGCGCCGACAGACTGGACAGAAAACTGAAGCGTGATCTCTCCACTACCCGGGAACTGATCCTCAACATTCACGATCGCCGAGGTACAACCGCCAGCGCCGGTAGTTAGCGTGCCGACAGGGCCCAGGCCATTCACATCCACACTGGCTCCGAAAGTATCCTCGGCACCAAACTGAATTGACTGACCGGGCAGAGGCGCCTGATTCCCGTCACGAACGCAGAGCGTAATCGCACCGTCCGTGACGTTACTCGCCAAGATCGTGGTAGAAGCGGTCAGTGTCAGCCCACCGTCCTCAAGGGAAGCCAGATAGACAGCTCCGCCGGGATTGAACACGCGACTGACGGAGAAATCCTCAGTTTGTGCCACAAGGATTGCTGTGCGGCCGAGGTTGCTGAATGGATACGTCAGAAGCGTGCTGGCAGTTCCATTGGCATCAGTAAAGGCAAGTGGCTGGACACTTCCTACACGAGCGCGCCCAATAATATAGGGCACAGTGCCGCCCTGATCCGCGCCCACGCGGAAGGGCTCTTCGTCGGTGCGGATAAGCAGGACGTTGGGTTGAGTGGGTGGCAGCTCGGAGATTGTGCGAATACCTGCGTGGAAGAAGGAAAGACCATCCGGATCGGCGTCCAGGACCAGGCGATCACCGACCCGGACCCCCCTAGCCGAAAAATTTCCGCCGGCCGCATTGAGGCCGAAATTGCCCTCAAGGGGATTGCCATTAAACCCGGTGATCACGAAACTGCCCGCGCCAGACTCGGGGTAGCCCACAAGGGGCGCATCGATCAACCGAAACCGGATCGGCGTATTCGTGGCTACTGGATTGCCATCGGCGTCGTTCGCGGTGACCGATATCAAGCGGCTGTAGGTCCCGCTCTGAAAATCGATGGTTTCATTGGGTGCTAGACCAAACTCTACTCGATTAGTGCGTATAGCCTCTATAAATGGCCCGGTGAATTCCAGTGCGGCCACAGGCCCCGCGGTGCTGACAACAAGGATGGTCGTCGCCGCTTCTGCGCCGCTTCCCGTCTCTTGCGCCGAGCGCGAAGCTCGAATACGGATATTGGCCTCGCCGCTTAGGGCTCCCGCCACGAAGTAAACTCTCGCCTCACCAGTTGACCCAGTCTGAACGGTCACGCTGGGCTGAGGGTCCCCCGCTCCACTGAAGAGATCTTCTTCACTGAGCAAGCCGCCAACCCGAGAGCCGGTAAACGAGACTGTCACTTCTGCGTCGGCGACAGCAAGCCCTGAACCACTGTCCGTCACCTCCACCGCAATCTGGGAAACATAGGGGCTGTCCGATTGCGCCAGAGCCTGTACCGTATTGACTGGCACAGATTCCTTCTCCAGAGTCACGCTCACAGCAAGTCTATTTGGCGTATTGGGAACCGGCAGAAACCCGGAGTCGCTGCCCCCACCCCCGCCCCCACAGGCGCTTAAAACGAATGCGATGGCAACCATTGCAACCGAACGGCTATGCAGAAGAGTAGCGCCCCTGATGATCATTGTTATCCCCTGTTGCCCGCCCTAGAGCAAGTCTTGGTGTTTTACTTATCCTCAGCTGATTCTGCGGCGTTTGGCAGCTTAGTCAACCTTAGAAGTACCAACTCGGCCCAAGCTTAGCACGGGATATTGAAAAATCTCTATGTATTACATGCTGATACACACTTTTTGTGACTTTTTAGGTGTTCATTAAAATTCGTAGAATAGTCACAAGCCGGATGCTGTAAATTCAGAAAGGAAAAAGATCCGGCTTTCGCCGGGTCTTTCCTCTGGCTACAGCAGGGCATTTCAATCCCGTGCTGCTTCCCAGCCCTCTCCCGCCAGCATCGAACTTACCCAGCCCGCAATAGCAACGGAGTGAACTAAATTGTACGTTCGCTTGATCTCGCTCAAGCTCAGCCCTTGCTAGCCCGATACCACTGCACTAACTTGAATGCAGAGTGGTAAAACGTAACAGGGACACGAATGGCTACAGGACGCTGGCGACTCTGGTGGCAGGCTCTGCGCCGGCCATCGGCCCGATATTCTGTGCTGACGCTGCTGGTTGGCGGCATGGCTATTGGTCTGACCGGCTGGGCAGCGCTGGATTTCGGCATGCGCGCCACCGGCACCGAGGAGTTCTGCCTGAGCTGCCACGAAATGCGCGACAACCCCTGGCCCCAGGTGCAGAAGACCAGCCATCACAGCAACGCCGCCGGTAGTCGTGCCACCTGCTCGGACTGCCACATTCCCAGGGAATTCATACCCAAGGTAGTGCGCAAGATAGAAGCTTCGCGCGAGGTCTGGGGCAGCATCACTGGATTGATCGACACTCCCGAAAAATATGCCGCTCATGCGCCGGTGATGAAAGCGCGGGAAATTGCCCGATTGCGGGCCAATGACTCCCAGGAATGCCGCAACTGCCACGTGGTGCAGCGGATGCAGCTTGAGCAGCAGTCGGCCAAGGCCAGGGAGTACCATCAGGCCATGGCGAGCAACGGCAAGACCTGCATCGACTGCCACGCCGGTATCGCCCACCCCGACAATTCCGGGCTGCCGCTGGCGCGCCGCGAATGAACGCCGTTTCAGGAGGACATCGTCCCATGCCTGCCCGACTTCTGTTCCTCACCCTGGTGTTCGGCGCCCTGGCGAGCCTGAGCGCGGCGGCCGCCGAGCCGGGTTACGCCGAAAAGGGAGCAGAGACCTGTATCGGCTGCCATGACTTCGGTGACAGCTCACCGGTTCACCCCCTGCTCCAGGGTGCGCACGGCGCCAGCGAGAGCAGCGGCACCCCGATGGCGGAGCGCGGTTGCGAAGAGTGTCACGGTCCCAGTGCCAACCACAGCCGAGCGCCCACCCAGGTGGCTCCAGGGGTCAGCTTTGGCCCGCGCTGGAGCGCCACGGTTGCCGAACAGGATGGCCAGTGCCTGGCCTGCCACGGCGACGATGCCGCCCGCCACTGGGAGGGGGCCCATCACCAGCAGCAGGAGCTGGCCTGTGTCACCTGCCACGACATTCATACCAGCCGCGATACTGTGCTGCAGCCGCCGGGGCAGGCGGAAGTCTGCACTCTCTGCCACAAGGAACAGAAGTCCGGCATTCACGGCCTCACCGAGCGCGCGCACTTCAACCCCGCTTGCAGCAGTTGCCACAGCCCCCACGATAGCAAGAGCCCTCATGGCGTGATGCTGGAAAACCGGTCCGAGGGCTGTGCCAGCTGTCACAACCTGGTCGCAATGGCAAAAGACCCGGCCGTATCGGCCAAGGCCACCAGCTACCACAAGGTCATGGCACAGTCCGATAAGACCTGCCTCGGCTGCCATGTGGGCATCGCCCACGTCGCCGCGGCAGGCGTTGCACCGCTGATCACCGAGGCCAGCAGCAGCCGCAGGATAAGCCTGTTCTACCCCGGCCAGTCCGACAGCGAGTGGCTGCTGAGCGAGCACCCCGGCTCCCAGCCCCTGCGCCAGGGCAGCAGCTGCCAGCAGTGCCATCGCGGCGATGAGGCCAGTATGGGTACGGCACTTGCCGACGGCAAATTTGCATCGGCCACCCGCGACATCAACGTGCGGTTCGGCAGTGACGCTGGCAATCTGGTCATCAATATCGACTGGAAGGGCACCGACGCAGAGCAGGACCTGGCCCTGATGTGGGGCGACAATGGCAACGAAGAACTGGCCCGCGCCGGCTGTTTCGCCGCCTGTCACAGTGACATGCCCGGCATGACCCGGGACCGGGGCCAGCAACTGGACAAGTACCTGCTGGCCTCGCGCCTGCAGGAGCGCCAGATCGGTCGCCCACCCGTGGTCCAGGACGCAGCCCAACTGGCCGCATTGCGTGAAGCGGGCAATTTTGCCGAACTCTGGCGCGTCACGCTGCAGGACCCGGTAAAGACTGAGAGCGGCACTCTGCTGGCCGGTATCGATTGGCACCCGGAGAGCCTGATCAAGGGGACGGCCCAGTTCACTGACGGGCGCTGGCAGGTCACATTACGCAGGCCCCTTAAGTCCCTCCCTGGCGGCCTGTCCTTCGCGCCCGGGCGCGAGCTGACCCTGGGTATCGCCCTGCACGGTGCCGACAACCCCGGTGGCAAGCACTGGATCTCTCTCCCGCTGACCTTTGCCACGAATGGCATCAACACCGACTTCAAGGTGGATTGATGCGCCTGCGCTGGCTATTGCCCACGCTGCTCCTGTGGCTGCCGCCCTCCGGCACCCTGGCGGAACAGAATGGCATTCCTGACTGCCTGGGCTGCCACACCGTCACCGCAGATGTGGCGGTGCACGCGGTTTTCCAGACTGTACACGGTGGCCTGGGCGGCGGCGGTGCCGGCAGCTGCGTCAGCTGCCATGGCGCCAGCGCTGAACACGCACGCGACCCCACTGCGGTCACGCCCGACGTCAGTTTTGGCCCGCGCTGGCAGTCTGACACCGAAGATCGCAGCCAGGCCTGCCTGGGCTGCCACAGCGGCGGCAGTGCCCTGCACTGGGTCGGCAGCGAACATCAAGGCGAGGGCATGGCCTGCGACAGCTGCCACGCCAGCCACCGGCAGCAGGATCCCGCACTAGTGGCTATTGATTCCCAGCAGGCCTGCCTCGGCTGCCATACCCGCGTACAGGCGGAACTGCTGTTACCCTCCCGCCATCCCATAGCCGAAGGTAAAACCGGCTGCGGCGACTGCCACAATCCCCACGGCAGCCTTGGCGACGCCAGCCTGTACCAGCCCTCGGTCAACGACAGCTGCCTGCAATGCCACCAGGAAAAGCGCGGCCCGTTCCTCTGGGAGCACCCGCCCGCCGCCGAGGATTGCAGCCTTTGCCACCGTCCCCACGGTGCGATCCACGAGCGTCTGCTCACCGCCCGCGGCCCCGCTCTCTGCCAGCAATGCCACGTTGCGGCGTTCCATCCCAGCCTGCCCTACGGCGGCGAGGGCCTGGCCGGCGGCAGTGGCAATCAGAACGTGCTGGGCAAGAACTGCCTCAATTGCCACAGCCAGGTCCACGGTTCCAACCACCCCTCAGGCGCCAGGCTGACGCGATGAAGCAACAACCCTGTGCAGCGCGCGAATGGCGGCCGGGATGGCGCACTGCCCTGCTCGCAGCCGGCTGCCTTGCGGCGACTGCTGCCAGCGCCCAGGACCGCTTCGCCGGGTTGCTGGAGGAAACAAGGCCGCTGGTCACCCGCTGGCAAACAGATTATCGCGGCACGCTGGAAGTGGGGCTGGGCTACAGCAGCGCAGACAATTTCATGGCGGGGCAATACAACGGCCTGCAGGAGCAGGGGGGTACGCTACTCGGCAACCTGGACTGGCGCCGCTTTGCTGGCGCCGAGAGCTACTGGCAGGCTTCGCTTTCGGATCTGGGACTGGACACCCGGGAGGGTGAGCTGCGCTGGGGGATTCCCGGCAAGCTGCGGCTGACCATGGGCTTCGACCACCAGCAGCAGGTGCGCAACAACAGCGGTGCCACGCCGTTTCGGGGCGAGACCGTGTTGACCCTGCCCGCGGACTGGGTCAGCGGCCTCACCACGGACAGCTGGACTGCACTGCCCGCTTCGCTGCAGCGTTTCGACCGGGAGCTGGAGCGCAACAACTATCACCTGGCCCTGGAAAGCCAGCTCAACGCCAGCTGGAAACTGGGCTCCAGCCTGCGCTACAGCACCCGCAAGGGGACCGGAGACCTCGGCGGCGCCATCTATATCGACGCCGCCTCCGGCGATGCCGTGCTGCTGCCCGCACCCATAGACCACCGCACCCTGGAGGCGGACGCCAGTCTGGGCTACAGCGGGGAACGCCTGCACCTGCAGGGCAGCCTGGCCTGGTCCAACTTCGACAATCGCGATGATGCATTGCGCTGGCAGAACCCCTTTGGCAGCTTTGGTCCCAGGGTGCGCTATCCCGCCGGCACTGGCGCCCTGGCGCTGGCCCCGGACAACAATCAGGCCAGCGCCAGACTCAGCGGCCATTACCTTTTCACTCCGCGCCTGCGTCTGCATTTCGACGGCAGTTACGCTGTAGCGGAGCAGGACCAGGCCCTGCTGCCCTATTCCGCAAACCCGGTCCTGGCCGTGCTGCAACCGCTGCCCCGGGACAGCTTCGATGGCGAGGTTGCCACCACCCACAGCCGCGCCAGACTGCAATGGCAGCCCCGTCCCAAACTGGATGTGCAGCTGAGCTACCGCCTGCGCGATCGTGACTACAGCGCGCCGCGCGACGGTTACCGCTACATTCCCGGGGACGGTGGCGATCAGTCCCGCCCCGAACTCACGGTCTACAACCGCAGCCACGATCTGCGCAGCCAAACCCTGGAACTGGAAGCCGGTTACCGCCTGCCCCTGCGCGGGAAGCTATCCGCCGGCTACGCCTGGGAAGAAATCCAGCGCCGCAACGCCGCAACCGACAATACCGTTGAGGACCGCTACAGCCTGGAGTACCGGGTCCAGCCGTGGCAGGCCCTGAGCGCTAAACTGGGCGCGACCTGGGCCGATCGCGCCGCCGACACCTACCAGTGGGACCAGTCCTGGTATGCGCTGCTGGACAGCGCCCTGATCAACGCGACCCCCGACAACCAGCGCTACAGCAACCATCCGCTATTGAGCCAGTATTACCTCGCCAATCGCGAGCAGCAGCAGGTAAAGCTGGATCTGAATTACCTGCCGGATCCGCGCTGGAGTCTTAACCTAAACCTGCTCTGGCGCGAGGACGACTTCGACAAGTCCGTGCTGGGGGTTACCGAGACCCGCCTGCAGAGCCTGCAAATCGCTGCCAGCTACCTGCCCCAAACGAGCCTGCAATTCAACCTGCACGCCGGTGTGGACCGCTACGAGGCGGATCAGGGAAGCCGCGCCTTCCGCGGTGGCCAGGAGAAGAACGCCTTTGCCATACAGGCGCCACTGCCGCAGGCCAGCGATCCGGCGCGCAACTGGTTCCTGGCCAACCGCGACGACAGCCTGGTGCTGGGCGGGCAACTGCAGTGGCAGCCGCGGGAGCAGCTGGAGTTCGAGCTGGATTATCGCTTCGTCGACACCCGGGCGCGGCAGGATTTCAGCACTGTGGCGGCCGCAGACCTGGCTCCGGCCAATCTACCGACGGTGGATACCCACCTGCACCAGTTTGACGCCAGCGGGCTATGGCATTGGCGGGAAGCCGTGTCCCTCCGGCTGCAGTACCGCTACTACCGCTACCAGTCCGACGACTGGGCCTGGCAGGGAGTGGCGGCCAACACCATAGACAAGGTACTGACCTTCGGTCAGCGCAACCCCAACGAAACCGCGCATTACGTGGGCCTGTCAGTGCTGTACCGCTGGCAATAAGGCCCCGGGAGAGATCGGCTATGAAAATCTTTGGTGCAAGGACAGTACTGGCAGGCCTGCTGGCGCTGCTGGTCGCCTGCGGTGGGGGTGGCGGCGGTGACCGCGCCCCGGGGGTTGAACCCGGTCCCACCGCACCGGGGGGCACGGTCACCCCACCTCCACCAGCAACTCCGGAGACGAACCCGGCGCCCTTCGCCGAAGCCCGCGCACTGTTCCCCTTCATCACCAATGTGACTGTTCCTGAGGACGGCCGTCCGCTGGTCGACTTTCAGCTGAGCGACGAGCGCAATATCGCCATCACCGACCTGGCCCTGAACAACGTGCGTTTTATCATCGCCAAGCTCACGCCTTCCGCGGAGGGCAACCTGACCGGCGACTGGCAGTCCTACATCAACAGTATCGAGCAACCGGGTGTGGGCCCGGGCACAGTACCCAGATTGCGGGCTACCACCGAAGCCAACGGCGAACTCAGCAACAACGGCGACGGCAGCTACCGTTACCGCTTTGCCACCGCGATCAACTCCCTGTCGCAGTCGATCCTGGCCCAGGGCGAAACTGAAGGTCTGGACCTCAGCTATGATCCGACGCTAACCCACCGGGTCGCAATCCAGTTTGCGGGAGGCCAGGTGCCGGCGAACCCGGATTACGACTTCGTGCCAGCGACCGGGGCTACTGAGGGCCTGTTCCAGCGCGAGATAGCGACGACCGCCAGCTGCAACAGCTGCCACGATCAGCTGGCGATTCACGGCGGTGGCCGCATTGAGATGAACTACTGCGTCACCTGTCACAACCCAGGCTCCACTGATGCCAACAGCGGCAACACGGTGGATATGAAAGTGATGATTCACAAGATCCACATGGGCGCCAGGCTGCCCAGCGTCCAGGCCGGGGGCGAGTATGCCATCTACGGCTTCCAGAACGTCAAGCACGATTATTCGGGATTGCGCTACCCGCAGGACATCCGCCTCTGCGTGAATTGCCACGCCGGTACCGCGACGGGCGGCGACCGCGAAAGCGTGTTCCTGACCAGTCAGGGCGACAACTGGGCAGAGTATTCCTCCATCGCCGCCTGCGGCAGCTGCCACGACACTTTTGATTTCAGCCGCCACGCCGGGGGCCAGGAAGACGACTCCCGCTGCGCCAGTTGCCACTCCCCCAGCGGCCGCGCCGGCAGTATCGCCGACAGTCACCGAATCCTGTTCAACGAAGCCAGGCAGTCCTTTAGCGCTGAAGTTCTGAGCGTGGAGAACAGTGCACCCGGAGAAAAGGCCCGGGTCAGCTTCCGTCTGCGCAACCCGCTGACCGGGGACGACTATGATCTCGCCAATGATCCGATCTGGCAGCGCCCGGGCAGCGCACTCAATATCCGCCTGGCCTGGGATACGCGCGACTACCACAACACGGGAAACAATAGCCCGGCTGCCAACTCCATTGCTACCAGCGCCCTGTCAGCAGGAGTGCCCAGCGGGGACGGCAGCTACACCGTCACCATGAGTCTGCCTGTTCCGGATAGCAATGTACCTCCGGGGATAGCCGCGAGCGGTAGCGGCGTGGCGATTATCGAGGGACGCGCGGCCCTGGACCTGGAAGGCGACGGCTCCCTGACCAACGTGCCCGTGGGCGATGCCCATGCCTTCTTTGCCATTGACGAGGCCGATGGGATCCCGGTCGAACGTCGCCAGTCCGTAGACTTGGACAAGTGCCTCGCCTGCCATGGCTCGCTGGTGTTCCACGGCGGCAACCGCGCCGACAATATCGACAGCTGCGTCAGTTGCCACAATCCGCGCAATACCGATCGGAACGTGCGCAGTATTGCGGTGTCACCGCCAACCGACGGCAAGCAGGAGGAGTCCATTGACTTCAAGTCGATGATCCACGCTATCCACGCTCCCTCCATCCGCGACAACCCGCTGCAGATTGTGGGATTCCGCGGCTTTACCACCTATAACTACGATGAGGAGATGGTTCACTACCCCGGACGGCTGGACAACTGTCTCGCCTGTCACACGGATGACGGTTTTCAGCTACCGCTGGCCGACGGCGTGCTGGCAACGACCGTCAACACCGGCGCCAACCTCGAGGACCCACGGGACGATACCGTGGCAACGCCCATGGCCACAGCCTGTGCCAGCTGCCATGACAACCCAGTCGCCAAAGCCCACATGACCAGCAATGGTGCCGAGTTTGCCACCAGCCAGCGGGCGATCGACAGCGGAGAAGTGGTGGAGCAATGTGCGGTATGCCACGGTGAAGGTCGCTCGCAAGATGTTTCCATTGTCCATGGGCTGCGAGCTCTTCCCGGGTTCTGAATTCAATGTTCGCTTAATCAGAACATGGGATTCGAAATATTCCAATATACCGAATTGTCACATACCTCTATCATGCTGTGAATTCGGCGGCGCAACAGTGCGCTGCCGCCAACCGCCACTACCAACAAGGAGTCACCATGTCCGCCACTGGCCAAGTACCGCATACCATATTCAAGACCCGCGTCCGCGACGAGTCCGTCGGCGGCGATAACCCTTTCCGCTGGCAGGACACCAGCAGCGAGGACATCTTCGCTGGCAAGAAAGTCGTAGTTTTTTCCCTGCCCGGAGCATTCACCCCGACCTGTTCCTCCAACCACCTGCCCCGCTACGAAGAGTTGTTCGAGGAATTCAAGGCCGCGGGCGTAGATGAGATCTACTGCCTGTCAGTCAACGATGCGTTCGTAATGTTCCAGTGGGGCAAGCAGGTCGGAGCCAAGAACGTGAAGATGCTGCCCGACGGCAACGGCGAGTTCACCCGCAAGATGGGTATGCTGGTCGACAAGTCCAACCTCGGTTTCGGGATGCGCTCCTGGCGTTACGCCATGCTGGTCAACGACAGCAAGATCGAGAAGCTGTTTGTCGAGCCCGACTTTGGCGACGTCTGCCCCACCGACCCGTTCGAGGTTTCCGATGCCGACACCATGCTGGCCTATCTGAAGGGCACCAAGTCCGAAGGTGTCGCCGCACCCAGCAAAGCCTTCGTCGGCTGATTTTCAGCTGGGGGGATATTGATGGGGGGCTCACCGTTGTAGCTGCCGGTCCAGAGGGCCGACTCAAACCACTCTTCCTGCCAGCTGGCCTGCAGATAACCGCGGATGTCGCCGAAACTGGTGCGGGCGAATACATACGATAAGGTCTTCCGCCGGTGCTGCGAGAATTTCCAGCTCCCCACCCCAGCGATCGGCCTTGCCCGCATTGGCTATCAGGCTGGTTGCGGTGCCGTCCTTGGTTTCAATCTGCGAAACCTGCAGGTCGTCATAGACATAGGTGTACAGCGAGCCATTGATGCGCAGGCGGTTATCCCACCAGTCGCTTTTCATGCCGATTTCCCATTGCTCGATGGTTTCTTCATCGAAGGGGTTGGCAAATACCTCACCGTTGAAGCCGCCGCTACGGTAGCCGGTCGCAAAACGGACAAAGGTATTGATATCGTCTGTCAGCTGGTAGGCCGCCGTGACATTGCCGCTCACGTTGTAAAAGTTGTCCTGCAGCTCCGTTTGCGCGGAGATGCCGGACGGGGGCGCACCAAAGGGCCGGTTCAGGTAATCGTAGAAAATTTCCTTGTCTTCCTCGGTGTAGCGCAGGCCGGCGGTGAGCGACAGGCGGTCATCAAGCACCTGCGGGCGCCAGGTCGCCTGGCCAAACACGGCCAGCGACTCGGTCGTGTAGTCGTATTTCTGCAAGCTGGTGCCGCCCAGCGGCGCGAGGAAAATAGCGCGGCGGTCGTACCCGGCCTCGTCGTCGAAGTAGTACAACCCGAGCACATAGTCGACGCGGTCCGTCGCGCCGATGATATTAAATTCCTGGGAAAACTGCTCGTAGGCGGAGTCGGTGTCCTGCTTGCTGTGGAAGCCGCCCACGGAGTCCACACCGCTCCAGAAGAAGTCGGCGGTGGGGTTGGGCATGCCGCCAGCGGCGAAGTAGGCGGAGCCGAGTTGCAGCAGGATGAGATCGTTCATGGCGCCAACACCGCTGGTATCCAGGCTGCTGTCAATGTCCTCCAGGTCACCAAATACGGAGGTCTCCATCTCGCGGTAGGCAGTAATGGATTTGAAGGTGATGTCGCCCAGCGCACCAAAATCGCCTGCATCCCAGGTCAGGGTCAGGGCATGGCCACTGACTTCGTTGTCGGAAACGGGGGTGTTGTCGGCGGCACCGCTGCGGCGGCGGCCCTGCCCTGCGGCTTCACGCTCCCGATACACGGCCAAGGTCTGGTCCATGGAGGGAATCAGGCGGTTGGCGATGCGCGGGTCCGCTGCAGGATTTTGCAGCAGGAACGGCAGGAAGCTGCGCAGCTGCGCCAGGGTTTCAACCCGGGTGCTGCCATCGAGGGTGGTGGGAGTAAAGCCGACAACCTGCTGCAGGGCACCGGTCTCGTCAAGGCGGCTCTCGTCGTAGGAGTAGTCCAGAGTCAGGGCATCGGTCAACTCCCACTTCAGGGCCAGGCGCCAGGCCTGGCGATCTATGCTGTCGAAACCTGCGCCGCCGCTGGTGTTGTCATACAGCGGATCGCGCTCGCGGGTCTGGTACCCGATGCCGGCCGACAGCCTGCCCAGACCTTCACCGATCTCGCCAACCGCCGGTAGGTCGGCATTCAGGCGCAGGCCACGCTCGTCATAGTTGCCGACCGTGCCCTTGACCCGAAAGCCGAACTCACCGGTAGGCTGGTGGCGCCGCGGGAACCGGGGGCATCGAAGCCGAAGACACCGGGAATTTCGCCGATGAGGCTGCTGGTACTATTGATGCCACGTTGCTCAAGTACGGTCTCGGAAAGCGCGGAAATCGAAATCGGCGTTTCCTGCGTGGTCTCGGCGCGCTTCTGGGCGGTGACAATCACCTCCTCCAAGGCGCCGACCTGAGCCTGGGCCGCCATACCCATGGCGACAACGAGCGGTGACAGTGCCAGCGCCAGCGGGCGCGGGGCAAACCTGGGGAATTTAATCATGGATCCTCTCTTGCGGTTATGCGTATGTACCCGCGCTGCCTGCTGGCAACTCAGGATTCTTATGGGCTGAGTCAGAGTGTGAAACCGGCTGTAAACTTATGCTTCGGTTAGGTATTAGACTGCGGGCCAACTTTACACCGGAGTAGGGCCTACGACCAGCGTGAGCGCGCCAAAATAGGCTGGGCTGGTGTAATTAAGAATACTGCCGGCAGGGCGCCCGCAGGGAGGAAAGAGGTCTAGTGCCCAGCCTGGGCGTGAGCGGACACGCCCGAACCGAGAAAGGATGCTGCCACCGCAAGCTCTACGTCTACGCTGAATTTGGGATCGGCGAGCCAGCTCAGAAGGCCATACACGTAAATGCCGGTAATGTAGTGGGTCATGCGCTCGATAGTGATGTCAGTCCGCACTTCGCCCCGGGCGACGCCATCGCGCAGCATGGCGCAGAAGCTGTCATGCAACGATGGCCAGCGGTGCTGGTCGAGAGGATCATCATAGGCGCGCAGCGCCAGAATAAGCAGGGCTCGGGTCAGCATTGGGGTCTTGCGGGTCATCTCGGCGCCGTAAGCGAAAAAACTCGCCAACTGCTTCTCCACCGTGCCCCCCTCCGCCCGAAAACGTTCAATAGCGGTAGCGAAGCGCTCATCCACGCCCGGCACCAGGGCCTGCAGGATAGCCATTTTGCTGGGAAAATAGTTAAACAGAGTGGGTTTGGAGATGTCCGCGGCTTCGGCCAACGCCTCTACCGTCACTGCGTCATAGCCCTGGCGAGTGAACTGGCGACGGGCAACCTGCAGGATTCGCTCGCGGGTTTCACGCTTTTTGCGCTCCCGTCTTCCTTCGAACTGTGGCGCTGCTCCCATGACTTTAACCGGCGTCTATTATTTTACTGGGACTGCCAATCTAGCGCGAAATCGCGCCGATTTCCACTACATTCCAAGCAATTGTTACAGCCAGGGCGGAATCAGCGGCTGTAGGCACGCATATTGAGTCCAAAGGCCGCCACCAGGTCCCGCATCAGTTCCACCACGCCACCGCCAAACGTGTTGATCTGGCACTTGCGGTATTGCTCTTCCAGTTCACCGTGGAGGGCTGTGCCGGGACTGTTCCGGTGCAGGGTACTTGCGGGGCCCATGGCATCCATCAGCAGGCGGTACACTGCAATCAGCCCTTCGGTACTGAATGCCTTCATGGCGGAGGCATAGGCGACTTCGGGTTCGCCCTGTTCCAGACTCCAGGCCATGCGCCAGGTCATCAGGCGCATGGCCTCCAGGCGAGCGTAGGATTCCGCCAGCAGACGCTGCACGGTAGGGTCGTCAATGGGACGCTGCCCCCCCGCGACAGGCTCCCGCGCCCAGGTCAGGACCTGCTGATAGAGACCGTAGGCATAAATACCGATCGCCGCCAGCCCCACCCGTTCGTGGTTCAGCTGGGAGGTAATCAGTTTCCAGCCGCCGTTTACCTCGCCACAGATCATGTCGCGGGGGCAGCGCACATCGTTGTAGTAACTCATATTGGTTCGCACGCCACCCACGGTATGTATAGGCGCGAAGCTGAAGCCCGGCTGATGGGCGTCGACCATGAAGATGCTGATCCCGGCGTGGGGCCGCGCCGCTGCCGTGTCACTGCGTGCCGCAAGCCAGATATAGTCGGCCGCCTCGGCGCTGGAGGTATACACCTTGGTGCCGTTTATCACCCAGTCATCACCTTCCAGTACCGCGGTGGTCTTGAGAGCGGCGAGGTCGGATCCCGCGTCCGGCTCGGTGTAGCCGATGGCAAAGTGCAGCTCGCCGGCCGCAATTTTCGGCAGGAAGTAAGCCTTGTGGGCCTCTGAACCGTGGGCCATGATCGCCGGCGCTACCGTGGAAATGGTCACAAACGGCAGTGGCGCATTGGCGAGCTGCGCTTCTTCAAAAAAGATCATCTGATCCATGGGGCCACGACCGTGGCCACCGAACTCGCGCGGCCAGCCCAGCGCCAGCCAGCCATCCTTGCCGATCTGACGGATAGCCGATTTGTAGGCATCGCCGCCCTCATTCCCGCGCGTGGCTTCTTTCAGCTCCGGCGTCATCAGGGACTGGAAGTAAGCGCGCAGTTCACTGCGCAAAGCCTGTTGCTCCGCTGTGTGTTCGATATACACCTGGGCTGATCTCCTGGGGCCTGCGATGACCGGATTATTATTGATCTTGAATCCAAATTCAATAATAATCCTGAGCGATGAGGAGGAACCCGCACCATGCCCGCAGCCGCTGACAATGCCAACGCGCGTCGCCCCAAGGGTGCACTGGCGCGCGAGCGTCTGAAAGCTGCCGCAGTCGCGGTGCTGGAGCGGGTGGGCTATCACCAGCTGCGGATCAAGGACGTGACCGCCGAGGCCGGCGTCGCAGCGGGTCTGTTTCATCACTACTACAGTGATCTCAGATCCCTGGTGGAAGAAATTCTGGACGAATACATCGCGGAATTTGAAGCGACCGAGCACATAGAACGGGATGTCAGCAAGGGAGACTGGTTCAATCGCCTGCGCTCGCACTACGAGATTGCGGTGCGCAGTTACGCCGAACATCCGGGCATTATCAACTGCATCAACCAGTTCTGCGCTGATGACCCGGCTTTCCGCGCGCGCTGGCAGGCATCCTACAACCGACGCCTGCAGCTCTTGGCGGATGTTTTCCCCTTCGTCTTTGCGGGTAGCGAACTGCAGCCGCACGAGGTCAGACTGATGGTCCATGCCCTGAGTGGCATTGGCCAGGACGTGCTCCGGGAACGCTATATTGAGCGCAATCCGGATCTGCTTTCACTGCAACTGTCGGAGGCGGAATTGGCCGAATGGCTGGCAGCGCTGTTCTACCGCGGGCTATTCGCCCGCAATCCGCCCCGTGGGCAGCTGCAGCATGCCGCCCGAATCCTGTCACTCAAGCGATGAACCTACTGGAGACACATTGATGGACTACTCCCTGACCGAAGACCAGGCCGCCATTGCCGAGCTGGCGGGAAAAATCTTTCGCGAGCAGGTGAACGACACCGCGCAGGCTGATTACCAGGACAGCTTCAACACGGACCTGTGGCAGATCATCGCCGATGCCGGTCTTACCGGGCTGGGGCTGGCGGAGCGCCACGGCGGCTCGGCAATGGGCTTCATTGCCCAATGCCTTGTTGTCCAGGCCCAGGGTGCGGTGCTGGCGCAGGTACCGCTGCCGGAAACCCTGCTCGCGGCGCAGGCGCTGGAGGCAGGTGGCATCAGCGAAGGCCTGTCCAGAGTTGCCAGCGGCGACGCCTGGCTAAGCCTGTCTCTGGGAGATGGGCTCAGCCTGGAGGGTGAATCGCTGCACGGAGAACTCACGATGGTGCCCTGGGCGGAAGGGGCTCTCTATCTGGTAGCCCGGACGGGTGATCGCCTTGTGGCCTTCGCTCCGGAGGAAGCGGACCTTGAGTTCGTGCCCCAGCGTGTCAGCAATGGTCGCCCCACCTGCCGGGTCATTGTCCGCCGCGCAAAGGCGCTGGATCTCGGCGGGCAGGATGCTATCACCATCTTGCAGCAGCGGCAGCAGGTGATGACCGCGGCGCTGCAACTGGGAGTAGCCGAGGAGGCGCTGAAACGAACCGCCGCCTACACGATGGAGCGCAAGCAGTTTGGCAAGCCCATCGCCGCCTTCCAGGCCGTGGCCCATCGCGCAGCGGACGGCTATATGGATATCGAAGCCCTGCGCGGCGTGGTCGACAGCGCCATGTGGCGCCTGGAAGAGGGTCTGGATGCGACCCTGCAAGCGGGCGCCGCGCGCTGGTGGGCGGCGGAAACTTCACACCGGGTCAGCCACACCGCGCAGCATCTGCACGGCGGCATTGGAGCCGATCTCCAGTACCCCATTCACCGCTATTTCCTCTGGTCGAAGCAGCTGGAGTTCGACCTTGGCGGCGCCTCCCACCAGCTGGCGGCGATGGGCCGACACCTGGCCAGCAACGACCAGTCTGGTATCACCCTCTAGGCAGCACAGCCACCGCAATTGATAAAAATACTCTGGAGCGACGTATGCACGTATTGCAGTTCGAGAACCTTGAAGACCGCCACCTGGGTCGGGCCCTGGCCATGCAGGCCGCAGAGCAACCGGACGCCACGTTCATCATGTTCGGGGCAACTCACTACAGCTTTGCCGAGGCCAACCGCAAGGTGAACGAGCTGGCGGGCGGCCTGGCCGCACTGGGGCTGGGGCGCGGCGACCGCGTCGCGTTCTACATGGGCAGTGCCCCGGAGGTCATCTTTCTGGCCCTGGCCAGCAACAAGCTCGGCGCCATCTGGACGCCGATAAACTCCGACTACAAGGGCAGCTGGCTGTCCGAGACAATCAACCGCAGCCGGCCCAAAATCGTGGTGACAGACGACGACCACGCCGCCCGGCTGGAGGAGGTCAAGGGCGACCTGGACGCCATGAGTCTCGTGATTTTCGGCGACCCCGCGGCGCTCCCCGGTGCCACGGATTTCAACAGTCTTTATCACGATGGCGCTGGGGAACCGGACATGAGCGGCCAGAGCTACGGCGACACCTGCGCCATCCTGTGGACCTCGGGGACGACCGGGCGCTCAAAGGGGGTGATGCAAAGCCACAATGTCTGGTTCAACGCCGTTGCCTCCGGCAACGCACTTTTTGGCACCGGCCCCGGTGACGTGATCTACAGCGTTCTGCCCATGTACAACTCCGCCGCCTGGGTGACATCCATCCTGCGTTCCCTGATCGTGGGAATTCCCCTGGCCATCGACACTGCCTTCTCGGTGAAGCACTTCTGGGAGCGCGTCGACTATTACGGTGCCACCCAGAGCTTTACCCTGGGCGCCATGCACATGTTTCTGTGGAATGCGCCAGAACAGCCCGATGACGCAGCGCACAGCCTGCGCAAGCTGATGGCGGTACCGATGCCGGCGGACGTGGCTGGTCCTTTCAGCGAGCGCTTCGGCCTGGAGTTGATGCCCCAGGGCCTGGGGCAGAGTGAGGTGATGCAGCTAATCATCGTCCTGCCTGACGAGACCTCACTGCCTCGCGGCAGTTGCGGCAAGCCCTCTGCCACACTCGACGTACGCATCGTCAATGATCAGGGCAAAGATGCGGCCGATGATGAACCCGGCGAACTGTGGGTTCGCCCGAAACAGCCGTTTGTAATCTTCAACGGCTACTTCGACGACCCGGCAGCCACTGCCGCCGCCCATGAGGGCGAGTGGTACAAGACCGGGGACATGGTCAAGCGTAACGCCGACGGCTACTACTTCTTCTCCGATCGCAAGAAAGACGCAGTGCGCCTCAAAGGCCGCAATATCTCGACTTTCGAAGTGGAAATGGTTGCCCGGCGTCATCCGGCGATTTCTGATTGCGCGGCCTTCGGCGTGCCCAGTGATATCCTCGATTCCGAGACCGAGCTCAAGCTCAATGTCATCCTGAAGCCCAATACCAGCCTGGAACCGTTGGAGCTAGCGCGCTACATCAATGAGAACGCGCCCTACTTCTTTGTGCCGCGCTATATCGAACTGGTGGAAAGCCTGCCCTATACCCCCACCAACAAGGTACAGAAGTTCAAGCTGCGGGAAGCGGGCCTGGGCCCGAATACCTGGGACGCCAACAAAGCCGGGTTCAAGGCGGAGCGCTAGCTCAACGTAATGTAAAGGTATTAAACACGCCACAGTAAAACGCCCCGATCAGTGATGATCGGGGCGCGGGTATTAAAGCCTGGCGATGACCTACTCTCACATGGGGAGACCCCACACTACCATCGGCGATGCGTCGTTTCACTACTGAGTTCGGGATGGGGTCAGGTGGTTCCAACGCTCTATGGTCGCCAGGCAAACTGGCTTGACCGAGT
>JBGTGB010000362.1:0-5232 GCA_041746975.1 Haliea sp. | reverse complement strand
ACTCGGTCAAGCCAGTTTGCCTGGCGACCATAGAGCGTTGGAACCACCTGACCCCATCCCGAACTCAGTAGTGAAACGACGCATCGCCGATGGTAGTGTGGGGTCTCCCCATGTGAGAGTAGGTCATCGCCAGGCTTTAATGCTCAACCCCAAGGTACGCTGTGCCTTGGGGTTTTTTATACCTATGGCAGTGCCGTTACACAGGCGATGACCGCAGGTCACACCCGATAAAGCGGGGTGGGCTCTCGCCAGGCTTTAATGCCCAACCCCGTGGTTCAATGAGCCACGGGTTTTTTTTCTAACGGCGGCATATAAAGCCCCTTGTGGTAAAATGCGGCCATGCTTCAAATCTCCCCTAATCTGTCCATTCCTCTGGATCAAATTGAACTGACCGCGATCCGCGCCCAGGGCAGTGGCGGACAAAATGTGAACAAAGTATCTACAGCGATCCACCTGCGCTTCGATGCGCTGGCATCATCGCTGCCACCTGAATGCATTGCTGCGATACTGGCCCGTCGCGACAGCCGTATCTCGGCCGATGGTGTCATTACCATCAAGGCGCAAAGATTTCGCAGCCAGGTCAAGAACCGGGAAGATGCGCTGCTGAGGTTGGCGGAGCTGATCAACGCTTGCACCCGGCCGCGCAAAGTGAGGCGCGCGACGCGGCCGACGCTCGCGTCAAAGCGCAGGCGCCTGGAAAACAAGACACGACGCAGTAGCGTCAAGGCACATCGGCAACCGCTCAAGGGCAACCCGGATGGCTAAAGCGGGCGTGTTAATGTTTCTATTTGTGGCCTTGGCTGGCAATGTTGCGCAGGCACACGAAGCACGCTGGCTGCTGCAAACCAGTGTGGTTACCGCCCACTATGAACCTGAACCGGATCACAACAACCGGCAGAACCTTATCGGTCTTGAATACACCCGGGACAATGACTGGTTGCTAGGTGGGGCGCGTTTTCTCAACTCCTTCAGCCAGAAGTCGGCCTATATCTACACCGGACGACGCTTTGACTTGGGTGAGGGGCCACTGTTTGCCAAGTTGACAGGCGGCCTCCTGCACGGATACCGCGGAGAGCATGAAGACAAAATTCCTTTTAACAAGTTTGGCATCGCCCCCGCAGTGATTCCGTCTGTGGGGCTGCAGAGTCAAGTCCTTAGTTCGGAGCTTGTTTTCCTTGGCACTGCTGCCATTATGGTCAACTTGGGGATCCAGTTCTAACACGCACCTTGAAGCCACTCAGCTGTAGGTGCACATAAGCCGGGAGCAAAAAGCGGTATGGGGCAGCCAGCTGTAGCGCCAGGTGACAGCCGCGATTTATCCCTCCAGGCAGCTGCAGTCATCCTGCTGATCTGCAGCCTGCTCATGGGCCTGGGCGGGCTGGCACTGGAAATGTTCCCCCGCTTCGAAGTGCCGCCCTGGCTGACACTTCGCTTTGAGGGCACCATCGCCATCTCCCTTGTTGGCGCATGCATGGTCGCCGCCGGGTTCGATAGTCGCCGCGGTCGTCACTTTACCGGCGCGCTTCTATTGTTGTTCGCGGCCTATAACCTTGGCCACAACCTGCTGGAGCCAGCAGACACTGTCTCACTGTTAACTGGCCGTCCGCGGCTGCCCAGTTTGCCCGCGGCGATGGTAGCGATGTTGGCGATAAGCTGCATCGCGGGCATGCACACAGCTGGGCGGAGGCTGTTGTGGAATATCACAGCGACCTTTTCCTTGTTGACGGGTCTGGCCCTGGCCGTGGCTTATCTGGACCCCGCCAGGCGCTGGGTAGACCTCGCGAGCTCGCAGTTCATGCCCATGGGCACCGTTTTCTGCATTGTACTTGCCAGCGGCACACTGATTGCCGGCAATTACCCGATACGTCCGCTTCTGCGTTTGCGGCCCAACGCCATATTGATGGCGCTGATGGGAGCGCTCCTCAGTGTGAGCTGGTGGTTCATGGGTAGTTGGGTCCAGCACGATGAGAGACTGCAGGCAGCGGATGTCCTCCTCGACAATTACTCCCTGGTGGTAGCGCACGAACTGGAGGCGGAAACGGAGTTGATGCAGCGGCTTTCGGGACGCTGGGAGGCGCTCGGGAGCTTGCCCTCGGGGCCACTCGCGGAGGAGGACGTCGGCAGCTATTTCCGTGACATTCCCAATCTGCGTGGGGTCGTATTTCTCGATGACGGGGGCGACCGCTGGGCCCGTTCGCGCGATACCGTAACCGAGCGTTGGCTGGAACAAGCTCTTGCGAAGCCCGAGGTCGTCGGCTGGCTGGACGACTTTCGGGAGTCGGGTGAGGCGGTGGCCTGGAATTTCCCCGATTCCGCGCAGCCCCAGCTTGCGCTGGTGGGGGTCAGTCCTGGTGCAGGCGCGAGACAGAGACTGGTGTCCGTGGTCGATCTTGCCATCCTGGCGGACCAGGAACTGCGCCAGCATACCGGGGAGTTTGCCCTGGAAATCGTTCGCGCCGGTACGACGATTGCCCGTCCCGGTGTCGCTTCCACATCGGGCACTGGCAGCCGCTACATCAACGTCAGCACGACAATAAACCTGCCCCCTTCACAGCAGCTGACTCTGGTAGCCTCTGCCGGTGCGCCGCGTCTGGATACCCTGAACGGTCTGCTGCCAATAGGGGGCGGATTGTTCGTCCTGCTTTTGACCTACCATCTGGTGATAGGACGAGCGCTTCTGGACCAGCTCAATCAGCAGACAGCCGCTCTGCGCAATAGTGAACAACGTTTCAGATCCTTGTTCTCGCAGAATCCCGATGCCGTGTTTGCACTTAACAAGGATGGTAGTTACGCCAGTATCAACCCACTGACTGAGGCTGTTCTGGGAGTCGGCGAAGAGAACATGCTTGGGCGCGGGTTCATGGAAGTTCTGTCTGCAGAGTCTGTTTCGGTGGAGGACAGCCGCAAATCCCTGGCTGCGTTCCGCCATGCCCTCGATGGACGTCCGGAGGCTATCGCCATCTCATTCAGCCCCCCGGGTCAGGATGGCCCCCGCTATTTCGATGTCTCGCTGCTGCCGATCCTGGTAGATGGTCGGGTGGAAGGGATATTCGGTATCGCCAAGGACACTACCCAGAGGGTGGCAGACGAGGAGCGTTTGCGCGTCCTCGAACGCAGCCTGGAAGCCAGTAGCAATGCTGTGATCGTGGTTGATGCGCGCCGCAGTGGCTATCCCGTGGTGTACGTTAATCCCGCGTTCACCCGCATTCTGGGATATCCGGCAGAAATTGCCTTGGGAAATGATGGCACGGTCTTTCTCACCGGGGAATACGTCACCCGGGAGGACCGCGATGCGATAACCGAAGCCCTGGAGACCGGCAAGAGCCTGTCCCTGACCCTGCGCAATCAGCGGCGCGATGGAACCCCCTTCTGGAACCAGCTGTCCTTTTCCCCGGTCTTTGATGCCAGCCAGGAGGTGACCCACTTTGTCGGCATCCTCAACGATATCTCGGAACGCAAGGAACAGGAAAGTCGGCTCGCCTACCAGGCGACCCACGATGCCTTGACCGGTTTGGGCAATCGGTCCCTTTTCAGCGACAGGCTGGAGCATGATTTTTCGCTCGCGCGCCGGCGGGGCAACTTGCTCGCGGTGCTGTTTATAGATCTGGATGAATTCAAGCCGATCAATGACACGCTCGGGCACAAGGTGGGCGATCAGCTGCTGGTCAGCGTCACCGCGCGCTTGAGCGCCACTCTCCGCCCGAGCGATACCCTGGCGAGGCTTGGTGGCGATGAATTTGTGCTGCTCCTGCCCGATCTCACTACCGGGATGGAGGCGCAGGACGTGGCCGGGCGGCTGCTCTCAGAGCTGGCACGCCCGCACCGGGTGGCAGAGCAGGAGCTGCACATATCCGCGAGCATAGGTATCGCCGTGATCACCGCCGATATGCAGGATCCCGAAAAACTGGTGCAACAGGCCGACATTGCCATGTACCAGGCCAAGCAGGCAGGCCGGAATACCTACCAGGTGTTCACAGGCGACATGGATCAACGGCTCTCCGATCGATTGATCATGCGCAATGAACTGCAGGAAGCGATGGACAATGATCAGCTGCAGGTCTACTACCAGCCGTTGCTGGATGAGGCCGGCCATCTCGAGGGTCTTGAGGCGCTGCTGCGCTGGCACCGACGCGGTAGCGATGCCGTCTCGCCGTCTGTATTCATTCCCCTGGCCGAGGAAACTGGCCAGATCATCCAGCTGAGTCGCTGGGTACTGGAGCGCGCCTGTCTGGATGCCGGGGCCCTGCTACAACAGGGGCTGCTGCGGGGTAAGTTGGCGGTGAATGTCTCGCCGATGCAGTTTCACCGGGAGAGTTTCCTGCCTGTCCTGGAATCGGTCCTGCTCCAGACCGGCCTCGACCCTCAGTATCTGGAGCTGGAATTGACCGAGGGTGTGTTGATGCGTGACACGGATGGTGCCATCGCCATTCTGGAAGCGCTGACGGCGCTTGGCGTGAACTCGGTAATAGATGACTTCGGCACCGGGTTTTCCAGCCTCAGTTATATCCGGACGCTGCCTGTGCACAAGATCAAGATAGACGGCAGTTTTGTCCGCGGCGTGATCGACAATCCCAAAGACGCCTCGGTGTGCAAAGGCGTTATTGCCCTGGCTCGGGAGCTGGAGCTGCGGGTCGTCGCCGAGGGTGTCGAAACCGCGGACCAGTATGCTTACCTGAAAGGCCACGGCTGTGAGGTGTTCCAGGGCTATCTTATTGCCCGTCCCATGCCGCTGGCCGCGGTCACCGTCTGGTTGCGAGAGCGCCCGGAACTGTTTAGCTAGAGGCTGTCTCTGGCCACCTGGGCGCGCTCTATCAGGTACTGGCGAATATTCTCGGACTTTTGCTCGTCGAGCACGCCGGCAAACCCAACCATGCCGTTTTGCCAGTGAGCGCCGCCGCGGACAATGCTGTCCCAGCGAGCATGCGTCTCTGCGGTCATGGCCCGCAGGTCTGGTGTAGCGCCCCCGCTAACAGCGCCATCGCCGTGGCAAAACACGCAGAATGCCAGATAGCTGCGCTGCCCCGCGAGGAGTTCCTCGCTGCTGGCTGTCAGCTCCGGCGGGTCGAACACCAGGCTGGCTGTGGTAGTTGCGGGCAGCTGGGTAGCCGCGCCAAGCCGGAAAACCAGCAACCGGCTACGATTGGGAATTGGCCCGGCCTTGAGCGCCTCACCGCCCACGAGGGCGAGCGCCCCTCCCCAACCGGCGACCACGGCGACATACTGGACGCCGTC
>JBGTGB010000361.1:0-4617 GCA_041746975.1 Haliea sp. | reverse complement strand
AGCGGCTCGGACGCCCCCGCCTCCGCAGCCGCCGTGCGATCACGCTCCCGCAGTGCGGGCACGGGGTGCTCGCGATCACGTTCCAATTGTGCTGCCAACCGGTATAGATCACCCAGGTTGGGCCTGCTCTGCGTCATCGTGGTGCGCTCTATGTTCGCGGGCGACATGTCGGTGTACGATACAGGCATTCTGCCGGCATGGGGAGTTGCCACCGCGTGATCACCGCCAGCCACGGCAAGTGGCCTATCCGCTGGGACCTGCTGGTTCGCTACCGCTACATCGAAACGATCGCCCTCTGGGAGGGACGCCTTACCACCCGCCATCTCTGCGAAACCTTCGGCATCGGCAGGCAGCAGGCAAGCAAGGACATCAACCAGTACATCCGCCAGATCGGCCCGGGCAATCTGCTTTACGACACATCCCTCAAGGGCTATACGCCCGCGTCGACGTTTACGCCACGCGTAACCCAGGGCGTAGCGGACGAGTACCTGCACCTGATGGCGCGCAATAACGAGTTGTCCAACGTCTTCGAATCCCTGGCCCTCAACGTGGCCAATGTCGAGGTGCTGTCGGTACCGGTGCGGGATGTCAGGCCCGAAGTGCTGCGCCCGATCATGCAGGCCGCCAGGCAGCAGAAGCGATTGGAGGTGGATTATGTGTCCATCCAGCACCCGGATCGGGAGGGCCGCATTATCGTACCCCACACGCTGGTGTATACAGGTCTGCGCTGGCACGTACGCGCCTGGTGCGAGAAAAACCAGGAGTATCGAGACTTTGTCCTCAGCCGTTTTCGGGATATTCCCGAGATTCTCGACGACTCGGAGCGGGGCATCGCCGGTGACAGCGAGTGGAATACCCGGGTGACGATAAGCATCATTCCCGACCCTCGCCTGCGCGATGATCAGCGCCAGGTTGTGGAGACCGATTACGGTATGGAGGACGGTGCATTGACTATCACCGTTCGCGGCAAGCTGGTGCCCTATGCACTCAAGCTATTGCATATTGACCCCGATGCAGCGCAGGATGATCCAATGGCGCAGCAAATCGTGGTCGCAAACCGCGCGGAACTGGAGCCGTGGCTGTTTAGCTGAACGAAAACTACAACGACAGGGGAGCACGCGTCATGGGCAAGTTCTTTACTTTTATTGCATGGGTCCTGGTTATTCCGGCGCTGCTGTTCAGCAATTTTCTGACGCTGACCTCAAGCAGCGCCAATGCCGCGCTATCGGGATGGCTGGAGGAAGCCGGGATCGTCACTGTCAACAACCAGACGCAGCAGCGGTTCGAGCAGCAGAGCGAGCAGCTGGCAGTCGCGCAGGCACGCAACAAGGAAGTAGGCGAACGGATTCACGCGACCGGCACCGCCATCCGCCAGCGTACCGTGCAGAGCGCCGCGGCGAACGTCGGCTCGCTGCCGGCCGGGGCAGTGCCCTACCTGGGCTGGGCTGTCGTCGTCGGGGTAACAGGTTACGAGCTGATGCTCGCCTGCGAAAACCTGCGGGATCTGAACACCCTGTACTCGGATTTCGGCATTGAAGGCGGCACCAGCGACGAGTCCATGGCCTTCATCTGCAATCCGGACCTGCGCAGCTTCGCCGATGCCTATGAGCGCATCCCCGATTCTCTGGCGTCAGAGTATGCAGAGTTCCAGGCCTGGGCCAAGGCTACCGAGAGTGGCCTGCCGCCAGCTATCGAACCTGTAGAATAATCTTCCCTATGTGACGGCTGCTTTCCATCAGTTCGTGGGCAGCACTCGCCTCGGTCAGGGGGAAGGTGGCCGCAATCACAGGCTTGAACCTGCCCTGCTCCAGCAGCGGCCAGACCCGCTCAAGCAGACTCGTTGCAATCGCCGCCTTGGCCTCGGTCGACTGTGGCCGCAAGGTGGAAGCCGTCAGGGTCAGGCGTTTCAGCAGCACCGGCACAAAACTGACCGTCGCCTCGAAGCCACCCTGAAAGGCGATATTGACTATACGCCCATCCACAGCCGCAAGCTGGATATTGCGGTTGATGTATTCCCCGCCGACCATATCCAGAATGACGTCGACGCCAGTGCCCTCGGTGACAGTGCCCAGCACCTCGCGGAAATCCTCTTCACGGTAGTTCACCGCCCAGGACGCGCCCAGCTCCACACAGGCCGCGCACTTCTCCTCGCTGCCCGCTGTGGCATAGACCGTTGACCCCAGCGCGCAGGCTATCTGGATGGCGGTAGTGCCGATCCCGGAACTGCCGCCGTGCACCAGCAGGCTCTCTCCGGGCTGCAGACGGCCGCGGTCGAACACATTGGTCCAGACGGTGAAGCAGGTTTCCGGCAGGCCCGCGGCTGCTACCAGATCGAGACTATCCGGTACCGGCAGGCATTGACCGGCGGGCGCGGTCACGTACTCCGCATAGCCGCCACCGTTGGTGAGGGCGCAGACCCGGTCGCCGACCTGCCAACCCGAGACTTCGGCACCCAGCGCTGCCACAGTACCTGCCACCTCCAGCCCAGGCAGGTCCGAGGCACCTGGAGGGGCCGGATAAAGGCCGCGGCGCTGCATTACGTCGGGGCGATTGACTCCTGCGGCCACGACCTCAATGAGGAGTTCTCCGGGGCCGGCCCGGGGCGTTTCGCGCTCAGCGGGAACCAGGACCTCGGGGCCGCCGGGCTCGCTGATTTCAATACACTGCATACAACCTCGCGTCACGCTCAGGTGAATTTTTTCATGATATCCACTGGCAGCGGGAAGACAATGGTCGAACTCTTGTCACCGGCAATCTCCACCAGAGTCTGCAGATAGCGCAGCTGGATGGCGGACTCTTCCGTCGCCAGCATCTTCGCAGCCTCGGCAAGTTTTTCCGCTGCTTCCGCTTCACCATTGGCGTGAATGACCTTGGCGCGGCGCTCGCGCTCGGCCTCCGCCTGCTTGGCGATGGCCCGGACCATGGATTCGTTCAGGTCCACATGCTTGATCTCCACGTTGGCAACCTTCACACCCCAGGCCTCGGTCTGCTTGTCGAGTATCGCCTGGATATCGTCGTTGAGGCGATCGCGCTCTGCGAGCATGTCGTCGAGATCGTGCTGGCCCAGCACCGAACGCAGGGTGGTCTGGGACAGCTGGCTGGTGGCCTCCAGGTAGTTCTCGACCTGGATAATCGCCCGCTCCGGATCGACCACACGGAAGTAGATCACCGCGTTGACCTGCACCGAGACGTTGTCCCGGGAGATGACATCCTGGGTCGGGACATCCATCACCAGGGTGCGCAGGTCCACCCGTACCATCTGTTGCAGAATCGGGATCATGATGATCAGACCCGGTCCCTTGACGCTGTAGAAACGCCCGAGCATGAAAATTACCCCACGCTCGTATTCACGCAGCACCCGGAACATGGAGATGAGCAGGGCGATAGCCAGTACCAGCAGGACTCCGCCAAACGTTTGTAACTCGAACATTGTCGCTACTCCTTTGCGGTTGTGCCCGCCTCATTGCGCACGACGGCGGTCAGGCCGTCGATCGCGATTACTGTGACTGTATCGTTGGGTACCAAAGGCGCATCGCTGCGGGCATGCCAGATCTCCCCATCCAGCCACACCCAGGCATCGTACCCTTCTACTCTGCTTACTGTCGCGGTGGCGCCCAGCAAGTGCTCGACGCCCGACACTACCGCCCGCTTGCGCGTGCGCAGGATCATCCCCAGGGCAAAAATCAGTAACCCCGCACTGAACACGGTCACGGCGAAAACCATCGGCAGGGCTAGCTGGAAGGCCGGCAGATTGGTATCCATGAGCATAACCGAGCCGGTGACAAAGGCCGCCACACCGCCCAGCCCGAGGACACCAAAACTAGGCGCAAAGGCTTCCGCCACCATCAGCACGATGCCCAGCAGGATAAGACCCATGCCGGCGTAGCTGATGGGCAACATCTGCAGGGAATACAGCGCGATCAGGAGGCTGATCCCCCCGACAATCCCGGGGAGGCCGATGCCGGGATTATAGAACTCGATGACGAGGCCATAAATGCCGACCAGCAGCAGGATATAGGCAATGTTGGGATTGGTGATCACCGAGAGGAATTCGCTGCGCCAGTCCAGCGCCTGGTGGTAGATGGGCGTGTCCGCGGTGCGCAGCGTGATGGTAGCTTCGCCCACGGTAACCTGCCGCCCATCCGCCTGCGCCAGCAAATCCGCCGTGTTGGCTGCCACCAGGTCGATGACCCCGGCTTCCAGGGCATCCGCAGATGCCAGACTGACCCCTTCGCGTACCGCGCGTTCGGCCCAGTCGCCGTTGCGCCCGCGCAGCTGTGCAAGGCTGCGAATATAGGCCACGGCGTCGTTGACGATCTTCCGCTCCATCGCGCTGCCCTCCGCGGGAGCCGACTGTTCGTCTACGCCTGGCGCCTCGTCCTTGCCCGGCACACCGGGCAGGCTGGGCGTGCCCCCGATCTGCACCGGCGTGGCAGCGCCGAGGTTGGTGCCGGGTGCCATGGCCGCCACATGGCTCGCATAGAGGATGTAGGTACCCGCGCTGGCCGCCCGCGCGCCGCCCGGCGCGACATAAGTGATCACCGGCACCGTGGACGCCATGATGGCTCGAATGATTACGCGCATGGAGGTGTCCAGGCCGCCGGGGGTGTCCATGCG
>JBGTGB010000360.1:0-5409 GCA_041746975.1 Haliea sp. | reverse complement strand
AACCGGTCGCCAGCCGGAGGTGGCGAGCGCTCCCCGAGAAAGCGCGAACGCGTCGGCGGCTACTTGGACTCAATCGGGTCATGGAAGGTCCGGGCCGGAAGGGCCTGCCAGGGAGCGGCCCGGCCCGGCCCGCGACAGCAGCGGTGTCTGGCCCATTCTGGTGATCCTGGTGTTGTCCGCAGCGCTGGTGATGTGGGCGGCAACGGGCTTCAGTCTGGGTTTTTTGGGTATTTAGGGGCGAGCCGGTGTGAACCGTCTCACAATCTGCAGTAGCACTGGTGGGCCGCGATGGTGAGTCACCGCGTCGGCAGGCTACACTGTTAACGTTGAATACAGGGAAGGGCGGGACATGAACAGACTCTCTTACGATTGCTGCGGCTTGCATCGACTGCGGGCGCCGGTGTTGGCGGCGCTATTGACACTGGTGGCTGCCTGCGGCGGGAACCCACCGGTGCCGAGCGCGGAACGCTTTGACAGCCCGGACTACAATTATGTGATCGGCCCGGGCGACACCATGGAGATCTTCGTCTGGGGCAACCCGGAGCTGACCACCAATGGGATAGTGCGCCCGGATGGCAAGTTCACCACCCGCCTGGTGGAGGACCTTCAGGCCAGCGGTAAGACCTCCACGGAGCTGGCCCGCGATATTGAAAAGGCCTACGGGGACTACGTCCGGCAGCCGGTGGTCAGTATCATTCTCAACGGCTTCGTCGGGGTGCCGGAGCAGCAGGTTCGGGTAGTTGGCGAAGCCACAACCCCCTCCAGCGTGCCCTACCGGCAGCACATGACCCTGCTGGACCTGATGATCGCGGTGGGCGGGATGACGGAATTTGCTTCCGGCAACAAGTCGGTGCTGGTGCGCACCCACGGCGGCGGCCAGGAGTCCTACGGCCTGCGGTTGGATGATTTGCTGAAGAAAGGGGATATCTCCGCCAACATGGCGCTGGTGCCGGGTGATATCGTAATCATTTCGGAATCCTGGTTCTGATGGCGCTGGCGCTGGCTGGCCGACTGGCGGAAAGGTAGGGTTCACATGCAGGATTTATTTGCGCAGCTGGCGACGTATATTCTCGGGGTCTGGCGCCACCGCTGGGTCGCGCTGGGCCTGGCCTGGGTGATTGCCTTGGCTGGCTGGGCTTATGTCTGGCAGTTACCAGAAGCCTACGTGGCCAGTGCACGGGTGCATGTGGACACCAATTCCGTGCTCCGGCCGTTGATGCGTGGCCTCACCATCACCCCGGATATCAACCAGCGGATCCGGTTGATGAGCCAGACCCTGCTCAGCCGCCCCAATATGGAAAAGCTGGCGCGGATGACGGACCTTGACCTGCGGGCCAGCACTGAAGTCCAGAAGGACGCCCTGGTCAAGCGCCTGCAGGAGTCGATTTCCCTGGCGGGCAGCCGGGTGGACCCGTCGCTCTACTCCATCCAGGTGACCGACCCGGACCGGGAGACCGCGCGCAAAGTTGCCCAGTCCCTGATTACCGTGTTTGTCGAGACCTCCATGAGTGACAAGCGCCAGGACAGTGCCGGCGCCCAGACCTTTCTGGAGCGGCAGCTGGTGGAATCCGAGCAGCGCCTGGTAGAAGCCGAGACGCAGCTGGCGGTCTTCAAGCAGCGCAACATGGATGTGCTGCCCGGTTCTGGCGGCGATTATTACAGCCGCCTCCAGGCCGAGCGCAACAATCTGGCCCAGGCGCGCCTGCAGCTGCGGGAGGTGGAAAACCGGCGCGCGGAATTGCAGCGCCAAGTGGAGGGAGAGGACCCGGTGTTTCTCGGCAGTGGCTCAGGTGGAGCGGAGTCGCCGATTGGCGCGCGGATCCAGGCGCTGCGCCAGCAGATGGACCAGCTCCTGACCCGCTACACCAGCCGGCACCCGGAAGTGGAGCGCTTGCGCGGCCTGATGGCCGAGCTGGAAGAGGAGCGCGAGGCAGAACTGGCCCGCATGCGTGAGAGTTCCAGCTTCCAATTCAGCGGCCTCGCCAGCAGCCCGGTCTACCAGGGCATGCGCAGTATGCTCGCCAGCACCGAGGCCCAGGCGGCGGAACTGCGGGTACGGGTGGCCGAGTATGAGCGCCGGGTGGAAGAACTGGCCGGCAAGGTGAACCAGATTCCCGAAATCGAGGCGGAAATGAAACAGCTGAACCGGGATTACGAGGTCATTTCCAGCCAGCACCAAGAGATGCTGGGGCGGCGGGAGTCCGCACGCCTGTCTGGAGATGTCGAGAACAGCGCGGGTGATGTGACTTTCCGGGTGATCGACCCGCCCTTCGTGCCGATCAATCCCAGTGAGCCCAACAAACTGCTGCTGAATGCGGGCGTGCTGATCCTGGCCCTGGGCTTTGGCGTAGCTGCTGCCTTCCTGCTGGCATTGGTGCATCCCATTGTGACCGATGCGCGCATGCTGGCCAGCACTACCGGCATGCCCTTGCTGGGCACCATAACCTGGAACAGGACGGGGGAGGAGAAACGCAGGGAGGTCTGGCAATTGGCCAGCTTTGCCGGCTGCAGTCTGGCCCTGCTGTTGTTTTTTGCCGGCGTGATGGCCGGCCCCAGCCTGCTGGCCTGAGGAGATCCTGATGAGTACGATTGAGAAAGCGCTGGGACGCCTGCAGGACAAGCAGGAGGCTGCGCTGCAGCAGGGCTCCGCCACTGAGCCGGTAGAACCTGCTGAAATCACGGCGGCGGTCCGGGCGGCTACCGCGGTGGAAGATGCAACCAGGCCAGTTATCAACATTCCCTTTGACACCTTGCATGTCCAGGGCTTCCTGACTCCGGCGACGCCGCGTAGTGCGATTGCCGAGGAATTCCGCACCATCAAGCGGCCCCTGCTGCGCAATATCGCCGGCCGAGCGCCGGTGCCCATTGCCAACGCCAACCTGGTGATGGTCACCAGTGCCCTGGAGGGCGACGGCAAGACCTTCACCTCCTTGAACCTGGCGATGAGCATCGCGATGGAGCAGGACAAGACGGTGCTGTTCGTGGACGCGGATGTGCTCAAGGCCACCGCCGGCCATCAGTTGGGAATCCCGGTGGGTACTCCCGGGCTGATTGATATTCTGCGGGATGATGTGGCGCCGGAGGAGGTGATCCTGCGGACCAGCATGGGCAAGCTGCGGGTGCTGCCCGCAGGTACCCCGGATGCGCACGCCACCGAGCTGCTGGCCGGCGACAATATGCACCAGTTCATGCTGGAACTGTCGGCGCGGTACCCGGACCGGGTAATCGTGTTTGATTCGCCGCCACTGCTGTTGACCACAGAAGCAGGCGTGTTGGCCAGTTTCATGGGCCAGATCGTGTTTGTGGCGGCGGCAGACCATACCCCGCAGCATGCGGTCAAGGAAGCGCTGGAGCATATTGGTGAGGACAAGGTCGTGGGCATGGTGCTCAACCGTGCCTCCCGGCGCCGCCTGAGCCTGTTTGGCAAGAGTTTCGGCTTCGGCTACGGCTACGGCTATGGTTACGGCTATGGTTACGGCGGCAACCAACGTTCTGACGCGGCAGAAATCGCCGACGAGGCCGCAGAGAGGGCCCATCACTCGTGAGAGCCGGCAAATCGCTGCTCGCCTGTACGGTGTTGGCGGAGCTTTTTCTGTCCCCGGTTGCTTTCGCGGCGGAGTGGGAGAAAGGCGCGGGGATCGCGGTCGGGGGGTACTATACGGACAATGTCTGTCTGGCCCCCCGGGGCCAGGAGGACAAGTGGGTCGGCAACGTGCGGCCCGATGTGTCGGTCCAGGGCAAGGGTGCACGGGGCAATGTGTCCCTCATCGCTGCCGCGGACTACAACTCCCTGGGTGACAGCGACCTCGACTGCGAAGACGGCCGCGGCGGGGCGTTGAGCAACCGCGAGTCGTTCATTCCCAGCGCCCGCTTGCGCAGCGACTATGAGCTCTTTCCCGACTGGCTGGAACTGCGGGCAGATGCCAACGCTCGCCGCAACGCCATTGACCCGTTCGCCCCCGGTGCCGAAAGCGGTTTTGAGGATCGCGACAACACCAATATCACCTACGACTATACCGTCGGCGCACTGCTGCAGCGGCGGCTGGCGCAAGTGGCGGAGTTGCGCCTGCGCTACGACTATAACGAGCAGTTCAACCGCAGCGGTGCCCTTGGTGACAGCAGCGAAGACCGGGCCCAGTTCGATCTTGAGACGATTCCCGGCACCAGGCGTCTGAGCCTGGGTGTGGGCGGTCGCTACAGCAAGGTCAGTTTCGACGCGGCGGATGGCCGCCCAGCCTTTGACAACGAGTTGTCCTCGGCGGAGCTGCGCGCCGCGCTGCAGCTCAGCCGTAGCTGGGAGCTCAATGGCCTGGCCGGCGAGGAGTGGAATGAGTTCACCAGTGTCAACGAGGATATCGACGGCGGTTACTGGGACGCGGGCCTGCGCTGGACACCGAATGCCCGGATCGAGGTGTCCCTGGGTTACGGCGAGCGTTTCTTCGGTGCCACGCCGCGGGCGGACGTCAGCTACCGGCACAAGCGCAGTACCCTGAGTGCGAGTTACGCGCGTACCCTGACCTTTCCCCGCGACCTGCGGATTGGCGACAGCGGGTTTCTGGAGCCGGAGGATCCCATCGACTTCGGTGACGTCCCCGATTTTGTTGGCCTGCCCACTTTCATTGGCAGCTCCCCTCTGCTCAACGAGCGCCTGGATCTTCGCTACCGGTTTGACGCCCGTCGCACCGCAGTTTCCCTGTTTGCCAGCGAGTCCCGTCAGCGCCGGGTGGAGGATGATTCCGAGGGGACCTTCCGCAGTATGGGCATCACTCTCTCCCGCACCCTGTCCAGTGTGCTGTCCGCCAGCCTGCGCCTGAACTGGAGCGAACGGGAGGGGCAGGGCGATAGTGTGAGTGTGTTCGGCACCGCCAGTGAAACCTGGCGCGCGGGCCTCGGCATCAGCCGCCGCATCGGCCGGGACACCAGCTTTTCCGTTGCCTATGACTACACCACCCAGGATTCCGATTTCGAACGCAACAATTACGATGAAAATCGGGTCACCTTCAGTGTAAGACACGGCTTCTAGGAACTCGCCATGCCTGCATCACAAACGCCCGCGCACATCCTCTGCGTGGTGGGCGCGCGCCCCAATTTCATGAAGATCGCGCCCATCATGCGCGCTTTCAACGCGCCGGACAGCGGCCTCAGCGCCAGCCTGGTACACACCGGCCAGCACTACGATGCGGCCATGAAGCACGCGTTCTTTGAGCAACTGCACATCCCTGCGCCGGATGTGGACCTGGGGGTGGGCTCCGGCAGCCACGCCGTGCAGACCGCGCAGATCATGCTCAAGTTCGAGCCGGTGCTGGACGAGCGCAAGCCCGCGGCGGTGCTGGTGGTGGGGGATGTCAATTCCACCATTGCCTGCGCCCTGGTGGCGGTGAAGAAGGGCATTCCCGTTATCCATGTGGA
>JBGTGB010000359.1:0-58266 GCA_041746975.1 Haliea sp. | reverse complement strand
ACCATCCGCGATCTCTTCATCCTTGATCTTCACCAGGTCTCCGACCTGTACGTTGGCATAGAACACCTCGGACGTGATGTCATCGTCGTTCCGGTCCTCGAATTCCGCTCCACTGGTGCTGTAGGTAAGGCCGAGAATGGTGATATCGGCGCCAGAGGTAAAGGACTCGACCGGCCCCTGCAGGACATGGTCATCCTCATCGTCCCGGTCGATGGTGGTGGCGAACAGGGTGTCTCCATCCAGGAACGCCTCCACCTCGAGGAAGTCGCCGGGGAAGATGTCTGCCAGCGTTAAATTGTCGATCTGGTCGGTGTCGTCATCGAGGCGGGTACGCGCATCCAGCTGCACGGTAATCGTACCGGGCACCAACTGCAGGGTAACGGTAAAGTCGTCAACGTTCACGGCACTCACCGGTGCCTCGACCTTGATCCGCCCACGGCGGGTATCCACCCGCTCGGCGACCAGCCGCTCGCCATCCCAGGTCCCCTGGACCTGGACCACCAGGCCATTGCCCAGAGTGAGATCCGCCGGCCGCAGTTGCGCCGCGGAAGCATCCACCTCGACTCCGCCTACCCGGAAGCTCGCAGGGCTTATGTAGCGGGTAATCGCGCCCTGAACGCGGGCCGATTCGCCTTCCTGGAATCGGCTCCCAGCGCCGCGCTCGGCCTCGACCCGCGACGCTGCAATCACAGTTCCGCTCAGGGTACCCCGGACCCGAACTCTCTGGCCTTCGGTGATATTGCCGCCAGGGATGTCCTCCAGCTCGGCGGCGCTGAAATCGACAGTGAGGTCTCCAAGGGCGAACTCGGTACCGGTCACGATACCCACCTCTCCGCTTACCTTGATGCGAGTCTGGCCCGCCACAAACGTCGACTCCCGCTGCACCCGGGTGGCCCTCAGGCTGTCGCCGCGGCCACTGAAGCCGGACACTTCCACCACGTCATCGACCGCCAGGGTGGCGAAGGAGACATCATCGAAAACCGTCCCTGCGCGCTCGACAATGACATTGACACCCAGGATCGTCAGCAGTTTGGAATTGCCGTCGGTGCTGATCTCGATGCGGGAAATGGGTCCCGTCACCTCGTTGTCGTAGAGTACCCGCTCGGCGGTACCGTTGAGGCCGTCGTCATCCAGTTCTCCGGTGACGAGCACCACCATCCCCAGGCGCAGAGCCTCTTCGCCGCGAGTCTCGCCGTCGATGATGACTTCCGCATCATCGGTGTCAAAGCGCACGCCATTGACGAAAATACTGCCAAAACCGTCGATGGTGCCGCTGCTGGTCGTGCTCTGGCCGGAGCCACCAATACCTCCGCCGCCGCCACCCGTGGGAGGTGGAGAAGTCACAGCTACACTGTCGCCACCCCCGCCGCCACCGCCCCCACAGGCAGCAAGAATAAGGGCGAGAGCACTGGCTGTGGCAACGGGACGTGGTGAAATCGCGGTTTTCATAAGGATTGCTCCTGCTCTGAAAGCTCTATGTAGTAGATGCCCACGGCAACGTAGGTCGTGTCTTCACCGGATTCCTGCTGCTCGTCGACCTGATGCCGGGTCAGCCAGGCGTTGTATTCTTCGAGGAGTTCCTGGGACTTGCGGTTGGACAACTCCCGAAACTCCCGCACTGCGGCTTCGGCGACTGACGCATTGGAAACCTTGCGCTGGAAATAGCGGTCCTCGGGCCGGGCCTCCAGGTTGTGGCCGATGGTATGAACCAACTCGCCAACATCCCGGCCGAGGATATTGATCTTATCGATTGGCGTTGCCATGGGGATGTAGGCGCGCTCCTTAAGTAGGGCCCGGCCATCCTCCACCACGACATTATTGCTGGACTGCAGGATGGACAGCATTGCCGCGGGCGGTATATCGCCGCTGTAGCGCTTGACCAGCGCCGCAAAACTGCCGCAGTCACCGTCCTGTGGCAACGCCGCCGGTTCACCATCTGCAGCGCAGAATTCGCTGTCGTTAAGCCAGCCACTGATGACCCGGATTGCCCGGCTATAGCGCCTGGCCGGCTCGGCATTGGGTTCCAGGGCCTCCTCCCGCAGGCGCCTGACTTCCTTGCGCGTCATGCCGGTGATCGCCGACACCGCCGATACTGTTGCGCGCTTGCCCGAGCGTTCCATCAGCGCAAAGCCCTCGTCGGCAAACGCCCGTCTGGCCAACTCGGCGAAGGCCCCATAGGCCATGCCATGTGACAGCAGTACGCGAGCCAGGGGACGCAGAATGCGAAGCACTGCGTGGCTAAGAACTTGATGTATTGGCATGTCCATTTTTGGGAATTTATTCCCAATTCATGGATTTGTCAACCATGCGCAAGCGAATGCACCGGCCAGGCCGGACAACGTATGGACAGGATTAGTGCAAGCGGTCGTTGGCGGCAGCGATCAAGCCAGCAGGGCGCGTCCGGGAATCGACTGCAGCAGCTGTCGGGTGTACTCCTGCTGCGGCCGTTCAAACAGGGCTTCCCCGGTGCCCTGCTCCACCACCTTGCCCTTGTACAGGACCAGGATGCGGTCGGCGATGTGGCGCACCACTGCAAGATCGTGGGTAACGAACAGCATAGTCAGGCCATATTCCCGCCCGAGTTCCAGCATCAGGTCGAGAATCTGGGCCTGAATAGTGACATCAAGCGCCGACACCGGTTCGTCGGCGACCACGAATTCCGGCCGGGTCGCCAGGGCCCGGCCAATGGCAATGCGCTGGCGCTGGCCACCGGAGAACTCGTGCGGATACTTGCGCACGAAGGCTCGCGCCAGGCCGACGTCATCCATCAACTTGAGCACGCCCTGCTCCACGGTCTTGCGGCTCTCGATATGGTGAAGCAGCAGGGGTTCCGCCAGGGCGTCGTAGACCGACATGCGCGGATTGAGAGAGGCGTAGGGATCCTGGAAGATCATCTGCATCCGCCGCCGCATCTGCTTCAGCGCCAGGCCCTCGAGCCCGGTTACATCGGTGCCGTCGAACAGTACCTCGCCGCTGGTCACCGGCACCAACCGCAGCAGGGACCGGCCGATGGTCGACTTGCCGCTGCCGGACTCACCCACCAGGCCCAGCACTTCGCCGCGCTGGATACTGAAACTGACATCGTCCACCGCGCGCAGCGGCTCCCGGCCCTTGCCCTGACCGAACCAGGTGCAAAGGTGGTTGACGGTAATCAGGTCGTCGCGCTGCGCGGTACTGACGGCCTTGCTGCCGGCGGGTATCGCATCCAGCAGTTTGCGCGTGTAGGGGTGCTGCGCCTGCTCGAAGATCGCGGCGCGATCGCCCCGCTCCACCAGGTGGCCCTTCTCCATCACCACGATCTCGTCCGCAATATCGGCCACCACCGACAGGTCATGGCTGATAAAAATCACGCCGATATCGCGCTTGCGCTGCAGGGCGGCGACCAGCGCCAGAATCTGGGCCTGGATGGTCACATCCAGGGCCGTGGTCGGTTCGTCGGCAATCAGCAATTTGGGCTCGTTGATCAGCGCCATCGCGATCATCACCCGTTGCCGCATGCCGCCAGAAAACTGGTGCGGGTACTGGTCTATGGTCGCGGCCGGTTCGCGCAGGCCCACTTCCTCCAGCAGCTCCAAAGCTCGCTCCCGGGCCGCCGCCTTGCTGACCTTGCGGTGGTACACCAGGGGCTCAATGAGCTGGTCGCCAACAGTCATGTAGGGATTGAGGCAGGTCATCGGGTCCTGGAAGATCATGGCGATGTCGCGGCCACGGATTTCCCGCAGCTGCGCCTCGTTCATCGCGAGCAGATCGCGCCCTTCGAAATGAGCCGTGCCGGACTCCACGCTGGCCGGCGGCGTCGGCAGCAGGCCCAGCAGGCTGTAGCAGGCAACCGATTTGCCGGAGCCGGACTCGCCGATAATGGCGGTGATCTTGCCCGACTCAACGTCGAAGCTGATCTTGTTGACCGCCGTGATCCGGCCATTGCGGGTGGTGAAGTCGACCTGCAGGTCGCGCACGCTGAGCAGGGCCATGGCCGGTCAGTCTCCGGAGCCGCGCACGTCCAGCGCATCGCGCAGGCCGTCGCCGAGGAAGTTGAGGGCAAACAGGGTCAGAGTCAGGGCTGCGCCGGGGAAAATCAGCAGCCAAGGGTACTCCTCCATGGTCTCCGCGCCATAGGAAATCAACAGGCCCCAGGAGGTGGCGGGTGGCTGCACCCCCAGACCCAGAAAACTGAGAAAGGCCTCCAGCAGCATGACGCTGGGAATCGTCAGGGTGGTGTAGACGATGATTGGGCCCAGGGCGTTGGGCACCAGGTGGCGGCGGACAATGGTCGCCGGCGACAGGCCCAGTGAAATCGCAGCCTCCACAAATTCCTGCTGGCGCAGGGACTGCACCTGACCGCGCATGATCCGCGCCATGGTCAGCCACTCCACCGCGCCAATGGCGAGGAACAACAGCAGGAGATTGCGCCCGAACACCACCATCAGGAGAACGATGAAGATCATGAAGGGCAGTGCGTAAAGAATATCTACCAGGCGCATCATTACAGCATCGACGCGACCGCCGACATAGCCCGCAATAGCGCCCCAGGTTACGCCAATGACCAGCGCCACCGCCGTAGCGACGAAGCCCACCGCCAGGGAAATACGCCCGCCGTACATGATCTGGGTCAGCAGGTCGCGGCCGAATATATCCGTGCCCAGCCAGTGCGCCGCCGAGGGCGGTGCGGCGCCGAGGTCCAGGTTCTGGTCATCGTGGGCGTAGGGCGCCAGCCAGGGCGTCAGAATCGCAATCAGCACGAAGAGAACCAGCACACACAGACCGAACACCGCCAGGCGGTTTTTCCGCAGACGGCGCCAGGCGTCCTGCCACAGGGACGTGCCCTGCTCTGCAACCAACGCGTCGCTGGCCGCCTCAGTACTCACTCAGGCCTCCCCATACTGGGCGCGCAGGCGTGGATTGAGCCAGGCCGCGAGAATGTCCGAGAGCAGGTTGAAGAGCACGATCAGGGTGGACAGGAAGACCGTGGTGCCGAGGATCATGGTGTAGTCGCGGTTGAACGCGGCCTGCACATAGAAGCGCCCAAGCCCGGGAATCTGGAAGATGGTCTCGACTACAAAGGAGCCGGCCAGCAGGCCGGCGAAGGCCGGGCCGAGGAAAGCCACCACGGGAATCAGTCCACCACGCAGGGCGTGCCGGGTGACCACCTGCCACTCCGGCAAACCCTTGGCACGAGCAGTGCGAATATAGTCCTGGGACATGACCTCCAGCATACCGGCGCGACTCAGACGGGCAATGTAGGCGGCATAGGCCGCGCCCAGGGTCAGGCTGGGAAGGATCTTGTCGCCCGGCATGTCGCCCCAACCAGAAACGGGCAGCCATTCCAGGTGGATCCCAAACACCAGTACCAACAAAGGACCGAGCAGGAAAGTGGGCATGCAGATACCGATCATCGCGACCGACATGGGAATGTAATCCTGCGCACTGTTGGGTTTGAGCGAGGCGAACACGCCGGCCAGCCCCCCCAGGACCACTGCCACCAGTAGCGAATACGCCCCCAGCTCCGCGGTTGCCGGCAGACCCGCGGCAATCAATTCGTTGACGCTGCGGCCGGGATACTTGAACGAAGGCCCCAACTCGCCACGAGCCAGGTCCCGGAGGTAGGCCAGATACTGCTGTCCCAGGGGCAGGTCCAGGCGGTACTGGGCTTCCAGCGCTGCCTTGACCTCGGGAATGACGGCTTTTTCGCTGTCAAAAGGGCCACCGGGTGCGATTCGCACCAGGAAGAAGGTCACCGTGATAACCGCCAGGATTACCGGTATCGCCTGCAGCAAACGTCCGCCAACAAAACGCCACATAGGTTACTCCAGCTTGAATTCGGTCAAGGGCACTTCCTCCAGATAGACGGTCTTCCAGTTGACGAAGTCCATCAGGTTGGAGGGCAGACCTTTTACGCTGGGATGAACCAGATGCTTGCTGGCGTAGGTGTAGATGGGAATAATCGGCATCTGCTCCATCAGCCGGGTCTCCGCCTCGTGGAAGATGGCGAAGCGCTCGTCCTGGGTAAGGGCCTGGGGGGCACGACGCAGGATCATCTCATCGTAGACCGGGTCGGCGAAACCGGTATTGTTATTGCCACCATCGGTAATGTACATGTCCAGGAAATTATTGGGGTCCACGTAGTCGCCGATCCAGCCGCGACGGGCAATATCGAAATTCATCTCCGAGACCGAATCCAGGTATACCTTCCACTCCTGGTTGGCCAGCGTAACATTGATATTGAGCACATCTTTCCACATCTGCTGGATGGCCACCGCGATCTTGCGATGACTTTCACTGGTGTTGTAGGTCAACTCAAGTCCGGGCCAGCCGACGCCGTTCGGATAGCCGGCCTCCGCCAACAGCAGCCGGGCCTGCTCGGGGTTGTAGCTGAACAGCTGCGGCGGCTCATACCCCAGCGTACCCGGAGGGGTGATCGCGTAGGCCGGGTCATTGCTACCGTAGAGTACGTTCCTGGTGAGCGACTCCCGGTCCACGGCCAGCGAGAGTGCCCGCCGCACCCGAACATCATCCAGCGGCGGCCGCCTGGTATTCAGCAGATAAAAATAGGTACCCAGATAAGGGGCCTCGACAAAGGGTGTGTTCTCGAGCTTGCGGTAATCAGGGAACTTGGCCAGGGGCACATCGTTGCTTACGTGCAGCTGGTTGACCCGGAACATGCGCTCCTCGCTGACGATGTTCTCGGTCGGGTAGAACACCACGCCGTTGAGGCGTACCGTGTCTGCGTCCCAGTAATGCGGGTTCCTCTCCACCACGATGCGGCGGTTCAGCTGCCACTCCTGCAGCTGGAAGGGTCCATTGCTGACGATATTGCCGACGCGGGTCCAGCGGGTAAAACGGTCCGTGGCCGCGCCGAACTTTTCCACTGTGGCCCGCGGCACCGCGAAACTGCTGTAGTGGTCCAGCAGCTGCAGGAAATACGGGGTGGGCTCGTTGAGGGTAACCTCAAGCGTCATTTCGTCCAGCGCCCGCACCCCAAGCAGCTCCGGGTCATCGAGCTTGCCCGTGGCATAGGCTTCGGCGTTCAACACCGGGTAGAGCATATAGGAGTAGAGATTGCCCATCGCCGGGTCCAGTGCGCGGCGCCAGGACCAGACAAAATCGTGGGCGGTCACCGGCTCGCCGTTGGACCAGCGTCCCTCCGGCTGCATGTGAAAGGTGATCACCCGCCGGTCCTCGCTGAACTCCCAGTTGGCCGCGGCGCCCGGCTCTGGCTCCAGGGTCCAGGGGTTCTTGCGGGTCAGGCCCTCGAACATGGCATCGATCAGCTTGCTTTCCGGCACCCCGGTCACAACATGCGGGTCGAGCCCCTGGGGCTCGGAGCCGTTGCCGAAGTGGAGGATGCCGTCGCGGTTGCCCTGGGCGACGTTGGATTCACCGGCGCTGCAGGCGAGCAGGCCGGCAAATGCGGCCAGCAGAAGCAGGGATCTGAGGATACAGCGAGGCATGGAAAGGAAAATACCCGGTTTTGCTCGCCAGCGCCAGCAGTTCACCTTACTCAGTAGCCGGCCGCGCCGCTCTGGATCCTGTCAAACCAGTCCTGGTCCAGCGGCTCGTATTCCCTCGCCCCGGGTTTGAGCACGCACAGTACATCTGCGACCTTTGCCGGATCATACCCCTGCGTGCGCAAATCGCCTTTCAACAGCTTGAAGGTGCCTGTCGTGTCGATCTCGCTCTGGATACGCAGGAACAGCGGGCGGGCATAGGGCGGCAGTTCCGCCTGCACATGGGCGGAAAAACTCGCCAGATCCAGGCTCTCTACACCCTCCACCAGGCGCAATGCCGCCATCCCGGCGCGACCATCGGTGCCCGGCACCTCGACCCCAAAGACATTGCTGAGTGCAACCTGCGGATGCTGGTTGAGGATTTCGCCCACCTCGTTGGTGGACACGTTCTCGCCCTTCCAGCGGAAGGTGTCGCCGATGCGGTCGACAAACTGGTAGTGCGGCAGGCCGAGGGCGAAGCCCACATCGACCGTGCGCATCAGGTCGCCGCTGTTGAACCAGGCGTCCCCTGGCTCGAACACATCCCGAAGAATCTTTTTTTCCGTCGCCTCGGAGCTGGTATAGCCCTCGAACCGGGTATGCGCCGTGATTTTGCCCAGCAAAAGTCCGGGCTCACCGGCCTCGACCCGGACACAGCGGCCGGCGCCGTCGCGCACCACCTCGTCCCGATCTACATCGTACTTGATCAGACCGGTCGGCAGAGCGGAACTGCCCACGGTGCAATCCTTGTTGAGCAGATTGACGAAGCCGATATTGCCTTCGCTGGAACCGTAAAACTCAATCACCCGCTCCAGACCGAAGCGGCCCTTGAACTGATGCCAGATGTCGGGCCGCAGGCCGTTCCCGACCACTACCCGCAAGGGGCTGTCGGCATCATCGGGCTGTGCAGGAACGTGCAGCAGGTAGCGGCAGAGCTCGCCGATATAGACGAATGCGGTGGTGCGATGCTCCCGGACCTCCGCCAGGAACTGGCTGGCAGAGAACTTGCGCCGGATAAACATGCTGGCACCTGCCAGGAATGCCGCCCCCGCTCCCACCATCAGCCCGGTACCGTGATACAGCGGCAGGCAGAGATACAGGCGGTCATTTTCGGTGAGCTTGAGTCCTGCAATGTGCACTACTCCGGCGGTAGCGAGATAGCGCCGGTTGGAGAGCACAGCTGCCTTGGGCAGGCCGGTGGTGCCGGAGGTGAAAATGTAAAATGCGGTGTCGCCAATGGTCACCGCAGCGGTCTCCGGCGGGTCATCGGTGCTCGCGGTTGCGGCCTCCGTCGCCATATCCAGGGCCCATTCCGGCGCCGGAACAGAACCGGAGTCGGGCACGTACAGGTAATCGCCACCCTCCAGTTCCAGCTCGGCACGGATCTCCGCAACAGCCTCCAGGCATTCCTCACCAAACAGGAACATGCGGGAATTGGCGGTGGTGACACAATGCACCAGCGGCCGGTGGGTCAGGTTGGTGTTTATCAGCGAGGCAATAACACCCAGCTTGTTCATGGCGACCACCACCGCCAGGAACTCGATCCGATTCTCCATCAGCACGCTGACGGCATCACCGCGCTTCAGTCCCCGGGCCCTGAACACGGCGGCATAGCGGTTGACCTCCGCATTGAATTGACCCCAGTTCATCTCCCGCCCCTCGAAAACTAGGGCCGAACGCCGTGGGAAGCGCACCGCATTTTGCGCCACGCGGGCCCCAAGGCAGTCAGGGGTGTCATCCGGCCGCGGCTTCAGCAGCTTCTTGGCCTTGATCAGGGAAGGCACTTCTCGCAAGGTTCTCAGCACATCTTTTTTTAGCACCGGCTGGCTCCGTGTTGGGGTCAAAGGGGTAAGATACCGTTTCAGAAGGCACTTGTAACGCGAACAGATCGCAGTTTCCAGCGGGGGACCCTATGGATCACTATCAGCAGCTGCAACAGCACTTTGCCCGCCTCAATGACCTGGCCCATGTGCAGGCCATAGCCGGCTGGGACGAGGCCGCCATGATGCCTACCGGCGGCGGCGACGCCCGCGGCCAGGCTCTCGCCACCCTGGATGTGATCATGCACGGCATGGTTACAGATCCGCGCGTCGGGGACTGGATAGAAGGTGCCAGCGAGGAGCAGCTGGACCCCTGGCAGAGCGCGAACCTGCGGGAAATCGCCCGCAGCTATCGGGAGTCCACTTGCATGCCGGTGGACCTGGTGGAGCGCAAGCAGCTGGTCACGTCCCGCTCCGAGCAGGCCTGGCGCCGCTACCGCGCGGAAAACAACTGGCAGGCCATGGCGCCATTACTGCAGGAGGTGGTGACCCTGGCCCGCGAGGAGGCGGCGGTACGCGCCGATGCCACCGGCCTGTCGCGCTACGATGCCCTGCTGGACACCTACGAACCGGGTATGACCTGCGACCGCGTGGATCCGCTATTCGAGGACCTGAAGGCGTTCCTGCCGGGCCTGCTGGACGAAGTTCTGGAAAAACAGGCGGCCGAGCCACTGCTCACGCCCGAGGGCAGCTTCAGCATTGAGGAGCAGCGGCAGCTGGGGCTGGAAATCATGCGCACCCTGGGCTTCGACTTCGAGCACGGGCGCCTGGACGTCAGCCATCACCCCTTCTGCGGGGGCGTCCCCAGCGATGTCCGCATCACTACCCGTTATCGCACTGATGATTTCGTGGCAGCGCTGATGGGCGTGATCCACGAAACCGGCCACGCCCTCTACGAGCAGGGCCTGCCCACAAGCTGGCGCCAGCAGCCGGTAGGCCAGGCCCTGAGCATGGCCGTGCATGAAAGCCAGTCCCTGTTGATGGAAATGCAGGCCTGCCGCTCCCGGGAATTCCTTCACTACCTGACACCGCATCTGCAGCAGGCTTTTGCCGCCGCCGATCCGACGCTGCCCGCCTGGAGCGAGGACAACCTGTACCGCCTGTATACCCGGGTCAAACGCGGCTATATCCGCGTCGATGCCGACGAGGTCAGCTATCCCCTGCACGTGATTCTGCGCTATGAGCTGGAGCGCGACCTGATGGAGGGCAGAATGGAAGTCAGTGACATCCCGGAGGCCTGGGACCAGCGCATGCAGCAATACCTGGGGCTTTCCACCGCTGGCAATTACAGCGACGGCTGCCTGCAGGACGTACACTGGCCCGCGGGCCTGTTCGGCTACTTTCCCACCTACACCCTGGGCGCGATGACCGCGGCCCAGCTCTTCGCGACCGCGCGCCGGGACATCCCCGATCTGCTGCAGCAAATCGCCAGCGGCAATTTCTGCGCGCTGCTGGGCTGGCTGCGCGAACGGGTACATGGCCAGGGCAAATTGCTGGACTATGATGCCTTGATGACCAAAGCTACCGGTAACTCCCTGCAGGCGCAGTATTTTCGCGATCACCTGCGGCAGCGCTATCTGGGTTGTTAACGGCGACACAAAGGCGCTTGCGACGTTGCCGGCGGGTGTTGGTATAATGCGCGTCCCGCCGGTGTAGCTCAGTCGGTAGAGCAGCTCATTCGTAATGAGAAGGTCGTAGGTTCGATTCCTATCTCCGGCATAATATATACAATAGAATCAAAGTCTTACAGCGTTCATCCCTACATTAAACCCTACGAAGGAGGACGGCAAGACCGAGTTCGACAGCTTCATCGATCCAAAGTCGCGATACCCGGCTATCGCCACCACCAGCAAGTAGATGACCACGGCTCTACCCAATTAACGGGGGATCGACCGATTTTCACTAAACCCGGTTGATAATGCCATGCCACCCACAATGGGTTAAGACACTGAGTCGATAATTCTCAAAATTCCTGAACCCGTAAGCCCTCCTAGTCATCATTTCCATTTTGTTATGGAAGCCCTCAGTCACCCCATTACTCTTCGAGAATCGCCACATGGCGGTCACGGGCTCCAGCCAGGAGGTGAGGGTCTGCGCAAGTCGGTGAAGTGGACTGGCGTGGAACTGCTTGATCAGTGTGAGTAACTTGGGCAGTGCTCTTTCGGCCCGTTTCCTGGTCAAGGTTTTCAGGAACAGCAGCCGGTTGAGCCGTTGCTTGGCCTGGTACAGGGCGTTGAGCACCGGGAACGCACTGAGGTAGTTGCCGAGGTTATCGCGCTGCTCTGGTGACAGGCGCCATTCATGGCGGCGCATGAGGCTAATCAGGCCGCGGTTCTTGCGGCCCTCGGGGTCGTGGTCCTGCCAGGCCTTCAGGAAGTGCTGATTCACCAGCCGGATAACGTGGAAACGGTCAGCCACAATCTTCGCATTGGGGAAGTATCGTCGGGCAATTGCGCGGTAGGTTTCGGACATATCCATGACAATAACCCGGACGTTGTCTCGCCCGGGTAATGCCTTCAAATAGCGCCTCAGACTGGTTTCGGAGCGACCGAGGACCACGTCGAAAACCTTGTTGCGCTTGAGATCCACCAGCGTGGTGGCGTAGCCACGCTTGCGTGTAAAGAAGTGCTCATCAATGCCCAGCACCTTCGGGCAGGGCCGATTCGCCATCTCAGACCGCCGCAGGCGGCAGTGGTTCTGATACCACCTCTCCACGGTGGCAGGACTCATGTTGTGGGTCAGCGCGAGCTTACGCTGGGTGATACCGCCGTCGTGGGCTTCAAAGACCTCGAGCCGGAACGCTTCCGAAGCTCGGAAGCGGGGTCGAACACCCTTGAAGCGATGACGAAAATACCGCCGGCATTGTGGGCAGTGGTACTTGGGGGACATCAGGTGAAGCGTCATCACCTTTCCCCATTCGCGTATGCTTGAGCGTGCGTTGGTAGGTCGCTTTGATCCTGACACCGTCGTGCTGGCAATAGATGCACAGCGGCCGTTTGGTGGGTCTGGCATAGACCTCAATGCCTTTATCTCGGTCGACCCGCTCGACCTCCAGATCGGATATGCCTAGAATGTTTCCTGCGTGGGACATCGGTATTCTCCATTAAATTGATCGTCGCAAAATCAGTTTAATGAATACCGGTGTCCCCCGTTAATGATGAAGAGCCATGACCACGGGCGTGGATGCACAGACCACGTCATCAGCCTAGCGCCATAGCCCACAAACACTCTGTGCACAACAGTAAGACACTCATCTGAAACGCTTTTCCAACGTCAATGCTATTGTCCTAGGCGCGGCGTAGTAGCCGGTCGCGAAGCCCAGACTGGAAAGGTCGGTACCATCGATGAGGTAGGCCTCATCTGTGATGTTATTCACAGACACGATAGCCCGCCAAGCTCCTCCTTCGCCTTCAAAACCCGCTCGGGCGTTGAAAACAAAGTAGCCGTTTTCTTCCAACGCTGGGTTGTTGTTGACCTCCGTGTAGTATGACGAGCGCCCTGTGACGGAGCCGCCGATAAACCAATCGCCGTAATCCCCAAGGCCTCGCCGGTATTCCGCAACAACGCTTCCGTTCCAGCGAGACGCCATCTGGAGATCGTTATTGCTTAGGTCCTGACCTGTACCGGGATTCATGAAGTCATCGAACGACCCGTCGAAATACGAAAGCATGATACCGAGGGTCAGACCCTCGGCAGGCACAGAGAACAACTCAAGCTCCGCGCCGTAAGAAGTATAGGCAGCAGCGTTTGTAAACTCCGACACCGAGAAACCTAGGCCGGTAGGTATGTCAACATTAGCCTGATAGTCATCGAAATCGTTGTAGAATAGCGCTGCGTTCAGCATCAGGGCCCCACTGCGATCCTGCCATTTCAGACCGCCCTCCAGAGTGCCCACAGTTTCCGGATCATAAAAGGGACGCTGCCCAGGGGCACCGAGAAAGCGAGGATTAAAGCCTCCGCTCTTAAATCCCTCCGAATAGCTCACGTAGAGCAGCAGGTCCTCGTGCATTTGGTAGTCGAGCCCGATGCGGCCGACGGTGCTATTCCAGTTGTTGTCATCTGCCTGGCTGATAAAGGTAGCCGGCGGCAATGCCAGAAAATAATCGAACTCCTTCTCTTCATAGGACTGGCGCACGCCGACGGAAAAAGCTAAGCGGGGGCTGATCGAATAACTCAAGTTGCCAAACATCGCGTAGGCAATAGTATCCAGTGAGGCCTCATTGGTAAAAAATCCCCCCGTCGCTGGCGGACTGATGACGAAGGTTTCGCTCTCTTCCTTAAAAAGGAATACGCCTAATACCACGTCAATGCGATCTCCAATCGCTCCGCTAATTTGAAATTCCTGGCTAGTCTGTGTCGAGGTCTGGGACTGGAAAGAGTCGAGGATTTCTAGCGGAGTTCCATCGCTGTCAAGTCCATTTTCAAAGTCGATTGTTCGATAACTCGTAATGGATTTCGCCTGAAACTTGCTAAGATCAAGTGTTGCGCGTATCGATGCTCCCCAGCTGTCATGGTCGTTGATGTCAGGCCCTCCCGAGTTCGAAACGAGCGGTTTTGTCGCAGGAAACCCAGCAAAGGGCAGGATGGCGGTACCGAACACCGACGACGAGCGTCCGCGGGTAGCATCCCCCGTCACATCAATGGTGAGCGATTCGGTCGGCTCGAGCCTAAGGGCCGCGCGGCCAGTAAGCACGTCTTCATCCCACACCGAACTTCCGTCGGCGAGGTTGTGGACAAAGCCATCCCGCTCCTTGCGGAGTAGATTGACTCGTAAAGCCGTCGACTCGCCCAAAGGTGTATTGAACATCAAGTTCGCATTCTTTCGCGAGTAGTTTCCAAGAGTGACACCCACTACTAGTTCCCTCTCTTCCGCTGAGGGGGCGCGTGTGTGAATCAAAATTGCTCCGCCATTCGTGTTTCTTCCGTAGAGAGTTCCCTGAGGTCCTCGGAGCACTTCGATACGCTCAATGTCTAGCGCCTGAACAAGAGAAAATTCCGGCCGACCCAGGAATGCGTCGTCGAGGTAGAACCCCACGCCCGGCTCGAAAGCATAAAGCCGGTTGTTCTGCCCGATACCGCGAATAAAAGCTGTCGCGGCGCTGCTGGACCCACCAGTCGCGTAGACCTGTAGGTTCGGTACGAATCCATCCAGGTCCGTAACATCTTCGATGCCGCGCCGTTCAAGATCCATTCTGCTAAAGGCCGTGACCGCGACAGGGGTTTCCTGCAAAGATTCCTCGACCCTTCGCGCAGTGACGACCACATTTTCCAAGGCCCTAACTGGCGCGTTCCGGATCACTTCCTGTGCAGCTGCCTGGCCAACACCGGGGAGGGGGACTGCCCCGAGAGAGGCGAGGATCGCAGCGTGAGTAAATTTTTGTACGGTTGGGTTCATCGTGAAGCCTCCATCTTGCTTATATTTATATATGATCGTTCGTTTATATAATACTAGTCCGCCGGCGATGAAAGATCAAGGTTCTTTTAACTGTTTCTAGTGAGCTTTCATCCGTTGATTGACTGTGTGTCTGGCGTGCGAACTGTCCGTAACGGTGAGGCGAGTGGCGTTCAAAACTGACTATTCGGGGTATACGACACAATTCATGTCGAGTCTTATGTGCAGCATTGGGTTTGGGTCAGGGTTAACGCTAGCCATGCATGACTGGCAAAGCGATGGGTGATGCTCTCACGCCGCTAGAGCAATTGCTCCCTCGATATTTTTTGACAACCTCATTCACGATTAACCGGGAACTCCAGCTACCCTACATCTACTGTCCGGTTAACCAGAAAAAGCCAACGTATAAAGTAGTATATGCGCCCGGTTGTAGGGTAGTTGCCCTCTATCGTTTGAGGATTGGCAGGTGAAGTACAGAAGGCGTGGAAAATGTATGCACAATTGTCTGCATAGCAATTACCCCGCCAGAGTCAACTCCCAGTTCATTGCCAGTCTGCATGTTTCGATCAAGGTGCGGAAAATTACTACTCTGTATATGCAAGCGCAGCTGATGGCCACGCTCGAAAGCCCATGCCACAGGACCAAGATCAACCTCGTACTCAAGTAACTGGTCTGGAGTTAGAAGTTTTTCAGAATCGTAACCGAGTCGAAATCGAGCACGAAGCGCTCCCTCGGCTACCAGAATCGCTCGACTATCGGGCAATACATCCAGTAACTTAACAATCCAATCGCAGTCGGTTGCGGAGGTCATCGCGTGCATTTTCAGAAATACGTTCCCCGCTACCACCAATTGCTCTTGTAACGCTTCTCCCGTGTACACGAGGACATCGTCTCGTGGCTCCAAATGTGCCTGAGAGAGTGGCCCGGGAGCCAGCCCCCCCAAATAAAGCACTCGACCGCCATGAGTAGGCACGGGATGCGACGGGTCCGCACGATAAACATCTGCCGGTTCATCATCTACGGGCAACTCGCGTGTCAATCGACCGCCGGTGTAGCCTGCGTCGCCGTTGCTCCGCAAATGCAGGCTCTGCAACTGCGATTCAGGTGGCCAAGTTTCCGTAGTCAACCATTGATTAAGACCTGCTAAAAAATACTCTATACGAGGCAGCGGGGCAGCACTCCCTTTGAGATGACGATCAAAAAACTGCAAGTGCTTCTGCGGAAGCTGTGAATAGGATGCCGCTGCTAGCAGGCCAAAGTTCATTTCACCTTGGTAATGAGGAAGAGTGCCCGCATGGAGCCAGGGCCCGATTATCAAACGGTGTTCGTTTGCAACGTTATCAGCCCCCTGCTCCACTACCGCATCAAATTGCTTGATAGTCGCCCGCGGAAATACATCGAAAAATCCGCCAACCGACAGTGTGGGGATTTGAATACGGCTAAAATCAAACGTGGGTGTTTGTTCAACTGATTTCTGGAGCAGTTCTGAAACCGATAACGGAAACTTGTCCAAGTCGAACCACGGGTTCTCTCGCAGAGGTAGCTCATCCATCACCAACCTGGGGTTGGTCGCCATCGTCCTTATTTTTGCGATAGTATCTGCATCTGGTATGTCTCCCAATGCTACTCTGCGCTTCAACCAATCGGCCGCCATAAAAGCAAGCCAGGAAAATACATGATCCAATCGAAAGCAGCCCCCCGTATCGTGGCTGTCAAATTCAGCGGAAGTGGACATGGTTGGGGCAATCGCCTTCAGATGAGGCGGCTGCTCCATCGCACCTAGCCACTGTACGATCCCCAAATACGAAGCGCCCGCCATTCCAACATTACCGTTGCACCAGTCCTGCTTCGCAATCCACTCGACGGTGTCGAACGTGTCGGGACCTTCTGCTTCCCAAGCCATTGGACTCCAGTCTCCGCCGGATGCAAATCTTCCACGCGTATCCTGGACCACGCACGCATACCCCCCACGAACAGCCTGCATTGGGGTAAGCACGTCCATATTTAGAGCAGTTTTATCGTAAGGCGTGCGAAATAGGATAACCGGGAGCGGCCCTTGGCCTGTCCGCCTATAGAGATCGGCTCGTAACAGGACGCCGTCACGCGTGAGTATTTCTAAGTTCTCTTCTATCTCAATCATAAGCCATCCGCTCAATATTGGATCTCGGTGACGAAGGTACGCAGTCAGGCCGACCTCCATTTAGCAACGGTTTTGTTTCACAGCGAGGTTCGGGGTTCGCAACCAAGTTAAATGGGGTTGAGTGATTGTGCATTTCCCGTCGAGTGCTTCCGTTCGCCATGTACTGGCTCCACTTCTCTAACTCGACAAACATCAAGACTTCACCACGATACCGTGCGCCTCCCTGTCCCAGGTTTCGTCTGTCACAGCTGCGCGCCTCAACACTTCCTTCATGACTTTTTGTGTCGGTGTTTTTGGCAATTCGTCCATAATGCGAATATACCTGGGCAGCATGAAATAGGCCATTCGGTCTCGAAGATATTCAAAAAATAACAGATAATCGAAGGACTGACCTTCAACAAGGGAAATCACTACCATGACGTCCGCTTCACTGAATTCGCTGTCAACCGCAACGGCTGCAGCCTCCCGGACACTAGGGTAGGTTAAACACTCTCTTTCTACCTCAAAGGATGAAATGTTTTCTCCACGCCTTCTGATGGCATCCTTCGCACGGTCTATAAAAATGTAGTCGCCCGTGCGGTTCTTTTTGAACATGTCACCAGTATGGTACCAGCCGTTTCGCCAAGCCAAAGCAGTCGCCTCTGCATTTCCATTGTACCCGTGATTCATAGACCAGGGCCTGTCGGCACGCAAGATCAACTCTCCCGATTCTCCCTCCTGGACTTCCTTATCATGACTATCGACCAAGCGTGCTTCGAGGCCGCTTCTCAGCTGTCCACAGACTGCGGCGGTACTGGGGTTACGTAGCGAAACAATAGGAGCAGAAATTTCAGACATATTGAACATCGTGTATACGTCGACGCCAAAGCGTTTTGAGAACGCGATTGCATCGTCCGTGTATGGGACAATGTAGGCCCACTCGAGCCTGTTAGAATGGTCGTCCTCCGCGCCCTCCTGCTTAACGAGGAAAGTAGCCATTGCACCGAGGAGAGTGCAGCAGTTTGAGCCAGTTCGGGCAACTAAACTCCAAAACGACTTGGTATCGAATCTGTCGATCACCGCTACGGAACCGCCGAGCAATAGTGCCCCCATCACGCCCACAGTCCCCCCTACGTGGAAAAGAGGTAGAGTAAGCATATAGCGGAAGTTGTCATCCGCCCTACCCTCGAAGGCTACCAACGCGGTTGTCGCAAGGTGACAGTACGAGCTCAATACACCCTTAGAGGGGCCCGTTGTACCCGAGGTGTAAATGATGCTCTGTTCATCCCAAGGTTCGATCGGCTCTCGCAGCTTCAATACTGAAAGGTCCACTTCCACGGTAACCGCAGACCTAGGGTAAACATCAATAGCGTGCACATTTGTGTCGTGGGGTTTCTGCAACAGGTCGCATAGCACCGCCGTCGACAGCTTTTCCACATTGATGGCGGATAAACGGGAGTACAACGCCGCTATGCTAATCAATAGTTTAGCTTGCGAATTGTGGATTACATGCTCCAGCACGCTGCCTTTGTAGGCAGTATTGATCGGTACATAGGTGGCACCGAGCCAATTTACAGAAAGCCAGGCCAGCAAGCAGTCGGGGCTATTGGGGAGCCAGCAGAGGACGCGGTCGCCCTGTCTAACACCTAGATTCGCCAACCCTGAAGCGAACTGTCTGACATAAGTCGTAGTTTGTGCATAAGTCCACGAGGTGCCGTCTTCAAATACAACGAAAGTTCGATTCGGTCTCTCTCGCTCGTGTCTCTCTAGTACATATCGGGTCACAATTGCCTCCCGATCAGGGACCTCTTTGCTTGTCCAGCTCAATTGCCTTTCAGACATTGCGGGATACACCTCTTTGAAATTATCAGTGGCCGGAAAAATTTGCTGGCCGCTTTTCCAGAAAAGCTTTTGCACCTTCCCGCGAATCATCACACTCCGCAAAGCACAAGCGATGATATTCATCCTGCAACACAATCCGCTCGGCAAAGGATTTTCCCCTACACTCATTCATCAGCTTCTTTTGAAAGCTGATTACTTTTGTGGGCTTTCGGCCAATAGACTCAGCGAGATTGGCAACTTCCGTTGCGAAGGCTCCATCTTTATAAACATAATGCACCAACCCTATACGCAATGCTTCGCTGCTATCAACGGCTCGGCCGGTAAGGTATATTTCAAACGCGCGGGCCTCACCAATAATGGAAGTCATCATCGCGACGTTCCCCATCGCCCCAATATTGACGAGTCCGCTACCGATACTGGCAGAGGAGGTCATACAGCGCAGGTCGGCAGCACACAAGAGCTCAGCCCCTGCGCCATATGCAACGCCGTTGACAGCCGCAATGATGGGTTTGGGGCAAAGACGCATGGCTTGGGCGATTCTCAGGTATAAAGCAAACCCGTCATTTCGATCAGTCGCGACTGAATCGTCACTTCGGTTTCCATCAAGATACGCCTGGACACCACTTATGTCGTCACCCGCGCAGAATGCGCGTCCAGATCCGCTGAGCACGATGACCCGGCAACTATCGCTCGACCTTGCCACCTCTATACTCTTTAGAAGTTCCTCTGCCAATGGTCGATTAAGTGCATTCAGAGCGTCATGACGGTTCAACGTTAACCAGAGCACGCCGGCAGATTCTTCGATCAACAGTGGTTGTGACGTCGTCATATTCGTTTGTTTCCTGTACCTAGGGAGCGTGAGGCCAAATTCTTGTGACCACCGGCTCAGCTTAAAGAGTAGCAAAGGAGTTTCTATATAAACATATGATCATATAAATGTAAGTCTGTATCGGGATGCCCTCATGACACTTCAGCCTACATAATAAATTCTCAAGACCGTATCCAACCGCCATCAACAAATATCCCTTGACCATTCACATAACTTGACTCTGGCGATGCCAGCCAAACGACAGCAGCCGCTATTTCCACCGCCTTGGCTAACCGTGGTATTGGTAGCCGCTTGCAGTAAATTTCTGCCATGTTTTTGAACTCCGCGTCCGTAGCGACCATATCAGTATCGACAAATCCAGGACAAACTGCATTGGCGCGGATGTGTATATCTGATAGATCCACCGCCATCGACCTAGTCATGCTAAGTATTCCCCCTTTTGAAGAGTCATACGCAACCTGGCCCCCAAAGCCTGCTATTGCAGTGGAAGCGATATTGACAATAGCCGCACTGTTGCTTTGTGCCAGCATGGGTATGGCCTTTTGAACAATGAGAAAAGGCATTGTAAGGTTGACATGTATAACTTTATTCCACGCTTCCAGACTATGTTCAGCTACCGAGGCCCTATGCCCTATTCCAGCATTGTTAACCACTACATCTAGTGCGCCGAACTGCGCATGACACTCATCGATTAAGTGCTGTGCAAATGATGGATTTGAGAGGCTACCAACCAAGCTATTCGCAATACCATCAATCGAAACAATCCTTTCCTTTGTCCGTTGCAGCCCTTCGTGATCTCGGTCCGTGATGAATAGTCTCGCTCCTTCTTCGGCAGCTCGCAAAGCTATCGCTGACCCTATGCCTCCGGCAGCTCCGGTGACCAGCACGACTAAATTGTCTAGTATTCGCCTTTCCATTTATCCCCCAGTTGATAGTTAGCCTGCACCATCTATTACGGCTAGTATATATGATCGTTCATTCATATTCTAGGGGTCCCGGGGAAAAGCACTGAGTCGGTCGTAATACGCCAACCCGAAGCCAAAATAGCCTTTTCGGGCGCTAAAGATCAATGTACCCTTCATGGCAGTTATAGCGTGCGTAGATGAAGTGTTCAGGCACTTAACGAATCGGTTATGCTACAATTATCTACTTGAAGCTATGAAGGAGGCTGTGCTGGACCTCTACAATGCAGAATCAAACAAAGCAAAAACCTCGACGAGGGCGCCCTCCCGTTCAGACAGGCATTGACGTTGTATCGATGGCGGAGCAGATAAAGGAAGCGGCAATTGAGTTGTTCTTCCATAATAGTTTTCCAGCGACATCGATTCGGGATATCGCCAGTGCTTGTGGAGTAACACCCGGCGCACTCTACAACCATTACTCAAGTAAGGATGAGCTACTTTACGTAATAGTCAATCAGTCTATTGTGGCATTATCCTCTGAACTGGATGCAATTCGTGCCCAGGGCGTTAAAAACTCTACTGACGAGTTGTACAAGTTTATATACGCCTATACAAAGTTTCACACCCTGAATCCTCATGCCAGCCTCGTCGCCAATACATACTTTGAGTTTCTGACTGAGGATTACCGGAACCGGGTCCACAAGGAACGGGTTCGATTTCGTAAAGTCTTTGAAGATGTTATAGCCAAAGGGGTAGACGAAGGCTATTTTGAACTGGCACCCATCGGAAACAAACAGTCCGTAAGAAGAGTGACCATTGCTATGGTCGATATGGTTAGGGTTGCGGAGTGGTACAAGCCGGAGCTGGGATACGATCCTTCGGAAATAGCGGATTTCTATGCGAGCTTGGCTCTGAGAATGGTAAACGCTAAGCGCAAGAAATCCTCACGCAAAGTCGTCGCGTCCTTGAGCTAAAATATTAAGGTCGACATTCCTGTAACCCTGGCAATGGGCGGCACTAATATCCGGGACGCAAATTAGCCAGTTTGCTTAGCTATGAGCGAATCCAGCCGCCGTCGACGAAAATGCCCTGCCCCGTAATGTAACTTGCCTCGCGCGATGCTAGCCAGATTACGGCAGCGGCGACTTCTTCAGGCGTTCCCGGGCGAGGTATGGGCAACGTGCGGCAGAATCGCTGACTGAGAAGGGCAAGTTGCGGGTCATCAATCACCATATGGGTTTCGACGAATCCGGGGCAAACTGCATTCACTCGTATGCCTCGGCTGGATAAATCGACCGCCATAGAGCGAGTCATCGATAGGACCCCACCCTTCGAGGAATCATAAGCAACCTGTCCTTTGAAGCCAGTAATCGCGGTGGATGCGATGTTGACAATTGCTGGTGCCACGCTCCTATCGAGCAGTGGCAGCGCCTCTCTGCAAACCAAGAATGGCGCCGTCAAATTGATGCCCAGAACCCTGTTCCAGTCGTCCAGGCTGTGGTCGGCAACGCTAGCGCGGTGCTCAACCCCCGCATTATTTACCAAAATATCGAGCTTACTGTAGCGAGTTCCGCAGCCTGCCATCAACTGAATCGGGAATTGCGTGTCTGTAAGCGAGCCAGTGATGCATAGGGGATTGCCACCGAGTGCTCGAATACTGCTGGCAGTTTCTTCAAGCCCCTCAGCATTTATGTCGGTAATTATAACGTTGACACCTTCTCGCGCGAATCGGATCGCAATAGCCTGACCGATGCCGCGCGCCGCACCGGTAATCAAGGCTGTAGCGTCATCCTGGAAAAATCTGCCCAAGTCGTTTCCTCTTGATTATATATATGACTGTTCATATAATAACGATGGCCTAACGAGTTTGTCAAGGTGGCAAATTCGCTAAATGCTCACTAAAGGGTTGACCCTATGAAAAGTAGTGTTTTCGTAATCGGGGGTATGCAAACTGACTTCTCACGCAATACGGCCCGAGAGGGAGTAGACATTTTCGGACTGCTCGAGGAAACCGTGCTCTCGGGCATTGCCACAGCGCAGGTGCCCATATCCGAGATAGAAGCTGCGCATATCGGAAATTTTGCAGGTGAGCTGTTCTGCAAGCAGGGGCATCTTGGGGGGTTGCTGTCTAGCATCCATCCAGCACTTGACGGGCTTCCAACCGCGCGACATGAAGCTGCCTGTGCGTCGGGTAGCATTGCGTTACTCGCGGCGGCCGCAGAAATTGAAGCGGGAAGGTATGATCTCGTTGCCGTGGTTGGTGTTGAGATCATGCGGAATGTTTCGGCTCACGAATCAGATCAATACTTGCGCACTGCTAGCTGGAATGGCCATGAGCTGGCAGATGTGAGCTTTGTTTGGCCAGGAGCATTCAATCAAATCATCGAAGAGTATGCTGAACGTTACAATATCGATTACCGCCACTTGGGTCGTATTGCCGAAATTAACTATGCTAATGGTCGTAGCAACCCCAACTCACAAACTCGGGATTGGTGGTTTCCTGAGAATGCCTTTACTGAAGTGGATGAAGTCAACCCAACCATTCACGGGCGTATTCGCCGTAACGACTGCGGGCAGTTGTCGGATGGCGCGGCGATCGTGTTCCTTGCCTCAGAGCAGTACGCACAGCAGTTTCTCAAGAAGCAAGGAAAGGCCGAGGCTGAGATCGCTCGGATTAGTGGTTGGGGACACCGCACTTCGCAGATGTCGGTCGCCGGAAAGCTGCGCTCCAGCAGAGATTCGGAATATCTCTTTCCGCAGTTGCGTGGCGCCATTACCGATGCCTTCGTGCGTGCCAATGTGGCCGATGTGGCTGCGCTCGACTGCATCGAAACCCATGACTGTTTTACAATTAGTGAGTATGCCGCGATCGACCATTTCGGTATCACCGCTCCGGGTGAATCCTGGAGGGCGGTCGAAGATGGTACAATCGAGATGGGGGGAAAATTGCCTATTAACCCCAGTGGCGGCTTGATCGGTCTTGGACATCCAGTCGGCGCTACCGGAGTGCGGATGATGCTTGATTGCTTCAAGCAGGTGACCAACAACGCAGGTTGCTATCAGGTTGAAAATGCCCGACGCGTCGCCTGTCTTAACATTGGTGGTTCGGCGACGACTGCGGTCACCTTCATCGTAGAGAGCCCGAGTTGACCGAGCTTGGAGATCGGCTGAAGGCAGCTGGCAGTACAAACTGGGTGAGGCGTTGAAGCGACTGTGAGTTTAAGATATGGCGGGCGCCAAGGAAAAGTGATTCCTGGCGGCGGATTGAACTCGCGCACTCCTGTCATCAACACTGAGGAGTATTAAAGTGGCTTATATCGACGGCTTTGTGATCGCAGTACCGCAATCCAATAAACAGAAATTTATCGACCACGCTAGCAAGGCAGATGCGGTATTCCTGGAACTGGGAGCGACCCGCATGCTGGAATGCTGGGGCGACGATGTGCCCGAGGGCAAGGTTACCGACTTCTACCGGGCGGTGGGAGCGAAGGACGATGAAGTCGTCGCCTTTTCCTGGGTAGAGTGGCCCGACAAGGCAACCCGGGATGCCGCCATGGCGAAGATGATGGATGGCAGTCTCATGCATGACTCGCGCATGAGTTCAGCGACCAATCCCATGCCCTTCGATGGAATGCGTATGATCTACGGCGGCTTTGTCCCGGTCGTCACGCTGGAGAAATGAGTACCTACACAGGAGACTGAAGATGAATGAAGCCAGCGAAAATAACGGCTACGAACTGTCGGTTACCAGCAAGTTCCCTCAAATCGGATAGGTTAGGTGTCGAGGGGCGCAGTAAATTCCGGACCTGCCTAATGGTCTTGCCCCCTTGCCCTTATTTACTATGAGCCGGCCAGCCGGCCGAAATGTGATCACTTGCTGTGGGAGCCGACCTTCATGCCCCCATTTCTACCGCTACCTACGAGGATCAATTGCGTGCCATAGCTTGATATGGGAGAAGACAAGATAATTGCTGAAATCCCTTCATCAATAGTGTATTGCGACAAAATGCGACATGGTTAGATCGATAAAATTTCATATCTCCGGCACCAGTAATTCAATAGAATCAATTACTTAGCTATTCTATCCGTATATACCACCCCACAATGCGAAAAATGGAATCGCCAGCTCTCCACGTCCGGAATGTGGCGCGGAAACCCTGCACGGTAACATCACACCCCAATGCTTTGGGCACCTTGCTCAGGGCAACGTCAGAGATCGGCTTCCCGGCGCAATGCCGGGGGAAAACTACTCGTTATGTGCAGAATGCGCGTATTGCCTCAAATACCCGCGCGGGGTCCTCGAGTTCGGGCGCATGTCCAAGATCGGCATATGCTATAAATTTTACGTCATCAGACAGGTGTCTGGCCGTATCGGCATTACCCTCCGGATGTGATCGGTCGGCAAGACCCCAGATCGCGAGAATTGACTGCGCGGGCCTGCCGAGAATGATCTCGGGATCCATATAGATCTGGTAGGCGCTGGCGAGCGACCACAAGGCACCGTGCCGAAACGACTCATGCGCGCAGGCGCAGAAATGATCCAGTTTCTCAACGTTGCCCACCGACAACCTGTACCAGTCCGGCATTCGCTTGTGTGCGAGCCGTTTCATCGCCAGCTGCCCCATCACAGAGCGGCCAAGAATGCCCTTGGGGTCACGAGCAGACTTCCAGCGGGCGAACGCCTCGACCGACCCCGTCTGGAGAAGTACAAGCCGGGACACAAGGCTTGGCTCGCGTACGGCGATATCAATGGCGGCGAGCCCGGCCACGCATGAGAATGCGAGTACAGCCCCAGGCCCGGCAACCTCTCGCAGAAAGACCGTTAGATCGTCATTCGTCTCACGCCAGCCGAATCCAAATTTGGCCTCTGTCGCTGAAAACCCCATTGCGGGAAGCTCTACGACAATGACTCGGAACTCGACAGAGAAGATAGCCAGGAGTTCGTCATAAAACTCGAGCGTCGCCGGAGGGTCTGCCGTGAATACAATCGTCGTTCCCGCTCCGCGCTCACGGTAGCGGTACTGGACTCTGGGGCCTCGGTAGAATTTCACACCATGTGATGCCCCTGCGGGCCAGGTCGATCTGAAGCGGCGCATCCGACGCTCGCCGGGAACTGTGTCGATCAGTGTTGCAAGTCTCTGCAGTAGCGTTGTCATTGCGACCTCCTCGAGCCTCGATGTAGTTCTCGCGTATCCGCTCTGTAAGTTGGTGACATCACCAGATTCCTTCCTCAAGACACGAAGTAATAGTGGCGCACTCCGCGGCCGGACAGTAATATCAAATCTGAAAAACTAACTTCCGAATATGAAAAGCATGAGAGAACCCGATTGGGACGACATCAGATGCTTCGTCGGCGTCGCCCGCTCTGGATCCCTCACCGACGCCAGCAAGGTTCTTCGCTTGTCAATTACTACCTTGGCGAGGCGCATCGACCGTCTTGAAACTGCGCTGGGGATGAAGGTGCTTCGACGGGGGCCTGCGGGTAGCCGACTGACGGAAGAAGGGGCGGTGCTGTTCAAGCAACTTCAGCCTGGCGTGCAGCACATGTCACAGATCACGCGGTTTGCACAGGCCCTCAGGTCGGGGACGGCCGAGCCGGCAGTCCGGATATCGTCGACCGAATCAATGGTTGCTGACGTCCTTGCGCCACGGACCGACACGCTATTCAAGAGTCATCCGGACCTGCGGATCGAACTTGAGGTGGCGAGTGAACTGTCAAACCTGAATACTGGTGAAACCGATATCGCGATTCGCCTCGCGGACCCCAGGTCACCGACACTGGTAGCTCGCCGCCTGGCTCCCATTCGTCTTGGCCTTTTCTGCTCCACAGCTTATCTTTCCGGCCGGGACCCAGCCGATCTCGACCTTGAGTCCGAGCGGGTGTTGTGGCTTGATGACCGCTATGGCGCTATACCCGAGAACAATTGGTTGACCGAGCGCGGTCTTGGCGCAGCGCTGGCACTGCGATCCTCGAGCGTGAGATCTCTGCAGAACGCGGCGCTTTCGGGTGCCGGCATAGCGCTGTGTCCCGCTTTCAGCGCGTTGCGACTCGGCCTTGTGGAAGTCGCCTATCCGGCGCTTCCAGTTCGTCAGCCGTGGCTGGTTTTTCATAGGGATACGCGGAATAACCTGCGGATGAGCCGTGTCCGCGACTGGATAGTTGAATGCTGTCGAGAGGCATTCCTGAATAAGTGAGAACGGCCCTCGCGTGGAGCCTGCCCTGGTTTTGTCCGTCCGTAAAAATCCCTGACTGTTCCGATATCTCCGATAGGTCAGAGGGGCTTCGGTTCTCGCCATGGCCCGCCCGGCGTCCGGCCATGGCGCTATACATAAAAGTTGGATGAGGGCCGCGCCACAGCCGATGGATTCGGCCCGGCTGTCGGGGTGCTGACACTGACATTCACGATTCTTTTAAGAATATCTTCTGGCTGCACACCGACTCCCATTCCGTTCGGAGCAATTGAGATTAAGCGATGCTGTGTCACGCGAATTATACGCTGACTCTATGCGTGCAGGAGAAAACGAGGAGGTAGTAGGCTCGAGCCGTTCGCAAGATCTTGATGATATTCGCAGCGAACAAAAGACCCTCTGTGTCCCAGCCCCTGTAGATTACTGGCTCAACTTATGAACCCGGGCACTTGCTCAATCAGAGAACATGTATTCGTGGCGAATGTGCTGGTTCTTTATCCTTCAATGTATGGCGACATCGAGACAATGGCCAAAGAAATCGGTAACGGTGCGGGCGCTGTTACCGGGACGGAGGTCTCTGTAAAGCGGGTGCCGGCGGGGGCAGGAGATGACGATTCATTGTTAGAAGGAAATCAACAGTGATAGATTGGACGACGACCGAAAGATACGCTTTAGTAATGATGCGAAGATTTCGTTGCCTTGCTGCTTAATGCCGTAATGCCATCCGGAAGTTGATACGCGTATCGAGCGAGCCATATCCTGTCTGTTAACGCAGCGAAGCTTGCCGGAATCGACGTCGAACACCGCACACTGGCCAACTTCGACACCCGCAGCTTGATCACGCTGGTGGCTGAAACTCTGCGCCCAGACATTCACCAGAGACGTGCGTCAATTGTTCTGTTGCGCCGGATAGCGGCTGTGAGCTGCAGAGAGGCTTTTCCGTCATCAGAGAAGGCACGAACTGAGAGGGCTCAGACTTGCAAAGCGGAAGGTAAGGGACTAATTTGTGAACATCGTCACAGCCCGGACAATACTTATAGCGCTTCTCGCCTTGACGATACCGCTCAGCGGTACTGCAGGGTTTGAAGTCCCTGTGGCAGAATGCCCCATGGACATGGCGCAGCCATCGACTGCAAACGCCATGACCGATGCGGCGGATCACTTCTGCTGCGAAGACCCCGAGACTGCCGCTCTCACCGGTAAACTGTGCAAGACGGGTCAGGAGTGTGGCACCGCCTCCCTGTTCTATGTGCCCGCCGGCAGTAGCCTTGTTATCCCGCGAACGCATGTCTCCCTGGCTGGCGACAGCCCGCCGTTACTCATCCCAGCCCCCTCTACGCTCCTGCGCCCGCCACGGGCCTGACTCCTGCTACTGAACCACTGAACCGCTGAGGCGGATTGCCTTTGCCAGTGTATGACCGGGGAGATCGTGATCCCGGTTGGCCTCAATCAGGAGTTGAGACATGTTGTTACCGTTCCAAGCCATCGCCATTTCGGCGCTGCTGCTGGGAAGCCTGGGCAGCGCGGCAGCCCTCGCTGCCGATGTCAGCCCGTCCGGGTCCAGCAGTCATCTGCAGGTCGATGCGCTGGTAGCCGAGGTATTGCAGAAAAACCCCGGGCTGGCGGCACTGGAGGCGGCGATACGGGAAGCCGCCGCCCGGGTCACGTCCGCTCGCTGGACGACCCAATACTTTCCTACGAGACCGCGCCGGGCACTTTCGGCTCGCGCATCCGCGATCGCCACAATGTGCAATTCAGTCAGGCCATCCCCTGGCCTGGCCCTTGAACGGGCTGCTGATCAGGGACAGGCGATAGCTGATCCAGTTCTCCAGGGTCTTGAGCAGGAGAACCAGCGCAACCAGAATCAACCGCCCCGCGAAGGGCGCCATCTACTGCTTTATACGGGGGTCAAACGGGAACGGCATGGGATTCGAGAAGGTCACTCGGTCGAAATCGGCGTGCCATGGATTGATAAGCACATTGTACTGGCCCGCTATGACTACTGAGGGTATCTGTAGAGCCAGACTTACCTTGCTCTCCAGCCAGCGGTCGCCAATTGCACGGGAGACGAGAGGCTCGGCGTTCCGTACATCCCAGCCTGCTGGTAGAGCCGACGCGGACAGCGTGATGATATTGTCGTCCGGCACGTCCACTGTCAAGGCCACGTAGTCGGGGATAACTTTCGGCTGCCTCAAGTTGACTGCTATTTCCAGCGTAGCCAGCGGCGTAGAAGTGGCGGTATAAATAATGCGGTGCCCTCGTGTATGCCACCTAGCACTGCCGTGGAGCCCCCCTTCCCCAGACATCGCCTGTTCGCCTGTTGTCCCGTGCTCCTTCTTGCAGATTCTGAAGACCCGCATCAACTGAACATGCCGTGTTCAAGAGCGACGAGGAGGTCCTCCACCCGGCGCGCACCAGCCTCAGTGACGGCGGTCTCCAACGGAGTGGAGCCGCCCAATGCGTGGGCCGGTGAAGCAAGCCACTCACGGGCGTCCTCTTCGCTTCCATTCATCAGGTTAGTGGCGAGACATAGCAGGTGAGCGTAGCGAACCACCCGGTCGGACTCATCGGTGGAGAGCGGCTGGTGGGATTTGAAACGACGACGGAAAGTGGAGTCAGACATGCCTACATAGAGGATAAAAAAATCCTTGGCCTCCATGCCCATGTGCTCGGCCAGTTTTTCGCCGGCAGAGAGTGGCAGGCCGGTCTTCACCAGCTTCACCAGGTTGAATACCTGCCCTTTCTTGGGGCGCAGACCCAGCAGACGACCGTAAACGCCCAGCCGGTCATCCAGAGTACGGGTAACGGCCTCGTCGGACAGGCTCTCCATGAACGCGGACCGGCGCTCCTCTTCAGTACCGGCCAACATAAGTTGTGAGGGAATATTCATACCTTTGCCCCTTGTTCTGGTTTTCAGCTGACAGAAATATATCGTCACTTGACGATAATAGCACGCAAATGTTACCGAGTGCCAACAAGGGCGCTGAGAGCCAGCATGACCGCTGGGATTGGACCCTGCCCCATTTCAGGCGGCGAATTTCGGCATCGGAGATCTCTCGCGCGAGTCTCGGCATTGTCAATACCCCAAAGGTGATACCACTTTTTTGGGAACCGAACTTTCAGGTCCCCATTTCTATCCCTACATAGGAGAATCAATTGGACGCTACAACATGAAACGAGGAGAAACATAAAAATTTATAAATCCGTTTATTTATAGCGTTTTCACGACAGATTGAGACATGCTGAGACTGGCAGAAATTCATATCTCCGGCACCAATAATTCAAATAAAATTAGATACTTAGGTATTTCATCCCTACATTAGTCCCCACTAAACGACAAAAGTTAACCTCTCTCCCAATAGCGGCGGATGGACCGATTTTCACTAAACCCGGTTGCTGACTACATGCATGGGGACCTGGACACCACGGAACGGCTCGCATTGCTGTATCCGACAACATTAGGTTAGTTTACAAATGAGAGAGCTGGGATGGCACACTCGGAGCTGTGAGCCTGCAAGCCTTGGATGCGGCATTGCTGTGAGACCTATTCGTCTCTCGTACACCAGATAATCCCTGAGTCTGAACATACACCGCAGGATAGTTGGAATACCATTTGGACTGACCCCGAGGGGAATTTGACTATGCGAACAATCAAACAAGACTCAAGAACCACAAGACAGGACGACAGCGCACACGCGATGCATATCTCTGCCCTTTCAATCTGCGAAGCGGCAGATCTTCTGCGTTCGCGCCAGATTACATCTCGGGAACTCACTGAAGCCTATCTTGCCCGAATCAAACGGCTCAACGGCGACCTGAATGCCTATGTGACGATAACCGAAGAGCTGGCCCTGTCCCAGGCAGATGCCTGCGATGTCGAGATCGCACAGGGTCTTTGGCGGGGCCCCTTGCACGGTATTCCGATTGCGCTGAAGGACAATATCGATACGGCAGGCGTACTCACCAGCGCGGCCAGCGCGCTGTTCAAGGAGCGCGTGCCGGAGCAGGATGCGCAGGTCTACCAACGGCTGCGCGCATGTGGTTCGGTGTTGCTCGGCAAGCTGAACATGCATGAATTCGCCTTCGGCGGCACTTCGGTGATCAGCGCCTTCGGCCCCGTCCGCAACCCCTGGAGTCTGGAGCATATCGCTGGCGGTTCTTCCGGCGGTGCGGGAGCGGCGGTAGCAGCAAGACTGTGCGCGGCGGCGATTGGCACAGACACCCTTGCATCCATTCGTATGCCCGCGGCCCATTGCGGAGTCGTGGGTTTGAAGGGGACGCATGGTCTGGCCAGCATTCGGGGAATCGTGCCCCTGGCGGAGTCGCTTGATCACGTCGGCCCACTCTGCCGTACCGTGGCAGACTGCGCGCTGGTACTGGGGGCGATAGCGGGCTACGATCCTGGCGACCCCGTCAGCCTCAGGACTGAAGTACCCACGTTCATGAACGCTGTCTACATGCCGACGCGACAGCTCAGGCTCGGTATACCTATTACACCCTTCTACGATGACCTCGACCCTGAAATTCAGCAGGCCATGACGAAAGCACTGGAGGTACTGTCCGGACTCACCGCCACGCAGCAGAGCGTGTCACTCCCAGAGCTGCCGGACTACTCACCGCTACTTGCCGAAAGCTATGCCTTCCATGAAGAATGGCTGGTCGACGGTAACCGACAGGATCTCTACCAGACATCCACCTTCGAGAACCTGATGCGGCTGGCAGCGGTACAGACTCCAACCTATTACCACGCGCGGCGGCAACTTGCCCTCGCAAGGATGGCCATTGATCAGGTCTTCGCGGAGGTGGATCTGCTTGTCACCCCAACGAGTGCCTGCTTGCCAACAACAGTGGATATCGCACTGCAGCCAGGCAACTCCGGAAGTGAAACCCTGTCGGTGCGCAACACGGCACCTTTCAATGTGTTTGGCATACCGTCCATTTCCGTGCCCTGCGGCTTCAGCGCAAGTGGGCTGCCTATCGGCCTGCAGATCAGCGGCTTGAGACTTCAGGAAGTGTCTGTGCTGGCGCTGGCGCACGCCTTCGAGCGATCTACCGAGTGGCATAAACGGCAGCCCACACGCTGACCCGGCACAGCGCTTGAATGTTCGTATGATTAATGTTAGTTTGCATTGCGAACACACTGCATTGAGGGGCAGGCGCAATGGGGCATCAATCAGGGTCAAGAGGCCGGCAACTACAGAAGTGGCCTCTGTTCAAGCCGCTGGCGGCGGCCGTAGCCTGCAGTTGTGCACTTGAGTCACAAGCTGCCAATCTTGAGGAAGTCCTGGTAACGGCAACCCGTCGCGACCAGGCGGTCCAGGATATTCCCTACAATATTTCCGTGTTGTCGGGTGAGGCCTTGCAGCGCGGAGGCATCAGCGATCTGTCCAGTCTCGCTCGACAGATACCCGGATTTACCTTTATCGACCTGGGGGTACGCAGCAACGGGGTTGCCAGCGGTATCATCCTGAGAGGAATGAATGCCTCGGCGGCAGGTATCAACAATTTCGCCCCGCCACCCGGAAACCCGACAGTGACTACCTACCTGAATGAAACGCCACTGTTCACCAATCTGAAGATTGCTGATGTGCAGCGCGTAGAGGTGCTGCGAGGCCCACAGGGCACCTTGTACGGCGCGGGTTCGGTGGGTGGCACGGTACGCTTCGTCTACAACAGACCTGATCCAGAGAGGCTGTCGGGAGATATCCAGACCAAACTCAGCCAGACCAGGGATGCGGGTGACCTGAATTACAGCGCCGACGGGGTGATAAACATTCCCATGGGCGGTCGCGCAGCATTGCGGGTAGCCGCAGGTTATGAACAATATGCCGGATTTGTCGATGCCGTCAATCTGGTCCAGCTGGACGCCAGCGGGATTCCCGTACTGGCCGACCCATCAGACCCGGACAACAGTCCCACCATCTTCTATTCCAAAAAAGATGTCGATGAGGCAGATATCCAGTATCTACGGGCGGCTCTGCTGCTGGACGTGAGTGAGCGACTTGAAGTGCTGGTGACAGTGCATCGCCAGAAGGACAGCGCCGACGATTTCACCGCCAAAAATCCACTCGACAACCGCCGTCAACACCGCCGCCTGCTGGAATCACCGCTGGAGCGCGAGACTGATCTCTATTCCCTGGAACTCACTGCCGATCTCGGTTTCGCCACCCTGACATCAGCAAGTTCCTATACCGACATGAAACGGCCCAGTTGGCACGACGCAACCGGTTACATACAGTCAACCGTAAACGCCTTCTACGGCGGCTACCCTCGCCCAGCCTACAGGAATGCCTCGGTGGTCAAGGAGCAGCAGTTTATCCAGGAAGTGCGTCTGGTCTCTGCAGAATCCAGCGGCCCTGACTGGCTCGACTGGATCGCCGGCATTTACTACTCGGACTTTGAACGCACCAATGATGTTGAATCCTCCCTGCTTGGCTATACCGACTGGCTTGGCTCGGACTTCGGCAGCGATGTCGTGTTCCAGTTGAATCAAAAAATCGACACGAAGGAAACAGCTTTTTTCGGTGAACTGACTTTGAAGGCGAGTGAAGCTCTGCAGTTTACCCTCGGGGCGCGCTACTTCGATCTGGATGACACCCGGGTCAGCGATGTCGGTATCCCCTCAATACCGCTGTTCAACCGCGGTGAATCGGATGCCTCCGATACTGGAACCCTTATCAAGCTGAACGCATCCTACCGCGTGAACGACGATCTCATGATCTATGCAACCCGCTCGGAGGGCTACCGTCAGGGCGGAGCCAACCCCGTTCCGACCATCGGACCGTTCCGGATACCGGACCCGGCGTTGATCCCCTATCAGCCTGACGAGGCGACCAACTACGAGCTGGGCGTAAAGGGTCAGCACTGGGGTTGGTTGAACTACTCACTGGCCGCCTACCAAATCGACTGGAAACGGGTCCAGATTCAGTTGCCGGCACCCGGGTCGGGCATCGCGATTCTCGTCAATGGCAACGACGCGGTTTCCCGCGGCGTTGAACTGGAGTTACGGGGTGCGGTCAATGAAAACCTGCAACTCGGCTTCGGATATTCCTACAACAAGGCGGAGTTGACTGACGACTTCTTCATCATACAGTCGGTACAGGGCTCCGACGGAGACGAACTGCCGGGCGTCCCCAATCATCAGGTCACCGCATCGATGGACTACTTCCAGCAAACTGCACTCTTCGGTGCCTCTGACCTGCACTATCGCCTCGACTTTTCCTACCGCAACAAGACCGACACCGCATTGAATGACCAGGTCGGGAATTTTGCGAAACTCGACGGTTTTCCCATCTGGAATGCCTCGGTGAACTGGAGCAGTGGCAGCTGGCGGGTTGGTGCTTTCGTCAACAATATCCTTGACGAGGACGGGATCACTGCGGTGGACTTCCCCTTCCCCGCCGCCTCCACCGATGGCAATGTCGAGTTTCTTGGCCGGCCCAGAACCATGGGAGTTTCTGTAGGCTACAAATTCTGATCGGGGCGACCGGGTCCCGCCGGATGCTGCGGGATCCTGCTGGCTGACTGCAGCCACTTGCTCAGCGGCGCAAGCTGCGTCGCATAGTGGCGCCAGCGGCCTATGGCACTATCGTTCAAGGGCCGCCGTACCTGACTCGCGCTACCGGTGCCGCTCGGCTGCTGATTGGCTGCGTGGAATTCGAGGCAATGAGGCTCCCATGCCAGTCCGCAAAAGTCATAGAGTGACCTCGCGGTGGCCTCGGGCCTGGTTACCAGCGCTTCGTACTGCACTTCATGTATGACTCCAGGCAGCTGTTCATGCCAATGCTGCATGAGCTGCCGATAGCCGAGGAAATAACGGGCGAGTTCATCCAGCTGGTAGGAGAAAGGGTAGGCGTGGTTGAACAGATGTTTGTACATGGCATGGCAATGATCCATCTCCTCCCTGCGGATATGGATAATTCTTGCGTCGGGCAAGGCCCGCCGGATCATCCCGATGTAAAGAAAGTTCAGCGGCATTTTATCCACAAAGCAGCGCTTGCCGCCCGTGTAGGGCCGAGTGCTTAGCAGGTAGCGCTCTCCCAGCGGGGCCCACTCCAGTTCCCCGCTTTTTCTGACACGATCAAGTAGTGAGGTCGGCTGCCAGCCCGGAAATTGCCGACCCATCTGCTCCTGCAGGCAATGGGCGAAATTGTTCAGCTCACCCACAAGCTGGACTTCAGCTGAACAGCCCAGGATTCTCTCCAGCAGAGTCGACCCGGCGCGCGGCAGGCCCACTATAAAAATGGGCTCGCTCGTCTCATGACCCGCAGCGCCGTTGGCGCGGAAAAATTCAGCAGCGAATGTCTGGCGTATCGCCGCAAGCGCGTCCAGATCCCTCTGCACATCGTATTGTATCTGCCCCCGGAACAGATCCGCACCCTGCTTCAGGGAGGAAAACGATGCCTCGTACCGCCCAATATCTTCCAATTCCTTGGCCAAGGCATACCTGAGTTTCACCCGTGAAGCGACACTCCTGCCTGGTTGCGCGAGTTGCCGCTGCAGGCCGGCAACATGATTGGATTGCGTAGTCTGCTCCCGCAGTCCTGAGCGCAGCAACCAGGCATCTGCATCGTCGGGATCCAGGGTGATGGCCTTATCCAATTCACGCTCCGCAGCTTCGAGATCACCATTGACGCGCAATACAGTGGCCAGGTTATAGCGCAGGCCCGCCTCCTGCGGCGCGACGGCGATGGCGGCCAGGTATAAATCTTGCGCACTCTGATAGTCCCGCAAGCTGCTGAAAAGCCACGCCAGCTGACCGAGAAAGTCTGGATGCTGCAGCGCGTTCCGGCGAAGTTCCTGCGCCAGAGTCAATGCCTGCGCGAGCTTGGATTGGGCAACAAGTCGCTCGACCAGTTCCAGTCGCTGCCAGCGCTCGCGCTCGCTTGTGTTTCCTGTGGCCACTGGATTCGTTTCCTCGAGGTAGGGCCCTGATGCCGTCAAAGTATTCAAGGTTTGCAACCGTCTGTCGACTCCAGGTCAAGCCAGCTGCTGATCTCAACACATGCTACGTGTCGCGGGAACTGATATCACACGAGGCCCTGCCGACCGTGAAACAGTGTCAGACTGTTGCATTATACGTACTTTTGTACGATTATCGCCGGTCCGCATTACGAGATAAAGACCTCCACCATGATGGACTTGCTTCCCCTTGCATTGACCATGCTGGCCACCGGGGCAATCGGTGGGCTGCTTGCCGGCCTGCTGGGTGTCGGCGGCGGTATCGTCATCGTACCTGTCCTGGATGTGGCCCTCGCGGGTCTGGGGGTGGACCCTGCAATCAGAATGCACGTTGCAGTAGCGACTTCCCTGGCCACCATCATACCGACCTCGCTGTCCTCCGCGCGAGCGCACAACAAGAAGGGGGCGGTGGACTTTGTACTTATACGCAGTTGGGGGCCCTATATCCTGCTCGGCGCCATTGTGGGCTCCTGGATAGCCTCCAATGTGGACAGCTCGGTTTTGTCGCTTGTATTCGGCCTGGTGGCACTGGTTGTGGCAGCCAAGATGCTGCTGCCATGGGGGAACCTGGTGCTTGCGCAATCCACCCCGGGCGGCAGTCCGGGAACCCTGCCACCACTGGGGATAGGCGGCTTTTCAACCATGATGGGCATTGGAGGCGGCACCCTCTCGGTGCCGGTACTGACTCTGTTCAACCACCCGATACACAGGGCAGTGGGCACAGCGGCCCTGTTTGGCCTGCTCATCAGCGTCCCCGGGACGCTCGCCTATATCATCACAGGCTGGGGAGATCCCCGCCTGCCGCCCGGAAGCCTGGGTTACGTCAACCTTCTGGGCCTGCTGTTCATTGCACCAACCACAGTACTCGTGGCGCCCTGGGGCGCCAGGCTGGCCCACCTGCTGACAAAGCGTCAGTTGGGCCTCGCCTTCGGTGTGTTCCTGCTGATCGTGTCCTGCCGCATGCTGTATCGCGCATTCGTCGCCATCTAGCTGCGCCCGCCCCGGCCGAATGCTGCATATACAGAGCGATTGCCCAGGCTTATAATCGAACAATTGTTTTTTTTGCGAACACCTGGGAGCTTATGGGGCAACGTGCTCGACGCTGGCTGTGCTTGCTGCTCTGCTTGCCGGGGTATGGGTTCGCCGCCAGTGTGCCGGAAGCGCGCAGCAACGTCATTATTGTCGGAGCCGGCATTGCCGGCCTGGCAGCGTCTCTGGACCTGGCCCGGGCGGGAGCCACAGTAACCGTTATCGACATGAACTCCCAGGGGAGCGGGCACGCTATCCTTGCCGCTGGCATGTCCATGGTAGCGACGCCGGTACAACAGGCCACGGGGGTCAGCGACAGTCCGGAACAGGCGGTACGGGACTGGCTGGACTACACCGTCGATGGCAACGAGCCGTGGCTCCGCTTCTACGCGGAGCGATCGCGGCCTCTTGTCTACGACTGGCTGGTCTCACTGGGGGTCAGCTTCGGCAACCTGACAGGCGACGATAGCAATGGGAGTACTCCTCGTTTTCACTCTCCCGACGGACAGGGCATCGAGATTGTGTTGCCCCTGTATCGCGCAGTACTCGATCATCCGAATGTGCGTTTTCACTTTCATACCAGGATCACTGACATTCTGCTCGAGGATGGGAGGGTGGCTGGGGTTGTCGGCACGGAACTACGCAGCGGCGGGGAACGGTCCTGGCGGGCGGATCATGTAATACTGGCTACGGGCGGCATGGCAGGCGACCTGGAACGTATTCGCGCAAACTGGCCGCAGCACTTCCCCGCTGCGGCCGAGGTACTTGCCGGTGGCGGCATTTTCGCGCAAGGGCTCGGCCACGACCTGGCAGCCCGGGCGGGGGCGGACCTGGCACAGTTGGATCGCCACTGGTTCTATCCCATCGGCATCCCCGACCCGCTCGCTCTCGACAGTGGCCGCGGCATCACCCTGACCAGCCCCCGTGGCATGTGGGTTGACGCCCGCGGCCAGCGCTTTATCAACCCCCTGGCCTCCGGCAAGCTGATCCTGGACACCATCATGCAGCAGAGGCCGAGTGGATTCTGGATCATCTTCGACGACAGCACCCGTAAATTGCAGCGGGCACGTACTGTCAGATACCGCCACGACCAGCCGCGTTATGAGCGGGAGGTGCTGCTGAACCCCCGTATCATTCATCGGGCAGGGGATCTCGCCTCGCTGGCCCGCCTCAGCGGCCTGCCTGCTGTCGCACTGGAGGCTACCGTGGCGCGTTACAATGAGCAGGTCGCGGCAGGAAAGGACGAGGACTTTGGGCGCTTTCCCGCCACTCATTCCGACAATGTCACAATGCCGGTGGCAGCACCCGCCCCCATACAGACGCCTCCATTCTACGCAGCGCGCATCTATCCCAGCAACGCGGTATCCATGGGTGGCGTGCGCATCGACTTTGGGGCCAGGGTATTGTCCAGCCTAGGCGCTACCATGCCCGGCCTGTACGCGGCCGGTGAAATCACCGGCGTCATGGGCATGAATGGATCCCGCTACCGGGTTAACGGGCTTTATCTGGGCACCTCGATTCTCACCGGCCGCTCGGCAGCGACCTCCATTCTGGAGGCGGAATCGCCGCTACCATCCGCACCGCACCGGAGTGACGCCGCCCAGGGAGCGAGCAGCGCAGAAGCTACGGCGCTGAGCCGGGAAGCATTGAGCACACTCGTGGCACAGCAGCGTCCGGGCTACTGGCACTTCGAGGCCGCCCATGATGTCGTGCTCAGTCGGGATCTCGCCTGCGAGAGCTGCCACAACGACAGTTTCCCTCAACGCGCCGCGGTGTCCAATGCACAGCATCGCGCCCAGACACGCAGCTGCGTCAGCTGCCACTAGCCGCAGGCAAACCGAATGTACCGACGAACTGATCTGGACTCCTGCCCGGGACTGCTGAGCATCATCATCCCGGCCACCGTCGCCATCATGATGCCGTTTCTCTCGCCGGTAGTGGTGGGTGGCCTCGTCGATACCGGCGGCTGGACTGAAAAAGACGCGGGCCTGCTGGTGTCCACCGAGATGGGGGTGCTGGCATGGTCCGGTCTGGCTGGTCTGTTGTGGCTGAACAGGATGAGCTGGAAGCTGGTTTCGGTGCTCGCCATCAGCCTGATGCTGGTGGGCAATCTGGCCAGCGTGTTTTTCTATCAATCGGGGGAAGCCCTGCTGATATGCCGCATAATTGCCGGGGCCGGGGCCGGCACCCTGACCGCTCTCGCCTATGGCAGTCTCGCCCGCAGCGCCAAGCCCCACCGCAACTACGGTCTCTACTCCATGAGCCAGATGAGCATGGCCATGCTGTTCCTTGCCGTGCTACCGGTTCTGATCGCCGGCGAGGATACGGGCGAGACCGGCTTCATCTCCAGCCTGCTGGTCTGGCTGGGGGTCCCGATCGCAGTGGGCATGAAGGCCTTTTACGTCATCATGGTGGGCTTGAGTTCCCTGGCGCTGCTACTGTCCCTAGGGTGGTTCCCGCTGCGTCCGCCCGCGCCCGCTGTAACGATCACCACCCGCTCACCGGCACTGTTCTGGATCTTCCCGGGCATCATGCTGATTGCCATCCTCATGCTGATGATGTCGCAACAGGCCTTCTGGACCTACTCCGAGCGGATTGGTACCGCTGCGGGTCTGAACCGTTCCAGCATTGGCACGGTGCTGGCCCTGGGTGCCTTCGCCGGCCTGCTGGGGGCCAGCACTGCCACCCTGATCGGCAATTCGCTGGCGCGCCCCGCAACCATCATGATCATTTTCTGTATCCATATCGCGTCACTGTGCTGTTTCCTCTTCACGCTCAATATCTACCTGTTTGCACTGGGCATTTTCCTGCACAAGTTTTCCTGGAATTTCACCATACCCTACCAGCTGGGCATGCTGGCGGAGGTGGAGAAATCCGGCAAGGCGGCGGTACTCAGTACCGTCGTGACCTCGTTCGGCATCTCCGCAGGCGCGGGATTCGCCGCCTTCGTCGTGGGAGATTTTGGCTACCGCGGAGTGATACTGGGCGCGATGGGGTTTGCGGTGACCTACACGCTGTTGATGCTGCTGATGCACTTTCAGCTGTCGGGTGCGCGTCCGGCAGCGTATACCAGCTCGCCGGCCAGGTAGGTCTGCAGCACCCGGGTTGCGGGAATGTCGTCCTGCGGTGAGGTCAGAATGTTGCGGTCGATGACAATGAAGTCAGCCAGTTTGCCCGGTTCAAGGCTCCCCAGATCATGTTCACGCGCCAGGGCATAGGCGGCGTTGATCGTGTACATTTGCAGCGCCTGACGCCGCGATAAGGCTTCTTCAGGGTACAGCGGCTGATCCACATAGCGCGGCTGACGACTGATGGTGGTCCACATCGCCAGGAACGGGTTGAACGGGTTCACCGCATGCAGGGAATCCTCCAGCGACCAGTGATCAGACCCACCAGCCACCACCACACCCGCATCAAACAGCAACCGCAGCGGCTGGAAATAGCGCAGACGCGGCTCACCAAATTGCTGCAACAGGGCTGCGGAATCCAGGTAGAACCATGCCGGCTGGATGTCCGCCACAATCTCCAGTTCGGCCATTTTGGCAATGACCCAGGGAGTGACGAAATTACTGTGGGTCACTGACGCACGGGACCCCTTGAGCGGCAGCTCCCGATTGACCTCATCGAAAGCCTTGACCACTTCGGTCACTGCGCCATCACCAACCGCATGGGCGGTAAACTGCAACCCTCCACGCAGGGCTGCCGCCACCATCGCCTGCAGACGCTGGGGCTGAATGAACAGCTTGCCACGGTAGTCGCGATCACTGATTGCGTGGATACTGCTTTCACCCCAGGGTTCCAGCATATAGGAACTGCCGCTCAGTATGCCTCCATCCGCGAAGGTCTTGATCCCGATCAGCTGCACCAATGGCTTCGGGTCGCGGTGTAGGGGCAGCTCCGCAATGCGGGCGATTTCCTGTTCAATCACGGGCAGGGGAATGTCGGACCCGGTATCCAGTGCATGAAACAAGGAAATCCGCACCGTAGCCAGCCCGTCCTCGGCCATGACCCGATAGAAATCCATCACCTCCGGGAAGGTATTGCGATCGACCACCGTGGTCAGGCCAACCTCATTGTAGCGCTGCATCATGTGGCGATAGCGCGCGCTGCGCTCCTCGTCGCTGCTGGTAAGATCCGGCGTGCCTATGTCCTCGATATAGTGGCGGTGGTTGGCGATCAGGCCGAGCGGCTCGCCACTCTCGGGATCGCGCAGGATATCTGCAGGGTTCTCTGCCGCGAACGCCCGGTCTATTCCCAGCGCCGCCATGCCTGCGCTGTTCAGCGACGCCAGGGGCGAGATCACGAACGGGGCGAATATCACCGGGTGATCCGGGGCCGCCGCGTCCAGCTCCGCCCGGGTCGGCAAACGCTGCTCCCGCAGGCGGGTCGGAAACACATTCCGTACCCAGATCCACTCACCAGCGGGCAATACCTGACTGCGGGCCTTGATATAGTCCGCCAGTTCCGCCATGTCCCTGATCACGGGGATTGAATGATCGGCTTCGGACACCGCGGCGGACAGGGTGTGCTGATGGGTGTCTATCAAGCCCGGCAGTACCGTCCTGCCGTCCAGGTCCGTTACTCTGGTGCCGGCATTTCGCAGCGCCAGCATTTGCTCGCTGGAGCCCGTAGCCAGAACCAGGCCGTCCTTCACTGCCAGAGCCTCGGCCACACTGAAATCACCATCTACCGTTACCACTACGCCATTGTGGAAAATATGGTCGGCGGCCTGTGCTACGGCCACGCCGCCAGCGGCCACCACCAGGATCAGCCCCGCGAGGCAACGACGTATCGGGCTGGCAGAATTCCCGTAGCTGCTGTGGATAGCTCGGTCCAGCTTCATCTCATTGCTCCTCCGCGGTGCCCATGAACAACGGACGTGTTTCCCGTCGCGACAGCTGACAGTGCTCGCCATCGAATTCGTAGTGATCGTGATACTCACCCATGAAAGTCCTGAAGGCGGTGATCGGGAGTTCATCCTCTGCCCCCTTCGGCGCCTGATACATCGTGAAGTAGATCAGGCCGCGCGCACTGCGCTCATCCAGCGGTGTAATCGCCACTGTCGTTACCAGCAGCCGAGCAAAATAGTTCGCTTCAGTTCCGGTGAGTCTGGTCAGAATCGCTTCCCTGCCGCGATAGGTCTCGCCCTGCATTTCGAACACGGCATCATCGGCAAAGATACGGGCATAGGCTGCCGCATCACTCAGGTCGCGGGCGATCGCATACTGGTGATTAAGCTGGGTACAGGCCTGTACCAGCGCCAGTGCGTTTCCCGTGGGCGTCGCTGTGCCGCCGACGGCCGGAGTCGCCAGCAACAGGAGCAGGCACGGTATGGACACCATTGGTGTGATCTTCATTAGCAAGTTCTCCAAAAAAAAGCCACACCCCTTGCGGGGCATGGCTGCAAAGACAGACGGCCCATTCGGGGCCCTAGAAGTCGAATCCTACGCGAAGGCCAAACTGACGTTTCCGGGCAGGAACCAGGCCCAAGCCCTGATTGTCTGAGAATTCGAACGGAAAAATTGAACCACGATCAGCAGAGAAGTCACTTACCCTGCCGCCGGCAAGATATTGATCCTCGTCGAAAAGATTGGTGACATACAACTCTACCCGCAATTTGTCGGCCTGGATTCCGGCGCGCGCATTGACAGTCCAATAGTCACCGATAAAGGAAAAGTTCTGTTCATCAGTAAACTGTTCGCCGGTATAGAGTCCGTCAAGCCGGGCGAAGTAGCTGTTTCCAGCCAATAACCCTGAACGGAAGTCATCGCTCCAAAGGAGTGAAAGTGATCCACTCCATTCAGGGAACTGCAGCGGGGTATTGCCACTGCATTCCACAACCCCATCGGCATTGGCCGGTGCAAACTTGTCGGTAAAACCACACTGGAAGTTCTTGAACTCTGCGTCCGAGTACGTAACCTGGGCGCGCACGCCGAGCTGATCGGTTAGGCTAGCGCTACCCTCGAGCTCCAAGCCTCGCAAATCCGTGTTGAAGCCCTGTACCACCAAGGTGTTCGTAGAGAATCCGCCACCCGGATTGGCAAAAAGAATCCCGGTCCTCGTTTTCTGGTTGGTCCACTCCATCATGTACGCGACAAGAGAGAAATTCGCCCGACCATCCCAGAGGGATTGCTTAAGCCCAATTTCGAAGTTTTCCAACTCCTCTTCATCGACAAACAGTGGCGCTATGTCGCTAATGCCGGGATTGAGCGCCAGGCCCTCCGGCGTCAACGCTGCGTAGCTTTCGTTAAAGAATCCCGGATTGTTGCCCTCGGAGTAGGTCATCCACAGTGTTGTATCGTCCACTGGCTTGTACCTGACAGTGAAGCGTGGGAGAAAGGAATAAAAATTCGCTCCCAACTCCGTGCCATTGCCTGTGCCAAACGGAGCGGCCACCGGGGTCAGTGAGGTCCGCCTCGGATCGTTTTGCAGCAACTCATCCTCCGAATACCGCCACTCCAGGTCCAGCGTAATCTTGTCAGTCAGTTCGTAGCCGATGGAACCGAACAAACTGAAGGTGGTGTACTGGTTTTCGGGCGGCAAAGGCTGGAGTAGTACGTTGAATGAACAGGGACAGATTCCATCCGCCGGCAGCCCCAGCGCAGTATCAACATCAAAGGTGGGTGGAGCCTGGTCCATAGACCCATCCTCCCCAACCAGTGCTGGCCCCCCCGCCAGATACTTGCCGGTAAACTCACCGCGGAAATAACTGCCTCCGAGCATCCAGGACAGCCGGTCATCCGCAGGAGAAGCTATACGCAGCTCCTGAAAGACGCTCTCATTGAGATTTTCTTCGAAGTTGAGCCACGCTCTGGCTCCCGACAGGTCTGTATCCTTGATGTACGCTGCTCCCTCCCGATCGTAACTGGACATGGAACTCAGCGTATAGTCGCCAAGCTCGTAATCCACCATTAGCGCAACCCTGACCTGTTCGCGCTTCAGACCCATTTTGCTGATTGACGGTACGCCACTCAAACTGGGCATAAGCGCGAAAAAAGGCAGAGTTTGATCGGACACCAGCTGCGTATTCGCGTCAATGAGGCCCGTGATCGGTACTTCTCCACAGATGAAATCGGTTAGCGGGGTAACGCCATTGTTGCGCCGTGTCAGACTTTGCAGCTCTGGACGCTTTTCGAAGCAGTTGGCAAAATTCGGACCTTGGCCCTGACGGGACGAGCTGTTGCCGACCCATACCGCGGCGGGTGGACCATCATCATCCTCCGAGTACATGGTCCGCAGTTTGATCGACAGCTCATCGGTGGGCGCTGCATACAGCGTCCCCATGAATGTCTGAGTACTCTCAGCACCGAGATCACCGCCGTCCGACTGACTGCGGTACTGGCCGCCAGTACTGTAATCGCTCAGAAAAACCCGGTAGGCGAGGCGGTCCTGGATCAGTGGCCCTTCGTGAGCGAAAGTCATCGTGTGCGTATTGTACTCCGAGAAGTCAACCGTCACCCGACCACTGTAGTCTGTCAAGCTCGGGGTTTTGGTAATGTAGTTCACCGCTCCCGCAAACGTGCTGCGCCCAAACAAGGCGGATGACGGTCCCTTGACAATCTCAACTCGTTCGATGTTTTCCGAATTTATACTCGAGGCCCCCGCGGCTACCAGGGCTCCATCCAGAAATACCGATCCCACTTGGGCGAATGGCTCTACCAGCTCATTTCCCAGACCGCGAAATCGGATGTCGGTATATATTCTGCCAGGGACCGCCACGCTGTTGTTTTCAAACACAACACCAGGCGCAAATTTAACAATATCGGAGAGCGAGTTGGCGCCAGAACTCTCCAACTCGGCGTTGGTAAACGCGGTCAAGGCTATAGGCGCATCAGAGAGCGCTTCATCCTTTTTCCGTGCTGTAATCACCACCTCTTCCAGCTGGCCAGCTCTGGCCGCAGGCTGCGCACTGGCAACCGGAATCGTTGTCAGCATTGCCGGTAAAACCACCGCGGAAGCACAAGCAACCAGATAACGTGCATTGTCAGTTTTCATAACTACCCCTCAAGACGCATGTCAACATCATTTGTCAGTTTCTTATGTGCTCTGAAAGCAAGTTAGCACATGTTTTTTATGTGCACAACTGTTTGCATAGTGAACTTAGGGTTTCATGAATATCGGCATTGCGCATTGGGATTGCATCATGTTCAAGCTGGCAGCGAACGTGCCCAGACACACCCCAGGCAGCGGGATCTTTCAGCCCCGAACGGAAAAGCTGCTTTCCTTGCTGACCTCGCGATTGCGCGAGAAGGCGCCAGTGTCAATGACTTCGCCGGTGTACTTGCACTTGTACAGGAGCGGGTTCCTGTCATGGTTCCACCCGTTTTCACAGGCATCGATCAGCTCGGCCATCAGGTCTCCTACCACACCCGCATTCTTGAACTGGTGGCCACTGGTACCTACGGCCATGTAGAACCCTCTCAGGCTTGAACAGTCGTAGACAGGAACCCAATCCTCCGACACATCATAAAGATCAATCACGCCGGATGCTTTGCTGGGAATAGGCAACTCCGGGATTCGCCGCGCGGCACGGTAGACCTGGGCGGTCCACTGACTCTCCGAGAACTCCCGGTTGAAATTATCCGGGTCATCCACCCACACCTGCAGATCGCAGGGCGGGTCCCCGGAACCGATGGTCACCTTGTTGCCTGTTTCCGGCCGGAAGTACAGATACAGGTCATCATCGGAGGTCATCACACCCTGATGCTCAAAATCAAAACTGGGTGGACTGGGTAGATGGTGAACCTCGCGCCGCAGGGCGCGGGTCTTGATCGCCATGCTGTCCAGGACACCGGCCATGGCGTTGATCTGACCCGAGTAGGGTCCGGATGCATTGACCACGACAGCTGCAGCGATGAACTCACCCTGATCCAGCCTGACTCCGGCGACGCGACCATCGCTGCTGTCAATGCTGCTCACCCGGACACCGAGGCGGAACTCTCCGCCCGCAGCTTCCACAGCCCGGCGCAGGTTGTGGGTCGCGAGCTGGGGATCGCCGATATACCCTGCATTGGGAGCGAAAATGCCGCCTGCCAGCTCACCACCGGCCTCACGTTCTTCCCAGAAGCCGGGATCATCGATGGGCACCACAGGTCCACATACATTCGTTGAGAACAGCGGCAAACGCTCACGAATGGTGGCGTTATCCCACTCTTCGTAGGGGATCTTCAGGGCTTTGTAGAATTCCACCACATGGGGCCTGTCACTGGGAGTGGCTCGCAGCATCAGGTGCCCGCACTCGCGGTATTGCGCCAGACCACGTTCGTCATCCACGCCGATGAATTGCTCCCAGTCCCGCCAGTAGTGGTAGCCTTCCCAGGCCAATGCCGTGGTGGCAAGACTGGAGTAGGAAAACCTGACCACCGCACAGGAATTGCTGGTGGAGCCGTAGCCGACTTCGGGATTCTTGTCGAGATTGATGGTCCGGTAGCCCTTGCGCGCCAGTTGCAGCGCAATGGCACAGCCAATCACACCGGCACCAACAATGATGACGCTTTGCTTTTCTCTCATCACTGGATACCCGTTTCCTTGCCAAACCAGACAACGGCCTGCTCTGTTGCCTCCACGATTTTTTCGATTTCCCGCTTGCCCGCGCACAGGGGTGGACCAAACTCGACCACCTGATAGGTACGCGCCAGGACGCCGTGCTCACGCAGCTTGCTGTTGATTTTGGTCATCATCCCGGCACTGGGTGGAAACGGAGCTCTGGTCTTCCTGTCCTGTACCAGCTCCACCGCTGTTAGCAGGCCCTTGCCGCGTATATCACCGACAATGGGATACTTCTTCAGGGACTCAAGGCCATCAAGCAGGTACTGCCCCATGGCGGCGGAGTTTTCCACCATGCCCTCGTTCTCCATGATCTCGATGTTTTTCAGCGCCGCCGCCGCCGCGGTGGCGTGACCGCCAAAGCTGATCACGTGGTTCAACCCGGCCTCACGGCCGACGGCGGAATCGAAAGGCGCGGTAATCTTCGGGCTCACCATGACTGCGCCCATCGGGGCGTAGCCACTGGTCAGCCCCTTGGCCACCGTCATGATATCGGGCACCACTCCCCAATGTTCACTGGCAAACATCTTTCCGGTACGGCCGAAGCCATTGATTACTTCGTCAAGAATCAACACGATGCCGTATTTGTCCGCGATCTCCCGCAGCTGCGCCAGGTAGCCGTCCGGGGGCAGGTAAATCGAGGCAGCGGCGGGTATCGGCTCGGCGATGATTGCTGCAACGGTATCCGGGCCTTCGTGCAGCACGGCCTGCTCAATCGACCTCGCGCAGTGAATGTTGCAACTGGGTTGGCTCATGCCAAACTCACAGCGATAACAATTGTGATTCGCCACCTGCACACAACCGGGAACCATCGGCGCAAAGATCTTGCTATTGAAATCGTGACTGGCGCCGGACAGACTCATGGTATAAAAACTGGAGCCGTGATAGGAACCGCGGCGGCTGATAACCTTGCTCCGTTTCTGGTCGCCATTAAGCCAGTGATACTGCTTTGCAATCTTGAGCGCCGTTTCTACCGCCTCGGTGCCACCTGAGGTAAAGAAAGCGCGATGCAAGTCGCCCGGGGAGATCGCGCGGAGCTTTTCAGCGAGGGCAATCGTCGTGGGTGCAGCAAAGTTGTAGGGCGTGACATAGGCCAGCTCCGCCGCCTGCTTGGCCATCGCATCCGCCACTTCCTTGCGCCCGTGACCGATGTTGGTCACGAACGCGCCGCCGGACAATGCATCCAGATATTCGTTGCCGTGGACATCGGTAAGATAACAGCCGTTTCCTCGGGTAAATACCGTCATACCGCCCGGATCCCGCAAGGCCTGGGGCGAGGTAACATGGAACCAGATGTTGTCCAGCGCTGCTTGTTCAATGGGGAGTCTGTCAGTCATAAAACACCTCTCGTGCCTTGTTGTATTCAGCTGGGCTGTTGTCTGACGCTGGTACTCAAGCCCAGTTTGTCAGCACTATAGGAAAACAGGGCTGGCCAGCCACCCGTATGAAGGAAAACGACGGTGGCGTCTGGTCCAATTCGGCCCTGTCGGATATGTTCGATCAGGCCATGCATGCATTTGCCCGAATAGACCGGGTCCAGCAGGATACCCTCGGTTTTTGCCACCAGCGAAATTGCATGATTGCAGCCATCCGACACCTCGCCGTAGCCATTGCCTCGGTACCGGTCTTCGATGTCAATCTGCGCCGCGGTCGGGACAGCAGGCAGACCCAGCTGGGACGCTGCCTGCCGCATGTCTGCCGCGAGATGTTCGCGGTAATGTTCGGTGGTGCGACTCACGCTGACTCCCACAACCTTGTGGGGAAGAGGCATGTTTTCCTGCGCCAGCATCAAACCCGAGTAGGTGCCACCAGAACCCACCGCCACGTAGAGATAATCCGGCAGCAGCTGCTGCAAGCGGAACTGCTCGAGCATTTCCATACTCGCCTCAATATAGCTGGCCATGCCCTCGGCACTGGAGGCACCCAGCGGGACCAGATAAGGCTTGCGACCCTGGGACCGCAGTTCGATCATCACATCTTCCAGTGCGGTACCAAACTCCCAACGCGGCTCCGTCTCCACGAAACGGACTTTCGCGCCATAGAGATGGTCCAGCATGAGATTGCCAACCGGCTCGCGGGCCTCCCCCGGGACACCGCCCAACACCAGCTCCACATGCAGGCCCAGCTGAGAACCCATGGCCGAGGCAATGCGCGCCAGATTCGACTGAAATCCGCCGCATACAACCAGGGTATCGGCGCCCTCGGCCAGGGCGCGTCCGATGACGTATTCCAGCTTGCGGACCTTGTTGCCACCGAGGCCAGCGCCGGTGAGGTCATCCCGCTTGAACAGGATGCGCGGGCCGCCAAGCTCCGCCGACAGGCGCGGTGCCTCCATCAGCGGGGTCGGTGTCAGTGCCAATCTCACCCGGGGCAGCGCAGCCAAGCTTTCCAGCAAGTCGCTCGTTGTGTCTGTTGTCACCGCAACCTCGCTCACTCTCTGTTCAAACCTTTCATATGCCGCTGGCCAGCGTCCGGCTCGTGGATGGCACAGCTCCCATCAGAACGAGGATCGGATGCGCCTGTCAGGCTGCCATTGGGTTCGCGCCGCACCGCCTGCGCATGCCCGACGCTTTCGGAACAGGCCGGAATACGCACAACAGCAAGCTCAGGTATGCTCAGGTACTCGTCCAGTTGCGCGGGCGCATCCGCTTCGATCGCGACAGTAGGTCTTGGAAACTCGATGTCGCGCGCACCCACAACCCAGCGGGGTCTGGCCAGTACCCTGCTCAGTGGCTGCACTGGATCCATCACTCCCTCCAGCAGTTGCGCGAGAATTTGTGGCTGTGCCTTGCCGCCCATGGTGCCCACTGCCGCCAGGGTCACCCCCTGCTGACGCAACAACAATGGCATCAGACTGTGGGCGGGCCGGGTACCCGGCAGCAGCTCGTTGGGCGCCCCGGGCACCAGGGAGAAACCGCGCGCCCGGTTGTGGAGCACAATTCCGGTAGCGGACTCCAGCACTGCGGCTCCGAATGTCTGGAACACGCTCTGTATCACCGAGACAGCTCGCCCCTCGCTGTCCATGGCGCAGATGGCAACGGTATCGCCATGGGCTGGACGAGCGGCGAAATCAGGCACTGGCTCTCCTGCCAGCCGCGCTGACAGGCGCCGCGCCAGCTGTGCGCGGTCCAGCAATTCATCAAGCGGCAGGGTCGCATGCGCGGGATCACCCAGCAGCGCGTCGCGATCGGCCGCAGCCAGCAGACCCGCATGCAGCAGCGCGGTGGCACCCGGGCCATGGGCTTCCAGCGGCAAGTCCAGTGCGTCCAGGGCCGCCAGTGTTTCCAGCAGCACGAATCCCTGGGAATTGGGCGGACAGGTAATCAAATCCAGGCCACGAAAACTGTAGGCCAGCGGCGCTGTGACTTCCGTCTGGTGGCGCCCGAAGTCGGCAGCAGTCAGCGGACAGCCCAGGCGCTGCAAGCCCGCCACAAGACGCTGTGCTACAGCACCTCGATAGAAACTGGACAGACCCTCGGCAGCCATTATGCCCAGGGTTGCAGCCAGTGCGGGCTGCCTCAGGGTCGCACCCACCTGCAGGGGCTCGCCATTGTGCAGAAACTGTGCGCGCATACCTGCGTCCATGGCCGGCAGCCGATAGCGAATACCCGCCGCCAGCGACGGGGCCACCGGAACACCGTGCTGCGCCAGGGTTATGGCGCTTTGCAAACGCTCTTTCCACGACAGGCTGCCCGCCATTTCCGCAAGCGTTTCCCAGCCTGCCACCACGCCGGGCACGGTAATGGCGTCGGGGCCCGCGTCCGGCATTTGCTCGTACCGCGCCCGCAGCCCCGCTGCATCAACTGTCGCCGCGGCGGCACCAGAGCCATTTACTGCGCTCAGCTGGCCAGCTCCGTCATCAATGACTGCGAAGAGGTCGCCCCCGAGAGCACATTGATGCGGATACACCACTGTCAGCACCGCCGCTGCGGCCAATGCGGCATCGACGGCGTTACCACCGCGAGCGAACATCGACGCGCCAGCATCGGTTGCCAGCTGGTGCGGGCTTGCGATTACACCCCGCATATCAATCTTCGCTGACCCCCTCGATCAGGATGGTGCGTGTGGCAGCGCCTTCCGAGCCCTTGAGGCGCATTGGCAGGCAGCACATGAAGTACTCGCCATCGGGAATCTCACCTACCTTGGCACCCTCCAGAATGATGACGTTGTTGCCACAGAGGATATGGTGCGTGGGCCATTCCACGGAGTGTTCGGGCGCTTCGACTGTAACGTAGTCGATACCTACAAGTTGGACACCGGCGTCCACCAGCATCTGGGCGGCGCAGGGTCCGACCCCCACCCAATCCGTAGAGAATTCCTTTTTGATGATGCGCTTGTCGGAATTGGTAGTGCGAAACAATACCCGTGTCACCCCGTCCAGACCTTTGCTCTGAATATCTTCCGCAGTAATAGTGCGATCGCCTATGTGGGTAAGATCCATCACACGGGTACGCCCCACAAACATCTCCAGTGGCAGTTGCTCCACTGTCGCCCCGTCCTCGATGAAATGACGCGGCGCATCGATGTGTGTGCCCGTATGCGAACCGATCAGCCAGCGCGTCACATTGGATGGGGCACCGTCTGCGATACTGAAAACGGTGGTGACCTCGGGAGCCTTGCCTTCATGCCAATAGAGCATGCCCGGCTCCACGTCCATGGTGATGTCGTGTATCTTCATTACCTGCCCTCTCTGCTTGCGTGATTAAACTTTTGCGATGGAAATGGTCTGCAGCTCGGTATAGCTCTCCAATCCCCAGCGGCCATTTTCCACCCCCACGCCCGACCACTTGACACCGGCGATGGGCGCCTGCGGCATCATTGCCAGATGCTGGTTGATCCAGACCGTGCCAGCCTCAAGCGCGGCAGCGACCGTCCGGGCCTGCTCGGGATCAGCCGACCATACCGAGGCGGCAAGGCCAAAGTTGCCCTTGTTGACCCGGGCAATCACTTCATCTGTGTCGCGAAAAGCCACAACAGGCAGGATGGGGCCGAACTGTTCCTCTGCAACCAGCGGGTCGCTGTCGTTGAGATTGACCACGATCGTGGGCGGATAGAAGTAGCCAACGCCCGGCAACCGCTCGCCACCGGTCAGGAACTTGCCACCGGCCGCCTTGGCGCCGGCCGCCAGATCCATTACCCGCTGCAGCTGGGCACGGTTATTGAGCGGGCCGATTGTTGTCGCGGAGTCGCTGCCTGCCCCTACTACTGCCGCCTCGGCGAGCTTCACCAGTTCCTCGACCACAGGCTCAAAGATACTCTCGTGCAGATAAATGCGCTTGATGGCGACGCACACCTGGCCGCAGTTTTCAAAGCTTGCGGTAAACAGCTTCTGCGCCACCGTTTGTGGATCCACGGTTGGGAATACGATCGCTGGATCGTTGCCACCCAGCTCCAGCGTGAGCCGTTTCAGGTCCGGAGCGGCGGCTGCTGCTACGTGCTTGCCTGCAGCAGTAGAACCGGTAAAACTGACCTTGCGGATTCGCGGGTGGGCGCTGATCCACTTGCCGAGTTCATCACCTCCACTGAGGAAGTTGACCACGCCGGGCGGGATAATGTCTTGCAACAGCCGGGCCATGACCAGGGTTGCCAGCGGCGTATAGGGAGAGGATTTCAGCACCACCGTGTTGCCCGCGAGAATTGCCGGCGCGAACTTCCAGACCGCCATCATCAGGGGATAATTCCAGGGGGTAATCGCCCCGACAATGCCGATGGGCTTGCGATGCACCTCCACCCGCGAGCTGTCATCGTCCTTGATTACCTCCACCGGCAAATCAAGCGAGGCGGTGTAACTCAACCAGGCGGCTGAACCCATGATCTCGTTCACCGCCCGTGGCAGCGGTTTTCCCTGCTCCATGGTCAGCACGACCGCCAGCTCTTCGGCGTGGGCGCGCAGTTTGTCAGCGCAATCCAGCAACACCTGTCGGCGCTTGCCAAAGTCCAGCCGCCAGGCCGGGAGCGCCTTGTCTGCCGCGTCAATGGCGAGCTCCAGTTGTTCTCGCGAGCAATCAGGGGCCTCGCCACAGACTTCTTCCGTGGCGGGATTGAGGACTGCAAAGGTTTTCGAGGCCGCTACCTGCTGACCGTCAATCAACATTTTGTACACAGGCTGACTCCTTGCTGGAAAATTGCCGGGCGCGACAAGCACAGCCGGTTAGTTCTTATTGCGAACATAGTTTGTATAATACGCACATTGTGGCGGTGAGACAATGGTTTTGGGGAGATTTCTCCGACCCAAGGGAGCACCGTCAGGCGTGGTGACAGGCGACCCAGTGGTGGCCACCCATGCTTTCCAACTGTGGCTCTACCCTTCGACACATGTCGTCCGCGCGGGGACAGCGCGGGGCGAAACGACAACCGGTGCCCACCTCGTCCGTCACCGACAGTTCGCCGCGCAGTATGATTTGCTGGCGCGACCGCTCGGCAACCGGGTCAGGCAGCGGCACTGCAGACAACAGGGCCTGGGTATAGGGGTGGCGCGGGCGGCCATAGATGTCCTCGCCACGACTCAGTTCAACGATTCGCCCCAAGTACATCACCGCAATCCGGTCGGATATATGCCGGACTACCGAGAGATCGTGAGAAATGAACAGGTAGGTCAGGGCCAAGCGCTGCTGCAGGTCCTGCAACAGGTTGATGATCTGGGCCTGGACAGATACATCCAGCGCAGCGATCGCCTCATCGCAAACAATGAAGTCCGGCTCCGCGGCCAGGGCCCGGGCGATACCGATCCGTTGCCGTTGGCCACCTGAGAACTCATGCGGATAGCGCCGCTGGAACTCCGGGGCCAGACCCACCAAGCCCAGCAATTCAGCAACCCGTCTGCGCCGCTCCGCTCCCCGGTACAGCCCGTGCACCAGCATTGGTTCGGCTATCGTATCACCGACTGTCATGCGCGGATTGAGGGAAGAATAGGGATCCTGAAATATCATCTGCATCCGCCGCCGCAGCTGCCGCAGCGTCTCGCCAGACAATGCCGACACCTGCACGCCGTCGAACAGCACCCGGCCTGCCGTGGGCTGGGTCAGGTTGAGGATGGCTCTTCCGGTGGTCGATTTGCCACAGCCTGACTCACCAACCAGGCCCAGGGTTTCGCCGCGCACGATGGCAAAGCTGACCCCGTCCACGGCGCGCACAGCGGCCACCCGTCGCTGCAGCAGGCCGCGTCGAATCGGGAAATGCACCTGCAGGTCTTCCACCGATATCAGCGGTTCGAACTCGCTCATGCGGGCACCGGCCGCTGCCAGGGGGGCGTGGTATCAGCACTGGCCAGCCAGCAGGCACTGTGATGCCCGGGCGCCACCGTGACCGGCTCCGGCTTTTGCTGATGACACTGTTCCCGCGCAAACTGGCAACGCTCGACAAAGGCACAGCCTGGAATCGTCTTGAGGGCATCCGGTGGCACTCCCTCTATTGACTGCAAGCGTTCCCTGCCGGATCCGTCCAGACGCGGCAATGAAGCCAACAGGCCTGCGGTATAGGGGTGCGCGGGAAACTGGTACAGGCGCTCAACCGGAGCGGACTCGACAATCTGCCCGGCATACATTACGAGCACCCGGTCCGCAAGACTGGCGACGACGCCGAGGTCGTGCGTGATCCAGACTACCGCGGTGTTCAGCTCCACCTGCAGGGCCTTTACCAGTTCTATGATCTGGGCTTGAATGGTCACATCCAGAGCAGTAGTGGGTTCATCAGCTATCAGCAGTTCCGGCTCACAGGCCAAGGCCATGGCGATCATTACCCGCTGCCGCAGACCGCCGGACAGCTGGTGCGGGTAATCACGCAGTCGTCGTGCCGCATCGCTGATCCCCACCCTTTGCAACAGCTCTACCGTACGCTCGTGTGCCAGCTGTTTGGAAAGGCCCAGATGCTGGCGCAGAATATCGCTGACCTGTCTGCCTATGGTGAACAGCGGGTTGAGAGCGGTCATCGGGTCCTGAAAGACCATGGACAGGCGGTTGCCGCGCAAGGCACGCATCTCCTGCTCACTCAAGCTCAGCAGGTCGCGACCATCGAACGCAATCTGGCTGCCGGAGATTGCTCCGGGGGCCTGGATCAGACGCATCACCGCCAGCATTGCGTTACTCTTGCCGGAGCCGCTCTCGCCGACAATGGCAACCGTCTCGCTGCGAGCCACGATAAAGGAAACATTGTCAACCGCTCGGGCCGGACCGGTCCCGGTGTGGTAGACCACCGACAGGTTCCTGACATCCAGCAGTGGCAGCGCTGCGCTGGTCATGAATACTGTTGGTGAAACGCGCGGAGCGCAGCGACAAAACAGGCCAGCGGTGCCCGGGTCTGGCCGGCGCCAATCACCCCGCCCTTGCGGTGGGCAATGGCGGTGTCGATCACTGGTGCAATACCAGTCTGGATCACCCGCCTGATGTCGACAGCCACCGGTACGCCGATGAAGTCCATGTTGGGAAGCCGGAAATCCGGCATGACTCCCACGGTGATCTGGCCCATCTCCCGGGTCAAACCCACGGCGCGGTCGAAGGAGCCACCGACAAACTGCTGCAGCGCCGGTGCTGTACCCTGGGCATGCCCGCCCAGGCCGATCACCTCCATTATCGCGCTGTCACCCATGTCCGGCACCGCGTCGGCATCGCTCCACTCCGAGGAGAAGTACAGGCCCTCCACCCGATTGGCGGGCGCCGTGAACCAGCGCTCCCCGAGGCCACTTATCTTGATCCCGAAATCAACGCCGTTGCGCGCCATGGTGGTCACCACGGTACTGCAGGGAATCTCTTTTACTGCATCAGCCGTAGCCTTGGCCGCCGCCATGGAGACGCAGAGGGAAAACTGCTCCGCCCAACTCAGGTAAGCCAGCGTCTGGCGCAACTGCTCACGGTCCGAACAGCTGGCAAACAGGGCCTCGGCCAGCGCCCGCAGAATGAGACCACTGCCCGCACTGTTGCGATTGTGGCACTCGTCACCCATCTCGAGGGCGCGGGCAATCAGCGGCCGGATCTCCAGCCCACCCAGCCAGCGCACCGCGGTCTGCAGCGCCGGCCCCAGCACATTGGCCAGCCAGTGCCACTGCTTCAGCGCTTCGCCATGGTAGTGGTCGCGGCTCTGCAGGCCTCCCGCGGGACCCTGAAACAGCTGCGAATAACCATAGTTGCCCCGATCCCGGTTCAGCACCACCACCATGGGACTGGAGGCACTGGTTATTCCAGCCATCCCCCCGACCGCCTGATACTCATGGCAGGGCGCCAGCACTATGCCGCCCTGTTGCAGGAGCGTCTGGGCCGATTGCTGGTCCGCCGCCAGGCCCTCATACATGATTGCCTGCAGCACCCCCATCTGCTGCGGCCCACACATATGTTCCCAGGCAATGGGCGGCCCGGCATGCAATATGGTGTTCCTGCTCATGCCCGGCAACACCTCCAGCGCCGGCCGCACGTCCACCCACACCGGTTGCGCCGCCTGGAAAACGGCCAGCGCCTCCTGGTTGGCCTGCCGGATTCGCTCTGGCAGCGGGATCTCTGGCCGCTGGGCGCCCATCGGGATTACTGATACCGACCGGCGAAGGCCTTCAGCGCCTGCTCAAAACAGGCCATGGGTGCCCGCACCTGGCCGGCCCCGATCAATCCACCCTGTTTGTGCGTGATCGCGGTATCGATCAGCGGGGCAATGCCGGTCTGCACTACCTTGCGAATGTCGATGCCCACCGGCGCACCGGCAAAATCCATGGCGGGAATCTGGACATCGTTGTTGCTGGTGACGCAGATCTGCTGCATCTCCAGCGTGTTGGCAATCGCCTGCTGCATATTGCCCTGCACATATTGCTGTACCGTTGGAGCTGCCGCCTGGATAAAGCCCCCCAGGCCTATGGTCTCGGTAATACAGCTGTCGCCGAGGTCGGGCACGGCGTGCTCATGGCCCCACTCCGAGCGGAAAAACAGCCCTTCGACATTATTGGCCGGGGCAGTGAACCACTGGTCTCCCAGCCCGGCAACCTGGATCCCGAATTCGACCCCATTGCGGGCCATGGCAGTGACCACGGTGCTGTACTCGAGGCCCGCCGCCGGCATCAGCATGGCCTTGGCCGCAGCCATGATGCCGTGCAGGAAGAACTGGTCCGCCGCCACCAGGAAGCGCACCGATTCCAGTAACTCGGGACTGTCGCCGCGGGACTCCAGCAATGGCTCGAGCAGGGCGCGCAAGAACAGCGACGTGGAGGCTATGGTGCGGTTGTGGCACTCATCGCCCATCTGTACTGCCTTGGAGATGATACCTTTGATATCGATACCGCCGCTGGCCCGAACCGCGTCGCGCAGTACCGGACCCAGCACCTGTGCCTGCCAGCTCAGGTGCTTGCCGATGTCCTCGTCGTAGACACCCCATTTCAGCAGACGCAGTCCTCCGCCCTCGGAGATGCAGCTGAAGGCACGGTTGCCGGCACTGGTGTTTTCCACCACCAGCATGGGGGTGGAGGCCGAGGTAATACCGGCCCCGGCGCCTACACTATCGTGATGGTGACAGGGGGCGATGATGATCTCGCCGCGCTCGATCATCTGTTCCGCATGCGCGGCATCGTCGGCAATACCTTCCCATAACGCCGCGCCAATAATCCCGTTGCGATGCGGGCCACACATGCGATCCCACTCTATGGCCGGTGCCGAATGCAGGATGGTGTTGGGCGTCATCCCCGGCACCACCTCCAACGCCGGGGCCACGTCCACCAGCCGCGGCTGCGCACCGAGTATGAGCTCCAGTGCCTGGAAATTGGCTTGTGCTATCTTTTCCTTGAGTACCGACACCTGCTTACCTCACTGTTTTCTGAATCAGGGTGCTCACCAGGCCGCTTTACAGCAGGGCGTCGAGCATGTCGAGCAGCTCGGCATCGCCCTGGGCCGGCGGTTCCCACTGTACATGGGTAACTGTCTGTTGCTGCTCCCGCAGGGTATCCGCAAACAGCTCCAGTCCAACATTGATTACGACCAGCTGCTCTGGAAGCGTTACCGTGGCTGTAGTTGGCATCATCTCATCCTCCTGTCGCTGTTGCGGTCTTGATCACGGCGCCTGCCAGGCGCGCGGCCTCGGCATTGCTGTTGGCGACCAACACATCCGCCTGCCGCAGAATATCAGCCTGGCGGGACAGACTCTGACTGTCGGCATCGGTGCCGCAGATAGTGACAATCACCGCCAGGTAGCGGCCTCCCCGTTGCGCCTCGGCACGTGCCTGCTGCAGTGTTTCGACCAGCAGCGAGGCGGGATCGGCGTGAGCACCAAAGCCCAGCACCAGATCCAGCAACAGCACGGCGACCTCTGGATCTGCGGCCTCCTGCAAAATCCGCTGCATGCGCAAAGTGGGATCGATCATGGGGTGGGCGCGGTTGACCGTGTATGCATCGTCACCCATGTCCAGCAGGATGTGTCCGGGACGACTGCCCTGGCCATCGTAGCGACTTTCCTCGCTGTCGGCGATATTCGCGTAAACCTGGCCCAGTTCGGAGCGCAGATGGAGCAAGGTCTCGTAGCAGAGCGTGCCGCCAGCATACAGCGCCCGGATGTACCGCTGTTGCTGCTGCAGTCGACCCGCAAGCTGGCCTGCCAGCTGGGCAATGGCGGCGGGAGTGAGCAGTGGCAGCTGCTTGCTGGCCGACAACAGAGCGCCAGCCGTCAGGGCGGTCTCCTCCAGCGAGGCCGCGAAGCGCAGGCTCCCCTGTGCAGCTGGCAGCTGATCGGCCCCGAGGAAATTGACCAGCACGGGTTTGCCGACACGGGCCGCAGCCTCCAGCACCGTTCGGGCCACACTCGCCGCCGGAGGCTTGGAAGTCAGCACGATCAGCTCCGTGGCGGAATCGGCGGCCAGTACCTGCAGGCCCTGCAGCATGGTGATGCCGCCTATGGCTTCTTTCAGATCGCGACCTCCGGTACCGATCGCGTGGGAAATACCGAGCCCCATTCGATCAAGCAGCACCGATATTTCCTGAATGCCTGTTCCCGAGGCGCCGACAATGCCCACGGGACCACGGGCCACGGAGTTGGCAAAGCCCAGAGCAACACCATCGAGTATGCTGGTGCCACAATCGGGGCCCATCATCAGCAGCCCCTTGCTGCTGGCAAGACGTTTCAGTGCGAGCTCATCTGCAAGGCTCACGTTGTCGCTGAACAACAACACGTGCAGGCCCTGTTCCAGAGCCCGGC
>JBGTGB010000358.1:0-11859 GCA_041746975.1 Haliea sp. | reverse complement strand
GTGGTATGATATTGTCATACTTATTTTATGTTGGGAGTGCCAGCTATGAGCATGCACCGGAAAACTTTCACGCTGACTGAACAACAAGATAACTGGGTGAAAGGTCAGGTTGAGAGCGGTCAATTTGCCACTGACAGTGAGTATATCCGCGACCTCATCAGAAGAGACCAGCAAGTCATGGAGCGTCTTGCCACGCTGAGGCAGGCCTTAGCTCAGGGTGAGTCAAGTGGCAAGCCTAAGCCGCTCGATATATCTGCCATCAAAGCAGCTGGCCGTAAGCGAATGAATGCGGCTGTTTAGTGCTTCGGCTAACCGTCACGCCGAAGGCGGAATCCGACCTTACCGGAATCTGGATATACACCTGCGAAGAATGGGGGGTTGATCAGGCGGATAGTTACCTGGATCAGCTTGACGCAGGAATGAATCAGCTGATTAACCATCCATCACTCGGCGCTAACTACGCCCATGTCCTTGCCGGGTATCGCAGATTGCATATAGAGCATCATGCTGTTTATTATCAAGTGCTAGAGTCGGAAGTGCTCGTGGTTCGTGTCCTGCACGAGGAAATGGATGCTCCGCAAAGGCTTCTGGAATAGAGGCGTCTTTTTTTGGCGCTGCAAGTTGATTATCTAGGTGCCGTGCTGTTGTCGCCCAATAAATAGCTGCACTCGGAAAAATTACTTGCTGCGCTCCCAATTCTCACGTGGGCATGGTGTTGGCGAACGTCCGCTCCTGGCCGAAAAATACCCGCTGGGTCCTGGAAATGCCAACGACTTCTGTACGGACAGATACCAGCCTTGACATGCCTCATTATGTACATACAATGTACGCATGATTGAGTTTGAGTGGGATCGAGCTAAGGCTAAGTCCAACTTTAAGAAGCATGGTGTTTCTTTTGAGGAGGCTCAATCTGTTTTCTACGATGATTTAGCTGTCCAGTTTTTTGATGAAACTCTCGGAGAGGAAAATAGGTTTATCTTGCTTGGTATGAGCAATCTTTCCCGTGTGCTCGTAGTAGTTCACTGTGAACGAGGCAAAAATAATCAAGTCCTACGCATCATTTCAGCCCGAAGAGCCACGAAGACCGAGCAGAGTTACTATATGGGTGAAGGGTCATGAAGAATGAGTATGATTTTTCAAAGATGAAGTCGCGTAAAAATCCGTACGCTTCTAGATTGAAAAAATCAGTCACCATCCGTCTGGGAGAAGATGTCATTGAATATTTCAAGAGCATGTCGGAAGAGTCAGGTATTCCCTATCAAAGCTTGATTAATCTGTACCTGCGCGATTGTGCCAATCATCACCGGAAGCTTGATATCAGTTGGCGTCCCTAAGCATTAGCCGCTCCGAGCACAGGGACACCATTTCCGTTGCGCCTTTGGCTTTGCCACATAGCCGGGTGGGTGTGTTGGCGGCGGCAATGTCCGCTCCTTGCCGAAAGCACGCTAACGCTGTTAAGCCGGTTCGCGATAAGACAAAAGCGACATGCCGGATAGTCTTATCCATCTTACAGTTGCTGGTCACCGTGTTGGTCGGAAACCGATCGCCGGATATAACCTTGATTTATCGTGTTGACCAACCATAATCCAGTGGATTACACTTGGGGCCATGCAGACTATAGTAGAAAGATCTGACGCCCTTTTCTGAAATTCAGGAAGCCAACGTTATGGTGAATCAAATGGCTAACGCATTCTCAAGTATTAAACAGGGGCTTTCTGAAGCTATCGAGTATTCCGAAGGCAAGATCAAAAAGGCGATCGTCCACGAGTTCAGTCCGCTCGACGTGAAAAAAGTCCGCGCTAAGGTTGGCATGTCACAAAGTGAATTTGCTTCTGCGTTCGGCATTAGCGTCAGTACTCTGCGTCACTGGGAGCGGGGTGATCGTACTCCTCAGGGTCCTGCACTGGTTCTTCTCAACGTGGTAGCAAAGGAGCCTGAAGTTGTACTTCGTGCGCTGGCATCATAAGCGCTACCAGATTTAAACTGTGGAGCACACTCTCTGCTTCTCTCAAAATCCGTGGCAGCTCCATGGGTAAAATGTATTTTTTGAGGTCCGCTTCTGGCCGAGAGTGAATATGTTCGGTGTATCCGGAAGCGACGGCCTCAGATACTAACGGATAGAATTCTGGAATTGACTGGAATGGTGTTCTACGGGCTATTCTCGTTACGTGGTGTTAGTGGGAAAGGGTAGCTTGTGAAAAATGTTGGTTGGTAGTATGGACCTATGGTGTTCCGTTTGATATTTTAGGTCCACACTAAATACACGCTGGACCTAAATCATGACACCGCAGTATAGCTCACTCTCCGGCAGCGCTGCGCTGGCCTACGCAGAGGCCTACGAGCAGGCGCTGTCACAGCGCAGAAATGAACAGCGCGGTAACTTCGACTTCCTGAAGAAAAACCTATCTGGCGGAGACTACTGGTACCTTCGCTTTCGCCTGTCGGGAACAGAAAGATCCTTCTACCTTGGCCAGGACTCTCCTGATCTTCGTGCTGCTATCGAGCGCCAAAAGGCGCTTTGGAAGGAAGGTCTGTCAAGTTCCATCCAGCGCGAAAAAGCGGTGGCAATGGCGCTCGCTGCGGGCTGCACACCCACACCGCACCGCGCCTACAAAGTGCTTAAGGCCGTCGAGATCGCTGGGTACTTCGACGTGGGCGGTGTGCTCATCGGCTCCTTTGCGTACATCGCCATTGGCAATATCCTGAGTTGTGCGTGGCCTGCCTACACGACCGTGACACAGGACGTGGACCTCGCCGTCTCGGACAAGGCGATGCTGGTTCTGTCCAAGCGTCAGCCGATCAAGGATGTGTTGCTCGACGCTGAACAGGGGTTACTGGAAGTACCCATGTTCGATCCGAAGTCGCCCGCGACGAGCTTTAGAATTCGTGGCGGCGATTTTCGCGTAGACCTGATCACCCCGCAAGAGGGCAAACCGGAGGGTGGTGCCAGATACGTGCGGGCCGTGGATGGATATGCCCAGCCACTGACTTTCATCGACTACCTACTAGAGGATACGTTGAAAGCCTTGTTGCTGCACAAGGACGGCGTCTTGGTCAATGTGCCCAGTCCGGCGCGATACGCGCTGCACAAAGTCGTCATTGCCCGGCGCCGCAACACGGGCCAAGCCGCCAAGGCCAGGAAAGACATCCAACAGGCTATACCGCTTCTCGCTTGCCTGCTCCAGGAGCGCCCCGGCGATGTGTGGCTGGCTATAGATGCTGCCAAGGACTATCCAGGAAGTGCGTTCTTGCGAGATCTGAGGGCTGGTCTGGGAAAATTGGTCAAAGAGGAGCCGGGTTTGTCGCCCGTGCATGAGTACTGTCTATGATGAGATGAAATACCCCTGATCGCGGAGATGTTGGCGGACAACAATTCATGATCATATACCGGCTTTGCGCAGCCATTTTCGCAGTCGTAATGTCAGCTGCTGGCCGGAAGTCGCCTAAAGACACGGTCGAGGAAACCCCAAAGCTAACCCTATCTCGGACAATATGGGAGGAGGCTAAAATGAGCGCTCGTCTGATCTGTCGTGTAAACGAACATATCAGATTCTGACAGGCGAAAATGGCTGGCGTCCTTCGCGCCCTGTTCGGCGCGCAGCTTTATTGTGAGAGGATTAATGCCTTCACATCTTCGCTGAATAATCTGCGTTGTTCATGCCATGAATAAAACATATGGCCGCCTTCATACAGTTTTTCTGTAACCCTCGCCCTCGCCTCTGCTGTTAAGCGGCTTTGGTGCAGCAGACGCTTGCTGGCGAAGTAAGGCGTCACGGTATCGTACTGGCCGTGAACGATCAGAACCTTCATTGCCGTATTGGTCGTCACGCCGGCACGAAAATCATCCATCGATTCGGCCAGCTGGAACAAGTCGAATTCCTTCTCATCATTCTTCCAGGCTTTGTGGGCCTCGTTGTTAAGCACGATATATTCAAGCTCTGTCGAAACACCCACTTCACTGCGTTGCCAATGGTATATGGCCGCAGCGTAAAGGTTCATGGTGTTGAATAATGCTTCACTGATCGCAGCTTCATTGTTGGTGCGATTGGGAAATGCGTCGCCTGAACTGAGGCTACCGTCATAAAGATCCGTAATCCGATGGTCTTGCTTTCTTAACAGACGGGCAAAGTCGTCAAACGTGACGCGACCTTCGGACTCAATAACAAACTGGGGATCAAGACCCATCATATCTGCCACCTGGGTGAAAATCTGGTGACGTTCGCTTTCGTCCATCATCGTTCCAGCGACCAGCGCCCGGGCATAATCAGAAATGGCGAAATTTTCGGCTGCGTCGAGAACATCGGACATCGAAGTGCCCGGGTCTACATTTCGGCAAAGAGCGTGCTTATGCGCTATGCCTGTATAAACCGGCAATTGATTCACCCACTGACTGGTGCTGTAGTCCGAGTTTGAGGCATCACGGAACTGCCAGATTGGCGAGATTACAATTATGCCGTTGACGACGAGTTGGAACTCCTTGGAGAATAGTTTGGCGAGTCTCGCGGCGCGATACCCTCCATAGCTTTCACCGGCAAAAAACAGGGGACTTTGCCAGCGATTATGTCGGGTGAGGAATTTGCGCATGAACTCCCCAATACTGGCAAGATCCTTCTTGATCGCCCAGTAGGGATTGTCTTTTTTCTCCGCTGGCTTATCAGTGTCGGTTGTCTTTTCAGTCCGAAGTCGGCTATAACCGGTGCCAATTGCGTCAATGAAGACCAGATCGGTAAAACCCAGCCAGTGAGACGGGTTGTCGACCAGGCCTTTGGCGCCCGCTAGTTCGTGCCCTGCCTCGTCAAAGGCAACGATGCGCGGGCCTGCACAACCAAATTGCAAAAATACCGAACTGCCGCCCGGCCCGCCGTTAATGCAGAATGTAATTGGCCTTTGCGCGCTGTCGTCCGCCACCAGATAGGCGGTGTAGAACATATCGGCGGCCGGTTTATCGTTGATATACAGTGGCATCCAGTCAGCGATTACCTCGGTAACCAGTTCCTTGCCACCACTCACGAAAGTAAAAGTTTTCTGGCCTCCAGTGTTGGCCTGGCTATCTTCTCCTTTGTTTTCTTCTGACTTCGTGTCGTTGTTGTTGTCGCTCTTCATCTGCGTTTCCATGCCATGGTCGTAGTAGTTTCAGAAACTAATAGCTTTATCCAGACAAACAGTCCGAATCACGTCGCTGACTTCACCGGGCTCTCGGCCTCGCAGGTAGTCAAAGTATAAGCAATATAAATGGGGTATTAGGAAGATGTCCACTCGCGCCACCCAGATCTTTGACCCGAAGATGAGTCAGGATCTGGTCGGGGCACGGCATCGGTATCTTCGGCCGGATCGGGTCGGAGTGGATCGCTCTGGGAACGATAAAGTTGCCGATCCAGCCCGAAATATTGGCAGTCCTGAAGCGAACCCTTCGCCGCCGAGCTAGTCTGGCTGGGTAACCCCTGCCTCGTCCAATAGCGTGGCTCGCAGCTGCTGGCGGATGTCCTGCTAGAGCAGCAGTCTGTTCGACCAACCATGATCAAGTACTCGGAGGCGGGCTCTCTATCCGGCGCATGCTATAGTCTGTAACAACGGCAGACTCGGACATCGCTCATGAATCCACTTTTGCCAACTGCGGGGGCTCTGATACTCTCAACTCTTCTGTATCCGATGGGCGCTGCTGCCCAGGGGAATTCCGAAGGCAAGGGAAAGCCCGCCAAGGACAGCCGCGGAGACGAGACCAGGGGTCAGGAACTTGTTGCTGCGGGTATCTCGTTGCTGCAGGCTCGGGAACTGGTGCGTCGGCACGGTTTCACTGCGGGTAAACCTCTGCCACCGGGTATACGCAAGAACCTGGCGCGCGGCAAACCGTTGCCGCCTGGCATCGCACGGACCCGCAATCTATCAGATCCGTTATTGCGCGACCTGCCCTACGAAGTGCTTTAGGCACAATGCCGTCGCCGAGGCCTTTGAGCGGGCCTCATTTTGAGGCTGGACGCTCTCCATAGACCGTGGGAAGTCCACCGTTGATGCTCACGAAGCAATACTGTACTGGGCATGGAAACACGTTTCTTGCCTACTTAAATCTAAGTTGGTGAGCTCCGAACTGGCGTGGCGTGAATTTGTTGATATGCACCAAATGCACACCAAAGTATATCTTGTGAGTAAGATAGGGGAGGCGATTAAATATAAAAGCTATGAAAAACAATAAGATGATGGCCCGCCCGGCAGAATTCGAATCTGCGACCTCTGCCTCCGGAGGGCAGCGCTCTATCCAGCTGAGCTACGGGCGGTTGATGTCGGGCGCTTGCGCGGCCGGCCGCGGACTATAGCAAAGCCGGCGCTTGCGCTCAATAAGAAGCTGTGTCGGCTGCCCCGGGCGGGAACGCCGCGAAGATGGCCTCGGCGGCTTCATTGTAGTCGGCCTGGTCCTGCATCTGCTTGCCGCTCAGGCGGGACTGGAGCACACCTTGAAGTCCACATCCGGCTTTGGCGGGCCGCTGGCACAGGCGCTCAGCAGGAGAGCAGCGGCAGCTATCAGGGTTAACCGGGTGGTGCGCATTGCGTGTTTCACGGTGCTTGCCTCCAATGGCGTGGCCGCGGTCGGTGCCGCTGCTGCTAGTTGTTCAGACGCCGTCCTGCTCACAGGGTTCCAGCACCGCCTGCAGTTCCCCAACGTGGCGCCGGGGGGCGCCGGCCCATTCCTGTAGCCGGGTATCGCGTTTTTCCTGCCAGCGGATATAGACGGAGGGCAGGGCAGACTCGATTTCACCCTCCAGCGCGGCCACCAGCGGCAGCAGTTCATGCTGGCGTCGGCCCAGCGCGGCGGACCAGGGCTGCACCTCACCGACAAAGAACTTCTTGATCACATTGCGCAGTGTAGTAAGCGCGGCAGGCCGTATCGGGCCGCTGCAAAGGGGGCCGCGCTCCCGTCTTGCCTGCAGCAGGGCATCCCCCGCTTCCAGCCAGCCCGCCTGCAGTGCCAGGGCCTTGAGCAGGGCGCCGCCGTCGGCTTTCGCCACTTCACTGAGCTGGATCTCGAACTCCATATTGTTCGCTATGTAGTCTCCCGCCAACCAGCGACGGGTGCTGGCATTGATCTCCGCCAACGCGGTCAGGGGCACGCTGCTGGTCTGCTCGGGGTAGGTCCCCAGTACTTGCGGCGGTTGCCAGAGCTGGCGGTATTCCGGGCCTCCCAGGGTGGCGTTGTAAATCAGAGCCGGGAGCTGCTGCTGTTTGAGATCAAAAGCGTCCTGCAGCAGGTCGGCCAGGTTACCGCGTTCCGTGGCGCGCATGTGGGCGATACAGGTAGGGGCCAGGCGCAGGAATTCCAGCTCCAGCAGCAGGCGCTGGGAGGGGCTGGCCAGCAGTCCGAGGCTGGAATTGCGCTTGCCGATGGTGATCTGCACTTCGCAGCCGCTGAGGGCGAGGAAGTCCAGGGTGCCGAGCTTGCTGCGCTCAAGGTCCAGCCGCAGCTCATTGCGGGGTGGCATTCGCGGCAGGCCCGGAAGTTCCACTGCCGGGGCGGCTTGATCCAAAGTACGTTCCAGCCGCTCAAGATAGCGCGCCAGCGCCGCTTCCGGCTGCTGGCCACCGCAAGCCGTCAGCAGCAGGCACAGGGCCAGCGTCAGTGGGATGGGGCTGTTCATAGGGGCATGTTATAACCCAAAATCCGGCCCGTCGCTGCCATCCAATGCGGCCGCTATATGGTCAAAACAGTCATAGGCGCTATGATGGCTGCTCGCCTGAAGCAGGAGGACTCCATGCCCCGCATACTATACGCCACCCTGTTCTGCTGGCTGGTCGCGGCAGCGCCGGTTTCTGCATTGGATGCAGACGCCATTGTGCGCCAGGCCATGGACCACTACCGGGGACAAAGCTCCCGCGCCGACATGACCATGACCATTCACCGACCGGACTGGGAACGCAGCATGCGCATGCAGGCCTGGACTGCCGGCGACGAAAAAACCCTGGTACGGGTCACCGAGCCGCGCAAGGACGCGGGCAACGCCACCCTGTCCGTTGACAGCAATATGTGGACCTTCAGCCCCAGCATCAACCGCGTTATCAAGGTGCCCTCATCAATGATGGGGCAGAACTGGATGGGCAGTGATTTCTCCAACAAGGACGTGAGCAAGAGCGCTGACATTGTCAGCCAGTACGACCACACCCTGCTGGCGACGGAGGAGCACGAGGGGCACCGGGTCTGGGTGGTCCAGTCCGTGCCCCACGAAGAGGCGGCGGTGGTCTGGGGCAAGGAGGTTCTGCGCGTTCGCGATGACTGGGTATTGCTGGAGCAGCAATTCTGGAGTCAGGACGGGGAGCTGGTGAAAACCCTGAGCGCGCTGGAAATCGAGGAGATCGCAGGGCGGCCGGTGGCCACGGTCATGCGTATGGCGAAAACAGAGGCGCCCGAGGAATACACCGAACTGCGCACCCACACGGTGGAATTCGATCTCGAACTGGCGGACAGCCTGTTCACCCTGTCCAGCCTGCGTAATCCCCGTCGGTGAACATCACCTGGCGCCTTGCCTGGCGCAATCTGTGGCGGCACCGGCGCCGAACCTGGCTGACGGTGGGAGCCATGGTGTTCTGCAATGTGCTGCTGATCTTCCTGATTTCCGTGCAGCTCGGCTCCTATCAGATGATGATAGACAACAGCCTCGGTGCGTTCTCCGGCCACCTGCAAGTGCAGCACGAGGGCTTCGACGAAGACCAGCGCATCCGCCAGAGCGTGCCAGCAGTTGTCGAACGCGCGCAGCAGGTGCAGGACCTGCTCGGGGAGGAGGCGGTGGCTGCCCGCGGTATCGCCTACGCCCTGGCTTCCAGCGAGGAGCGCTCTTTCGGCATTCAGATCACCGGCGTACAGCCCGAGCGCGAGCCGCGGGTGTCGACACTGCCAGGACTTCTGCGGAAAGGACGCTACCTCTCCGGCGCCGACGGCGAAATCGTGGTCGGCGCCCTGCTGGCGCGCAACCTTCGGGTGGGGCCAGGGGATGAAATTACCATCCTCGGCAGCGGCCGCGACGGCTCTTTTGCCGCCGCCATCGCCACCGTGGTGGGCATTATCGATTCGGGGATTCCCGACCTGGACCGGGCTCTGGCCCAGGTATCCCTGCCCTGGTTCCAGACGGTGTTCAGCTTGGGGGATCACGGTCACAGCGTGGTGGTACGGCTGCCAAACCTGGAGCAGGTGCCTCTGGCCGTGGAGGCCCTGCAGGCGTTGCGGGCCGAACATCCGGAACTGGTGGTGCTGGACTGGGATCAATTGCTCCCGGGCCTGCAGCAGGCCATCCGCTCGGACATGACCACCGCCTGGGTGATGTACGCGGTGCTGATCCTGCTGGTGGCTTTCAGCGTGCTCAATACCCAGCTGATGTCAGTGCTTGAGCGCACCCGCGAGTTCGGGGTCATGCTCGCGGTGGGCCTGAGCCCGGGCCGGCTGGCGCGGCTGGTGGGGCTGGAAACTGCCCTGCTGGGTGCAATGGGGCTGGGGCTGGGGGTGCTGCTGGGGGCTTTGCTCGCGCTCTATCTGCAACAGGCGGGCTTTACCTTTCCAGGCATGGCGGAGATGAACGCTCGCTTCAACCTGCCGGAGCGGATCTACCCACCGGTAACGCTGGACTCACTGCTTTGGGGGCCACTGGTCGTGTTTCTGGGCACCCTGCTGGCGGCGGTGTATCCCGCGCTGCGCCTGTTCGGGCTGCAACCGGTTACCGCGATGCGGTCCAACTGATGCACTGGCCCCTTGGCTCCCTGCTGACGCTGGCCTGGCGCAACCTGTGGCGCAATTACCGCCGCACCCTGATCATGTTGCTGGCGGTTGCCCTGGGCGTCTGGGCGATGATCGTGATGAGTGCATTGATGCGCGGCATGACAGACCAGATGGTGCGCAACGGTCTCGCCACCCTGCCTGGCGAGGCCCAGATCCACCACCCGGAGTTCCTGCTTGATCCCAGCGTGGTCAACGACATGCCGATGCCGGCAGGCGCCCTGCTGGAGAAGCTCAATAGCGCCCCGATCACCGCCTGGGCCGCGCGCCTGCGGGTACCGGCGGTGCTGGCCAGTGAATACGCCAGTCGTGGCGTCACCCTGCTGGGGGTGGATCCGGCGCAGGAAACAGCGCTTGGAAGCCTGCCGGAGACCTTGCTCGAAGGTCGCATGCTGGAGGGTCCCGATGACCGCGGGGTCCTGCTGGGCGCTGGCCTGGCGCGACGGCTGGAGACCGGCCTGGGCAAGCGCATCGTGGTGATGACCCAGGATAGGGAAAACAACGTCGCCGATCGCGGGGTTCGGGTGGTGGGTATTTACCAGGCGCGCTTGCAGGGTGACGAGGAGCGCTTCGCCTACGTTGGCCGTGGCGCTCTACAGGAGTTGCTGGGGCTTGAGCAGGAAGTCACTGAGGTTGCCGTCTCCGCCTCAGACTACAACGAAGTGGATGCCTGGCTGCCGGCCCTGCAGGCCAGTGCCGGGCCCGAGCTGGAGGTACTGGGCTGGACCGAGCTGCACACCTTCCTCGGCGCCATGCTCGCGCTGCAGGAGGGCTTCGTCCTGGTGTTCATGGTGGTGGTGTTCCTGGTGCTGTCCTTTGGCCTCATCAACACCCTGGTGATGGCGGTGTTCGAGCGCACACGGGAACTGGGCCTGATGCAGGCCCTCGGCATGCGCCCGGCCCTGATCCTGCTGCAGGTGCTGCTGGAAAGCCTGCTACTGCTCGCCCTGGGCTTGCTGGCGGGCAATGCGCTGGCGCTGGCGACCCTGTTGCCGCTGCGAGATGGTGTGGACATCTCGGCAGTGGCGGAGGGCATGGAAATGCTGGAAATGGGCACAACCCTGTACCCGCTGCTTACTCTTGACGACATGCGGATGTCCACGGCGGTGGTATTGATACTGGGACTGCTGGCGAGCCTGCTGCCGGCCTGGCGCGCCTCGCGGCTGGACCCGGTCCGGGCCCTGGCGAGGCACTGATGCTGCGAACGTGCAAAGAGGAGTGAGCCAACCGTGAGTGGAATTGTCTGCCAGGACCTGTGCAAGACCTTCGAGCAGGGTGAGCAACGCATCACCGGCCTCGACCGGGTGTCGCTCAGTATCGAGGCCGGGGAACTGCTGTGCCTGTCAGGGCCCTCCGGCTCCGGCAAGACCACCCTGCTCAATGCCCTGGGCGGGCTCGACACCCCGGACAGCGGCAGTATCAGCCTGGCCGGACGCCGCATTGACCAACTGTCCCGGGGCGCCCTGGCCGATCTGCGCCTGCGGGAAATCGGTTTTGTGTTTCAGGCCTACAATCTGATCCCGGTGCTGTCGGCGCGGGAGAACGTGGAATTTGTGATGCAGGTGCAGGGCGTGGCGCCGCAGCAGCGGCAACAGCGCGCTGCCGCGGTGCTGGCAGAAGTGGGTCTGGCGGGCCTCGAGGACCGGCGCCCGGCAGAGATGTCCGGCGGCCAGCAGCAGCGGGTGGCAGTAGCGCGGGCTATCGCCAGCGAACCGCAGCTGGTGTTGGCGGATGAACCCACCGCCAACCTCGACAGCCAGAGCGCTACCCAGCTGATGGACCTGTTCCAGGCCCTGAACCGCGATCGCGGCGTGACCTTTGTGCTCGCCACCCACGACCCGCGGGTGATGGCCTACGCCCGGCGCCTGATCCGGATGGAAGACGGTCGCATCATCGAAGATGTCGCGCAGGAGCCTGCGGGGCGGCCATCCGCGGGCGGAGCGGACTGAGCTGGTGCGACCGCTTTCGTACTGCTTAATTGTGGCCGCCCTGCTGCCCGCGCTTTGCGCCCGGGCGGATCTACCAGGCTTTGTCGGCGGAAACGCCAAGCTGCAGGGAACCGCGCAGGAAGGCAGCGGCCCCGACCGCGGCGGCGAACTGCGCCTGCG
>JBGTGB010000357.1:0-9200 GCA_041746975.1 Haliea sp. | reverse complement strand
CCTGCTGGCCAGCCGGCTGCCCGGGATCCTGCCACCGCCAGACCCGGAGGAGGCACTCACCTGTGCCGCCCTGCACAGCTTTTATGACAGCACCAGTCTGGAGCATTTGTGGCGGCGCCCTTTCCACAGCCCGCACCACAGTGCCAGCGCCGCGGCTCTGGTGGGCGGTGGCGCCCGCCCCCGACCTGGAGAGGCCAGCCTGGCCCACGGTGGGGTACTATTCCTGGACGAGTTACCCGAATTCAGCCGCCAGGTCCTGGAAATGTTGCGCGAGCCAATGGAGGCTGCCGCCATCACCCTGTCCCGGGCCAACCACAAGTTCACCTACCCTGCCCGCTTCCAGCTGGTCGCCGCCATGAACCCCTGCCCCTGCGGCTTCCACGGCGACGACCAGCACCCCTGCCGCTGTACGCCGGACCAGATCCGGCGTTATCGCCAACGCCTGTCGGGACCGCTGCTGGACCGGATTGACCTGCACGCGGATGTGCCGCGTCTGGACGCAGCCAGCCTGCTCCAGGAGCGGGCCACGGGAGAAAGCTCGGAGTCGGTACGGATAAGGGTCGCCGCGGCGCGGACGCAGCAGTTGCAGCGGCAGGGCTGCATCAACGCACGGTTGCCTGAGGAGCGCTTCCGGGAGCTTTGCCGCCTGGAACCGGCGGCGAGGAGCCAGTTGGAGCAGGCCGCGGACGCCATGCACCTGTCCGGGCGCGGCCTGCACCGCAGCCTGAGGGTCGCGCGCACCCTGGCGGATATGGCCGGCTCTGCCACTATCAACTGCGGTCACATCGCCGAGGCGCTGGCGTTCCGACAGCAGTCCCCGCCGCCCTGAGGGAGGGTGTTCAGACGGCTGGCGCCACTCCCATGAACTTGCTCTGGACAATGCGGAAGCGGTTGCTGACGAAGGCGAGATCAGCGAGGCAGGCGTTGCCCGCCGGGTTGAGCCCGGTGACGTGGAAATCCGAATAGGCCGCCGCGAAATTGATCGGCATCCCGGTGAGATTACAGGCTACCGAGGCTCCGGCGGCGTGATAGGCATCCACCGCACGACCCAGAAACTGCGGATCCGTGGAGTAGACATGCGAGGTTATGGCACCGCAGTCGCGGGCATTGCCGGTGGCGTCTGCGAGGCAGGCATCGACGCTGTCGTTGGCGATGATGAAGGACACTGGGCCAAACACCTCCTGCCGGTACCAGTTCCGATCGGCCACGGTCGCCGCGATCACCAGCGGGGTGGCAGTGCGCGCGGCGGGAAAGCCCGGGTTGTCGTAGGGCGCCGAGTCGCGCAGGATCCTCCCCGCCGCCAGCTCGCGATAGCGATCCACATTCGCCTGCACTGTCGGGTCGAACAGGGTGCCGCAGAGCGTGGCGGCACCGCGCGCATCCGCCAGCCAGTAGTCTACTGAGGCACAGATGACCCGCGCCACATCCTCATGGGAAACCATCTTCCCCGCTACCCGGACGCCCGCCGCGGGGATATGGATGTTCTGCACGCTGGTGCACATCTGCGCCGAGGCCTGGCACAGGGAGTGGGCGATGGCCCGCGCCGTGGCGCTCAGATCGTCGGTAGATTCCAGCACTACAGAGTTGCAGCCCGCGGTCTCGGTGTAGACCAGCTTGCCGGGGCAGTTCTGCTCCAGCCAGCTGCCGAAGCGGGGGCTGCCGGTAAAGTCGATGATGGCAGTGTCCGGGTGCTGCACCAGCGGCAGGGTCGCGGGCTCGGCACGGGTGTCCGCCGCCAGGGTCACCAGGTTGGGATCAAAGCCCGCCTCCGCCAGCACCTCGCGGCAGGCCCTGGCCACCATGGCCACCGGCAGGGTTGCCGCCGGGTGCGGCTTCAGGACTACCGGATTGCCGGTAGCGAGGGAAGCGCAGAGTGCCGGATAGGTATTCCACAAAGGGAACGTGGCGCAACACACCACCACGCCAATGCCCCGCGGCAGCAGCCGGTAGCACTTGTCCAGACTGGCCACGCCGTCGCGGCCGAACTGCCGTTCCCAGCGCGCCGTGGCAGGCACATCCTGCATTGCCCTGTGGGCGTAGGCCAGCGCTTCCAGGCCCCGGTCCAGGGCATTGGCGCCGCTGCCGGCAAAAGCCATCACATAGGACTGGCCGGAGGTATGCATAGTGGCGTGGGCGTTCTCGAACAGCTGCTCACCACAGCGTTGGAGAATTTCCAGGCAAACACCCACCCGCGCTTCCGGACTGGCGGCGGCCCAGGCCGGGCCCGCGCTGTTGATGGCGATGAATAGCTCTTCCGGGTTCATCCGCGGGTAGCGCACCCCCAGCGGCTCGCCGGTGTAGGGCGACACTTCCTCGCCGACACGGGCGATCTCGCCGGGCTGCTGCAGCGGAAAATCCTGGTCCAGCAGGGCTTCAAAACACGCCTTGCCCGCCGCCGGCTTTTCCTCGCCGTGGATCTTGCTGCTGGGATTTTCCGGCCAGCCGCTCCAGGCGTAGCGGAGGGCACAGGCGTCCAGGGCCTTGGTCAACAGGTCCTGGTGTTTTTCGAACAGGGCCGTCATGCAGGGCCTCCAATAGTGAAATCGACGTGGTGGGCGCGCAACTCTTCGCCGCAGTGATCACAGACCACTTCGCCGTGCAGGTTTTCGCCGCAGAGGGTGTGCGTCAGGCACATGGGGCGGCCGGCGCCACTGGCATCGCACCATTTGTCCCCCCACTGCAGCAGGGTCAGGAAGTAGGGGAACAGGTCCCAGCCTTTCTCGGTCAACTCGTAGGCGTAGCGCACCGGGCGCTGCTGGTACGGCTGGGTGGCAAACACGCCCTTGCGGACCAGGAAGCGCATCCGATCCGAGAGAATGTTGGTCGCTACCGGCAGCTCCTTGTGAAACTCATCGAAGCGCTGCAGGCCATGGAAGGCCAGGGCGATTACGTTGGCTGTCCAGCGATCACCGACCAGGTTGATCAGATTGCGGTAGACGCTGTGTTCGCCGGGCACCTCAATGGCGGAGAGGGAAGAGCGCCGGCGCACCTTCTTGTCGCGCACATCCCGGGTGGCGCCGGGGCCGGGGTGGTAGCTGACATCCCTGCCATGTACGTCGCGGCGACAGCTGCTGCAGCGCAGGCGCGGCTGCAGTGGCTGGCCACAGCTGCGATGTAACAGATGCACCTTGCCGTCTGACGGTGGCGGATGATGCTTCTCCTCCCACACCACCGCCATCAACGCATGCTGATAGAGATCTATGGATTTACGGGTCAGGTGATATACGGGATGGCGGGGATCCCCAGCCGCGGCGCGCTTGCGCAGGCAGTCCACCGATTGCAGCCATTTGAGACGGTTGGAGAGCACCCCACGGGAGACTCCGGTGGCCTCAAGCATGCCGCTGAAGGTGTTGACGCCCCAGAACACCTCCTGGATGATCAAGATGCACCATTTGTCACCAATCTGGTCCAGGGCCCTGTTGATGGAACTGGCGCGAGTCTTAAACGGGTCCATATCGTCAGCTACACTGGAAGTGGAGTACCAGCGTCGCGTCCAGCTCGCGCGCCTGCCCCAGGCTGAAGCAGCCAGCGCCACGTAACAGCAGTTCATCGCGATGAACGAAGACGGGATCATCATCGCCGAGGTAGACAAAAGTCCCGTTGGTGGATGCGTCCGCGAGCACAAAAAAACCGCGCCGGTACTCAAGAGTGGCATGGTGTCGGGACACCCACTCGGCCTCCACGACCAGATCCGCCGTGGCATCTCGCCCCAGCACCAGTGGCTGACCGAGTTCCTCCATCGTCATCGCGATACCCCTGTACTTCAGGGCCAGCCGGGTATCGTGGTGGGTCTCGGCGATGGAGGATGCTCCCTGGAAGCTGGTAACGTTGGTCGTATCGTCCTTCCAGACAATATCGACAATATCCAGCAGCTGCCTTTTCCCGGGCATTCTCGCCTTGCCGAGGCTGCGGGCCCGGACAGTGCCGGCATCCAGGCCGCGCACCGACTCGGCCGTGCCAATGATCTGCTCGCGCTTGGCCAGGCTGGTCATGCGGGCTGCGATATTCACCGCAACGCCGAACACATCGTGCTCCTCCTGCAGCACATCGCCGTGGTGCAGACCAATGCGCAGGGCCAGACGCTCCTGACGACAGATTTCTTCGCTGCTGACGCGGCGCTGCATGTCCATCGCTGCCGCGACGCCGCGGCCGGCACAGGGAAAGGTTGCCATGATCTCGTCGCCGATAGTCTTGACCACCTCACCGTTATGAGCTGCCACAACTTCCGCGCAAACGTTGAGCAGCCCCTGAATCGTTTCCCGCGCCTCTTCGTCCCCGCGCTGTTCAAACAGCCGCGTGCTGCCGCTGATATCGGCGAAGACAATAGTGAGCGGTTTGCGCGTCAAAAGCTTTTGGTGACCGTGACACCGGCGGTGCGTGGCGGCATGTAGTACTCCGATGTCACCCCGGTGGGGTCAACGATGCGATTGGTAACCTGCAGTTCATCGTTGAGGTTCTTGCCCCAGAGATCTACTGCCAGGGAGCCATCGGCGCTGGTCCAGCTGACACTCGCATCGATCAGCTCGACGCTGCCCTGACGCTCCACCGGGCGGTTCTGGGGGCCAGTGTAGTACTCATCCTTCCAGCTGTAGCTGAGGCCGAAGTCCAGGGCGCTGCCATTGCCGAGATTGACCCGGTAGTTGGCGCTGCTGGTGAGGGATCCATCCGGTGCAAAGGGCAGGTCACGACCCGCCAGATCCACGCCATTCGAGTTGATGAACTCCTTGAAGCTGGCATCGCTGTAGTTGTAACTCGCGCTCAGGGTAAAGTTCTCGAAGGGCACTACGTCGAAGGAGGCCTCGTATCCCTTCGATTTGGCCTGGGCGTTGAGCAACACCAGCAAAAACTGGCTATTGAGCTCGAATACCTGCAGATCCTTGTAGTCCATGTCGTAGTAGGACAGGTTGAACTGGAGGCGGTTATCCCACCAGGACGATTTCATGCCTACTTCGATGTTCTCGACGATTTCGGGATCCACCGGCTCCGCAGCGACGCTGGCCCGGTTGGTCTGGGACTGAAAGGCCCCGCTCTTGAAACCCTCCGAATAGGTGGCGTAGAACATCAGGTCAGCGGTGGGCCGCCAGGCCAGGGACAGCTTGTGGGTAACCTCGGACCAGGAGTCCTCGGCATCCACGGGCGCCGCAAAGGAGGGCAGGATCAACGGCACGCCGGAGGGGGTGGTATCGAGCAGGTCGATGGAGTTCTGGGTAATCTCCTTTTCGTCCTCGGCCCAGCGCACGCCGTAGGTCAGGGTCAGCTGCTCGGTGAGGTCATAGTCCGCCTGGCCGTAGACCGCGTAGCTGGTGGTGGTGTTGTCCTGGGTAAAGAGCACATCGCCGACACCGGCCAACCCAAGGCCCTGCAGTGGAGTGCTGTACTGGGTGTAGAACTCCTCGGCCCGCTCCACATCCTCCTCCATGAAGAAAAGGCCCGCCAGCCAGTTCAGACGATCGCTGCCACCGGCGAGCCGGAACTCATGGGAAAACTGCGAGGCATCTTCCACCGCACCGTTGACCACGTTGCCGGGTGCAGTGAAAAAGCCGGGAGGCAGGGGTACGCCGGGGGGCGAAGGCGCTACTAGGTTGTTCAGGGGGATACCGGTGAGATCGTCCACCCAGTTGTATTCGCTGGAACGCCAGGCGGTGATGGTGGTCAGGCTGGTGCCACCCCCCATATCCACTTCGAAGCGGGCCATCACTCCCTCGACCACGCGTTTCTGCGAGGTATCAAACTGGGAGGCACAGTTGCGATCATCTTCCATGTAGCGCTCGGACATGCCTATGCGCCAGAACGGGGCCAGACCGAAAATCGCCGAGTCCACGTTCTGGATGTGGCGGCAGGGCCCATTGGTATGATCGCGGGCATAGTCCGCCGTCAGCAACAGGTCCGCGTGCTCGCTGATGTCGAACACCAACTGGGCCCTGGCGCCGACCGCGCGGGCATCATCCATCTTCTCGCCAGAATTCCCAGCGCCGATGCTGCCGCCAATAATCGGGCTGTTGGAGAAATTGCCAGCGGTGCTGATTTCACCGGGGGTGATCACGTTGCGGCCGTAGCCCTCCCGGTCGCGGAACGAATACACGAGCTTGCCCGCAACCCTGTCGGTAAGGCCGCCACTGGCGAGACCCTGGAAATGGCGCAGATCGTCACTGCCGGCAGAGACCCGCACCCGCAGTTCCGTCTCCTGAGAGGGGCGCGAAGTAACAATGTTGATTGCGCCACCGTTGGTGTTCTTGCCGTACAGGGTGCCCTGGGGGCCGCGCAAAATTTCCACCCGCTCGAGGTCAAACAGGTCGAAGCCGACGCCACCCGTGCGGCCGATATAAACCTCATCCAGGAACACGCCCACAGCCGGATCGCTGCCTGCAGAGTCCGAGCTGTTGCCGATGCCGCGAATGTAGATGCGCGGCTCACCGATACTGAACTGGTTGTAGGTCAGGCCAGGGGTACGGAAGGCAATATCGTTAAGGCCGCTGATCTTGCCGACTTCAATGTCATTGCCGGACAGTGCCGCCACTGACAGCGGCACATCCTGGATACTCTGGGCGCGCCGTTCGGCGGTCACCACCACCTCCTCCAGCTGTTGCTGGGCAGCGGCCAGCATGGGCAGGGCCAGGGGTAGTACGGCGAGGGCGCGAATGGCTGCGCGGAGCGTATTATTGGTTGTCATAGAAGCCTCGTGCGACGTTATCAGTTATAGTGGCTTGCATTAATGAACTCAGTTTATCGCAACATTGGCGAAAAACAAGGTCAGGAGACACGGTAGAGATCCTCCCCCCGGGCCCAGGTAGCGTGAAAGCCGAAGGGCACCCGATGGGGCATGCGCACCCGCGCCACGGGACCTCCCTCAATATCCGCGGCATCGAACACCAGGCAGTGTGACTGCCAGTTGTTGCTGTCCGTCACCAGGGTGATGACATAGCCGTCGTCTTCGCCTGAGTCGGCGCCAGCGCCCCGGCGCGGTGCGAACACCGCCTCGCTACCGAATACGCCGCCGCCATACTCCCACTGCCAACGTCGACCGCTTTCGTTGTCATACTTCACGAGGCCGTTGAAACGCAGCGTGTAGCCGCCCTCATGGCGCAGGGGAATGCGCTGATGGTAGGCGTAGCGGCTCTTGCGCCCGTGATACAGCGGATTGGTCTTGTTGAACTCGGTGTTGAGATCGTCGATCGGCCCTTCCCGCACTTCGCCGGTACGGAGGTTGAAGCGCCAGCGGTAGTTGTTCGCCTCCAGCCGCATATAGGCCAGCATGGACGCCAGCTCACCTTCACCGGGCTGGGCAGCGGGCATCGGGTTGGTGGAGCGGCAGCCATCCATGATCACCCAGTCGCCCTCTTCCCAACAGTTGCTGGTGTGGAGAATGTAGCAGGGCTTGCATTCGAACCAGCGCACATCGCTGCCGGCCCCGCGGCGCGGAATCAGGCCGAAGCGGGTCGGAATGTCGGTGTGGAAAGTCAGCACGCGGTAGCCGTGCTGGCGCAACACATTCATGTCATGGAAGAACGGCAGGTCGTGCAGAATCGCGTAGTGGGTGGTGAAGCCGATGTCGTGGGGCAGCCGCGGCCCCGGCAGATCGATCGCCACTTCGTGGAGCAGCTTGCCGCTGGCATCGGCCACGCCGTAGGTCATGTAGGGCGGCTCATCGCCGTAATCAAAGAACAGCAGCTCGCCGGTGGCCAGGTCGACCTTGGAGTGGGCGGACATGCGCCGCTGCTGGCGCCCTTGCAGGTCGTAGTAGCCCCTGGTGGAGAGATCGTGCGCATCGAGGCGGTAGGGGTGGCCGGCGTTGTACCACAGGCTCATCAGGTCGCCATTGTAGATGAAGATATCGGTGTTGGAGGTGTCCTTGATCCCGAATTGCGACAGCTCGTAGTCGAAGGGGCCCATGACACCGGGGGAGATCGAGCGACCGTCGGCCCGCTCCCCCTGCAGCGCCAGGGTGTCGACATAGCGGTTGCGGTAAGCGGCCTGGCCGTTGCGGAAGTAGACCCCGTGCACCATGCCATCGCCATCAAACGGGTGATAGCGGTTCTTGGGCTTGAACACCGGGTTGGGGCCGTTGCGGAAATAGGCCCCCTCAAGGTCCGCCGGCAGCTCACCCTCCACAGCCAGCCCCGAAACGTCCAGCTCATCTGAAGTGGGCGCATAAACCCCGTGCAGATAGGGATTGTCCAGGGTGTAGATCCACGGGTGGGTATCAGAAAACTCGGTGACACCACCGATACACTGGTCGACAGAGGGGTAATCACTGGCTTTGCTGAGGCTCTGCATGGCGCGCTCCCTGGGCGGGGTGTTTACCGAGATTATAGATCCCAAGTATTTTTATGCAAGTTAAAATGCAAGCGTCGGCGTTTCGCTTGCGAGCCCCCTAGCGCTTGGCTAGACTTCTAGTCTCTTTATAAAAGTAACAGGTGAGAAATGGCGAATAGCGGAGACCGAGGGAAAGGCAGCCCCGGTGAGCTCGCGGACAAGGTCGCCATAGTCACCGGCGCCGGCAAGGGCCTGGGTCGCGCCTATGCGCTTGAGCTTGCCGCCCGCGGCGCGTGCGTAGTGGTAAACAACCGCTGCCACGCCAGCGACAGCGTGCGCAGCGCGGACGCAGTGGTGAGCGAGATCGTGGCAGCTGGCGGGACAGCGGTCGCCGACTACAGCGCGGCGGAGGACTCCGGCTGCGGCGAACTGTTGTTGGCCCGGGCTCTGGAGCAGTTCGGCCGCCTGGATATAGTGATCGCCAATGCCGGAGTCGCGGAAGCCACTTCCTTCCACAAGCAAACCCTGGAAGAGTTCCGCCGCATCGTCGAGATCAATCTGATGGGGACGGCTCACCTCCTGCACCCCACCTTTGCCCACCTGTACCGGCAGCGCGGTGGCGCCATTGTGGTCAGCAGCTCCGCGGCGGGCCTCTATGGCGAGCATGGCCTGCCGGCCTACTCCGCATCCAAGGCGGGCATCATCGGGCTCTGCCACGCCCTGGCCCTGGAGGGTGCGTCCCACGGCGTGCGGGTGAATACCATCGCCCCCTTTGCCAATACTGCGATGACCCAGGAAAGCCTGCCGCCCGCCCTTCGGGAAAGCCTGAGCCCCGCAGCGGTGGCGTCCGTGGTGGCCTGGCTGGTCAGCGACAGCTGCGCCCTGAACGGGGAGACCCTGGTGGCGGGTGGGGGTAAGATTGCCCGGGCGCGGTCGCTGCTGAGCAC
>JBGTGB010000356.1:0-3382 GCA_041746975.1 Haliea sp. | reverse complement strand
CGCGCGCCGCCAGGCCGGCTGTGCTTCGACGATTGCGTTGCGAAAAAAGTCATCCAAGAGCAGGTTTTCCAGGCCCCGCGCCCGTCTGAACGCAGCCGCGATGTCCTCCACAAACACCGAGCGGATAATGCAGCCACCCCGCCACAGCATGGCGATAGCGGCATTATCCAGTTTCCAGCCAAACTCCGCGGCGGCCACGTCCAACTGGGCAAAGCCCTGGGCGTAGCTGACCAGTTTGGAGGCGTACAAGGCCCGCCGCACATCGTTGACAAGCTGCGCGCGGTCGCCGTCGAACACGGTCTCCGGACCCGGCAGCACAGCGCTGGCGCGAACCCGTTCATCTTTTTGCGCCGACAGGCAGCGAGCGAACACCGCCTCGGTGATCAGCGTCGTGGGGACTCCCATGTCCAGGGCGTGCTGGCTCATCAGCTTGCCGGTACCCTTCTGGCCCGCTGCGTCGAGAATCCGATCCAGCAGGTAGTCGCCGGTTTCCGGGTCTATGATGGTAAAGATGTCCCGGGTGATCTCGATCAGGTAGCTGGACAACTCGCCCTCGTTCCAGTCCCGGAATACTTCGTAGAGCGCTGCATTGTCGAGCCCGGCACCCTCCCGCAGCAGGAAATAGGCCTCGCAAATCAGCTGCATGTCGCCGTACTCAATGCCGTTGTGCACCATTTTCACGTAGTGCCCGGCGCCGCCTTCCCCGACCCATTCGCAGCAGGGAATATCGTTATCCGGTCCCACTTTGGCAGCTATCGCCTGGAAAATGTCACGCACCGCTGGCCAGGCTTCGGCGTGACCCCCGGGCATGATCGAGGGTCCCTTGAGTGCCCCTTCCTCGCCGCCGGAGACCCCGGCCCCGATAAAGCCGAGGCCGGCCTCGCGCAGGGCAGCGCAGCGCCGATTGCTGTCGCGGTAATCGCTGTTGCCGCCATCGATGATGATGTCGCCGGGCTCCAACAGCGACTGCAGCTCCGCGATCACCGCGTCCACCGCCGCACCGGCCTTTACCATCAGCATCACTCGCCGCGGCGGCTGCAGTGAGGCGACAAATTCCTGCAGTGAACTGTAGCCGTTAATCCGCTCCGCAGTGCCCGCTCCAACCTTCTCCTCCGGCTCCTCAACCAGGCCGTCGACGAAGTCGCGCATGGTGGCGGCAGTGCGGTTGTAGACGGCTACCGAAAAGCCGTGGTTGGCCATGTTCAGGACCAGGTTCTGGCCCATGACCGCAAGGCCGATAAGACCGATGTCGTTGTGCATGTGCTGGCTCCTGTGTGTGCGTTTATGACAATTATGGACTATATTGTGCAATAGCGACATAAAAGGAACAGGGTAATGACCGCCACCACCCAGCCCTCACCGCAAGCCGAACAGGTGCTGGCCAAAGCCGTCCTGCGGGCGGCTCGCCAGCTGGGCCTGAGCCAGACTGAACTGGGCGCGGTGCTGGGTCTGCACCGCACCAGGATCAGCCGCCTCAAGCACGGCAGCCTGCCCCCGGACAGCAAACAGGGCGAATTGGCCCTGCTGCTGATCCGCCTGGCGCGGGCCCTGTATGCCCTTGCCGGGGGCGATGAGCCGTGGATCCGTCACTTCATGCATAGCCCCAATCAGATCACCGGAGGGATTCCAGGCGAGCAGGTGCAGAGCATTCAGGGCCTGATCAACGTACTGCGTTTCGTCGATGGGATTCGCGGCAAGCTGTGAGTCTCTGGGAGGAGTGCACTGGCGCAGCCCACATCGGACCAGTGCAGGGGCGCCTGTTCCGGCTGGTGGAAAGCCAGGAGCGCGTCGCGACACTCGGTTACGTCGACAGTCTGGAAGAACAGGCCCTGCTCGAGGAGCTGCTGGACAGCAGCAAACCCGACTATCCCGCACACTGTATACCCAAGCTCCACTACCTGCTCGCCACGCCCTTCCGCTACCCGCCGCTGGCCTGGGGTTCCCGCTTCGGCGGCAAGCACGAGCCGGGCATCTTCTATGGCGGCAGCTCCGAGCAGGCAACGCTGGCGGAGTCGGCCTTCTACCGCTTCGTGTTCTGGTATTCCATCCAGGCTGATCCGCCGGCGCCGGTATTGCACTCCGAGCACACGCTCTTCACCGCGCCCTACCGCTCCGAGCGCGGGGTGCGGCTGCAGCAGCCGCCCTTCGCGTCTCACCGGGAGCTACTGCGCGACCCCGCTGACTACCGTCAGACCCAGGCATTGGGCAATACCATGCGCGAGGCGGGCGTCGAAGCCTTCGAATACTCCTCGGCACGGGACCCGGAAGGCGGCAGCTGCGTCGGCTTGTTCACCCCGGCGCCATTCACCCGGCGGACTCCGACAACGATGCAGGCCTGGTTCTGTGAACTCAGCGCCGGAGAGGTCGCTTTCAAGCCCCAGGCCGGCACCGATGTGCGGCGGTTTCCACTGGAGCAGTTTCTGGTCGATGGGCGACTGCCGCGACCCGCTGCCTGAGTCCACTGATGATCGGAATCATCTTGCGACAGAAATAGAGTATGGATCGCGAGCATTGACATGCGTACGTAAAAGCGTACCATTTAATGTGGCAATGAAACCGGAGGTCTGGCATGACAGGAATCACCGCTACTGAAGCCCGCAGCAATCTTTATCGTCTTATCGATGAGACAGCTGAATCCCATCAGCCCGTGTTAATCACGGGCAAAAGAAACAAGGCCGTGCTTGTTGCGGAAGAGGACTGGGCCGCTATTCAGGAAACCCTGTTTCTGCTGTCCGTTCCGGGCATGCGCGAGTCCATCCGGGAAGGAATGGAAACACCGACCAGCGAGTGCGATGAGGACCTGGGCTGGTGACATGGAGGTTGGTTTACACCAGACAGGCACAGAGAGACGCCAAAAAGCTCGCATCAAGCGGATTGAAGCCGAATGCGCAGGCGCTACTGGCTCTGCTTGCAGAAGACCCCTACCGCAGGCCCACTGCATTCGAGAAACTGGTGGGTGACCTTGCCGGTGCCTACTCGCGCAGGATCAACATACAGCATCGCCTTGTTTACCAGATTCTTGAAGAGGAAAGGGTGGTGAAGGTCTTGCGGCTTTGGAGTCATTACAACTAATGCGACCCTGATACCGGGCTGTTTCAAACCAGGCCCCCGGCAAACTCAGCAGGGCAGGCCCTCACCGTTTTCCGTCAGCTCCCGCTTGCCGCCGGAAAACGTTTCAAAGAACCGGCGGTGCGCACGCAAGGACAGCACATCATCACGCTCCGGGTATTCGGCGATCCAGTCCAGCAGCATGGGGAGGTTCGCGTCCTGGGCTGCGCGTGAGGGATACTTGTGCCGCTCCCAGGGCCGCTCGCGGGCATTGGCCTGGCACTGGGCCACGGGCAGGTTGAGAAATATCGCCTCCGTAGCCATTGGGGCCGCC
>JBGTGB010000355.1:0-16454 GCA_041746975.1 Haliea sp. | reverse complement strand
GCGCGACGCCCGCAATCGAGTGCGGCAGTATTCCTATACCCGGATTGAGGCACCTGCGTCGGTCACCGGGACCGCCCCGGGTTTGGCGGCTCGCGTGGAGTTTGATCCGGCCCAGGTGCGGGAGCTGCTGGCGACCGCCGGCGCCCCGATCTGGACCGCGACCAGACCAGTGGTGCTGGTCTGGCTGGTGGCCGAGGACGGGACTGGCCGCCGGTTTGTCGACCCCGACACTGATTTTGAGCTGGTGGCAGGGCTGGTCGAGGGCTTCCGCCGCAGGGGCGTGCCTCTGCGCTTTCCCCTGCTCGATCTGGCCGACGCCGCGGCGCTGAACCCGGACGAGGCCTGGAGCCTTCCTGCCGCGCTGCTGCTGGCTGCCTCGGAGCGCTACAGCGCCACGGAGGTGCTGGCGGGGCGCGTTGCCTTGCTGACCTCCGGCGAGATTGCCGGGGACTGGGTGTACCTCTCTGGTAGTGGTCGCCGGGATCGCGGCGTGGTCCGCTCCACTGCTTCGGAGTTCCTGCGTGAGGGCGTGGCCCTGGTCGCTGAAGATATGGCGTCGCGCTATGCACTGGCGGCTTCCGGGGTGGACGGCGACGCGCTGGCAATGACCGTCTCGGGGATTACCAGCTACGCCGATTATTCCGCGGTGCTGTCCTGGCTGGAGAGTCTGGAGCCGATTTCCCGGGCGCACGTCAGCAGTGTTGTCGGCGACTCACTCAGCCTGGTGCTGACGGCTGAAGCCGATGCAGCGCAGCTCGCCGGCATAATTGAACTTAACCCGCGCCTGCGGCCGGGCAGCGGTGCCGGGGCAAGCGGCCTGAATTACCGATGGCAGAACTAGCTTAATGACACTATCTCCCCCCGATCCGGTCCCGACGCGGCGCTGGCTGCTGGCGCTGGCAGGTATTGGCCTGCTCGCGGCGGTTTTTTATCTGCTCCAACCCATCCTGCTGCCCTTTGTGCTGGGGGCCCTGATCGCCTACCTGGGTGACCCACTGGTCGACCGGCTGGAACGTCGCGGCCTCGGTCGTACCCTCGGTGTCGTTGTTGTATTCATGTTCTTTTCCACGCTGCTGGTCTTGGCCACTCTGGTGGCCATACCCATGATAGTACAGCAGCTGGATGCGCTTCTGCAGAAAATACCCCAGTTTTATCAATGGCTTACTGATGTCCTGGTGCCCTGGTTGAGGAGTCGCCTCAGTGTGCCAGCAGCTCACCTGCCGGAAATAGACTGGTCGGGGCAGTTGGCGGAGCACTGGCAGTCACTGGGCAAGGTGACGGCTACCACGGTCAAGAACATTACTGGCTCGGGGGCCGGTCTGCTGCTGGGGCTGTTCAACCTTGCGCTGGTGCCGGTTGTGGCCTTTTACCTGATGCGCGACTGGGACATCCTGATTGCCAAATCCTTGACCATGGTGCCTATGGTGTGGCACGAGAGCGTAACCACCATGGTCCGCGAAGCCGACGAAGTACTGAGCGCGTTCCTGCGTGGCCAGTTTCTGGTCATGTGTTCCCTGGCGATCATCTACAGTGCTGGCCTGTGGCTGGTAGGGATACAATTTGCCCTCGTGCTGGGGGTGATAGCGGGTCTGGCCAGTATCGTTCCCTACCTCGGTTTCCTGGTTGGTATCGTCATTTCCTGCGCAGTTGCCTATGCCCAGTACCAGGAGTGGACAATGCTGCTCTGGGTGGCATTGGTGTTCGGAGTGGGGCAGGCCCTGGAGAGCGTCCTGCTCACGCCGATCCTGGTGGGAGACCGCATCGGCCTGCATCCGGTGGCGGTAATTTTCGCACTTATGGCCGGCGGCCAGCTGGCGGGATTCGTAGGCGTGCTGCTGGCTCTGCCGGTGTCGGCCGTGATCATGGTGTTCGTGCGTCACGCCATTACCCACTACCGGGCCAGTCATCTTTACGGGGGGGAGTAGCCGGGTGACGGCAGGCCCTGCCCGGCAGCTCGCCCTGAACATGCAGTTGCGCGACGATGCGACACTTGCCAGCTTCCTGTCCGCACCGGCTCTGGAACCATTGTTGGCCGCCCTGCGGGCGCAGGTGACAGCCCAGGGCGAGCCCCTGGTGTTTCTTCACGGCAGCGCCGGCAGTGGCAAGTCGCACCTGCTGCAGGCAGCCTGCCATCTGCTACCCGCCGCGAGCTGTTACCTGCCGCTGGCGGAGGTAAGGACGCTGCCGGGAGCGGAATTGCTGCAGGGGCTGGAAAGCCGGCAACTGGTCTGCCTGGACGACATCGATGCCGTGGCGGGCGACGAGGCTTGGGAGCTGGCCCTGTTCCACTTCTGCAACCGGGCCCGGGACGCCGGCTGCCGCTTGCTGCTGAGCGCTGGCGCCAGCCCGCGACATTTGCCCGTGGCGCTGCCGGATCTGCTATCCCGCCTGGGTTGGGGGCCGGTCTTTCTCTTGCCAGCCCCGGATGACGAGCGCAAACAGGTGATTCTCCGCTATCGGGCCCGTTGCCGCGGCCTGGAGATGCCAGTAGAGGTCAGCAGGTTTCTCGTCAGCAGGGCTCCGCGGGGCTTGCCGGGCTTGATGGCGTTGCTGGAAGCCCTCGACTCCATGTCCCTGGCCGAGCAGCGGGCACTGACAATACCCTTTGTCAAGCAGGCGCTGGGATTCAAAGAGCCGCAACGAAAACATCCGGAAGACTAAAAACACCGTAACTATTCCGGTTCCACGACACTGCATCTGCAGGCAAAGCACTGTATAATCGATGGCATTGGGCGCATTTAAATGCGCCTTGCCAGTTCCAACACAGGAGTGATGATAGATGAAACAACGGATTCTCGCGGGCGTAGCTGCCGCAGCAGCAGCGTCAATGCTAATTTCCGCCCCCGCCTCTGCCGAGGTGCCCCTGACAATTAACTTAGGTGCAACCTTCTGGCACATCGACGGTGATCGTCGCATTGAGGACACCGAGACTCCCTTTGTGAGCCTCGAATACGCCTTTGACGACAATTGGGCGGCGGAGATCCTCTACGCAGAGGGCGACTCGCGTTTCAACGACGGCGCCAAGACCGATCTCGCAACCTGGCAGTTGGGCATGCTTTATTACGGCGGTAGCTACATCGGCGGCGGTAATCGTGTACGCCCCTACCTGACCTTTGGTATGGGTGAGATCGATATCGATGCTGGTTCGTTCGACACCGTGGAAACCACGGCCCATGCCGGTGCGGGCTTGCGCTGGATGCTGACGCCGCGCTTTGGCGCCCGTCTGGAAACCCGCATGCTGCACAGCCTGGACGAGAACGAGAACGACTTTTTGTTCAGCGCCGGCCTCAATTACTACTTCGGCAAGGTTTCTGAACCCGCAGTGGCGGCGGCACCTGCCGCGCCGATGGATTCGGACGGTGACGGCGTTACCGATGACCGTGACAAGTGCCCGGGCACTCCGCGCGGCACCCGGGTTGATGCCGATGGCTGCCCGCTGCCTGTAGCCCAGGTCGCCTCGATCAAGCTGAAGGTCAACTTCGACTTTGATTCCACCGTAGTCAAGGAGCACCACTTCTCCGACATCGGCGAACTGGCGACTTTCCTCAAGCGGTTCGATGATCTGCGAGTGGAAGTTGAAGGGCATACGGATAGCGTTGGTCCGGAGAACTACAACCAGCAGCTGTCCCAGCGTCGTGCGCAGGCGGTGATTGATCTGCTGGTAAACCAGCACGGCATCGCCAGGAATCGCCTGGAGGCCATTGGTTACGGCGAAGCCCGCCCGGTCGCCAGCAACGACACCGCTGCTGGCCGCGCTGAAAACCGCCGCGTGATGGCAACCCTGGAAGTGGAATACAAGGAGTAATCCTTGCTGGATGGGGCGACCTCCAGCTAACGCAGCAGGAAGTCGTCCGCGTCCAGGTGGCAGGGGAATCGTTCCCGGTACGCCACCAGATCGGCACCGCTCAGCACCACGCTGACGGTGCCGTTTTTGTTTTCAAGGTCCGCCAACACCTGACCCTCGGCATTCAGTGCCATACTGTCGCCTGAATAGTCCAGCCCCCTGGCGTCCTCCCCGATTCGATTCACACCCACGACGCACGCCAGGTTCTCGATCGCTCTCGCCGGCAGCAGTGCCCGCCAGTGCAGTCGCCGTGCTGCAGGCCAATTGGCCACGAACAGCATCAGGTCATAGTCCTCACGGTTCCGGCTGAAAACCGGGAAGCGCAGGTCGTAGCAGACCTGCAGATTGATACGCCAGCCACGCCAGACCACAATGACCCGCTCCTGCCCCGCGGCATAGCGTTTGTGCTCCCCGGCCATGCGGAACAGATGCCGCTTGTCGTAGTGGCTCACGCCTTCCGGCGTCGCGAACAGCATCCGGTTGTAGACCGCGTCGCCGATGCGCACGGCGATGCTGCCGGTGATGGCGCAATCCCTCCGCCGGGCCTGGTCCAGCAGCCAAGCCTCGGTGGCGCCGCCGGGCTCCTCGGCATTGCCGAGGGCGTTCATGGAAAAACCGGTGGTGAACATTTCCGGCAGCACCACAAGGTCGCTATGCCCTGCAATTTCCGCCATTCGGGTTTCCAGATGCTGGCGATTGTCGGCCGGGGCTTCCCAGGCCAGCTCGCACTGCACCAGGCTTACAGTCAAATCTCGCATAGTCGCTCCGCTGCGCGCAGCAGCTGCTCATCCTGCTTGGCAAAGCAGAAGCGTAGCAGCCGCTGCGCGGGTGGTTGTTGATAGAACACCGATACCGGTATGGAAGCGACGCCCACCTCCCCGGTCCACTGCTCGCACAGCGCAGTGTCGGCGGCATCGCTGACGGCACTGTAGTCCAGCAGCTGGAAATAGCTGCCGGCACTGGGCTGTAGCCCGAAACGGGAGTTCGCCAGCGCCCCGCAGAACAGGTCGCGCTTGCGCTGGTAGCTCGCCGCCAGATCCAGAGGATAGTCGGGCTCGCGGGTCATGAAGTCGGCCAGCGCCTGCTGCACCGGTGTCACCGCTACAAAGCAGACGAACTGGTGCACCTTGCGCAGTTCGGCGGTGAGTACCGGCGGGGCCACGCAGTAGCCGGTTTTCCAGCCGGTCACACCATAGGTTTTGCCAAAGGAGAATACCGCAAAGCAGCGCGCGCGCAGCGCTTCGAACTGTAGGGCACTGTGATGCTGACGGCCGTCGTAGACCAGATACTCGTAGACCTCATCGCTGACCAGGAGCAGATCGTGGCGGGTGACGATGCTTTCCAGCTGCAGCAGGTCCTCCCGGCTCATGACGGCACCGGTGGGATTGTGGGGGGAATTGATCACCAGCAGGCGGGTTCTGGCATTGATGGCAGCTTCGATTCGCTCCCAGTCCGGGGCAAATGTGGGTGCGTCCATGGCCACGTGAACCGGGGTCCCTCCTGCCAGGACTACCGCAGGCCGGTAGCTGTCGTAGCAGGGGTCCAGCAGGATAACGTCGTCCCCTGGGCGGACGCAGGCGGTAATCGCGCAGAAAATGGCTTCCGTGGCGCCGGGAACGACGGTTATCTCGGTTTCCGGGTCGCAGTGCACGGCGCGGTGGCGGGCGAGCTGGCTGGCGATCGCCTCCCGCAGCGCCGGTAGGCCGGCCATCGGCGCGTACTGGTTGTGGCCCTCCAGGGCGTGGCGCGCCAGGGCGGCGCGCAGGCCATGCGGCGGCGGGAAGTCTGGGAAGCCCTGGGACAGGTTCAGCGCCTGATGCTGATTGGCCAGCGCGGACATGCGGCTGAAGATGGTAGTGCCGACATCCGGCAACTTGCTTTGCAGCATAGCGTTTGTATCCTAGAGCTGTGTGTCCAGCGGCAATTCGGTGCTGTTCTTGATCTCGGTGACGGCCATGTGCGAGTGCAGCTCGCGGATGGCCGGACTGGCCGTCAGTGTGTTGCGCACGAAATCCTCATAGTGGCGGATGTCCCGGGTAACGATTTTGAGCATGTAATCCCAGATGCCGGTCATTGTATAGCACTCCATCACCTCCGGATGGCGCACGATATCCTGTTCGAAGCTCATCAGGTTCTGGCGCCCGGTTGAGGTGAGATTGATGGTGGCAAACACCACCACCTCCATGCCCAGGCGGGCCCGGTCCAGGAGGACCACCCGGCCCTGGATCAGCCCCTCTTCTTCCATGCGGTTGATACGGCGCCAGCAGGGTGACTGCGAGAGGTTGATACGTTCAGCGATGCTGGCGGTGCTGATGGTGGCGTCCCGCTGCAGCATTTTCAAAATCTCCACGTCCTGTTTGCCAAGATTCTTGGTCATTTATTCCTCCAACTCATATGTGTAAACATAATTTATGCGTATTAGAGCGGAAAACCCCATCAAATCAAACAATAATTCCTATACTTTTACGCGACAATTCTGCTTCCTGAAGGAGTTGCAACTATGGGTACAGACAACAGCAAGGCCATCAACAAGGTGTCCCTGGACGACAAGTACGCCCTGGACACGGCCCGTGCCTACATGACGGGTATCGAGGCGTTGGTACGCCTGCCGATGTTGCAGCACCAGCGCGATCAGCGCGCCGGGCTCAACACTGCCGCCTTCATTTCCGGCTATCGCGGCTCGCCCCTGGGTGGGGTCGACCAGGCCTTGTGGAAGGCAAAGCCCTGGCTGAAACAGCACAATGTGCATTTCCAGCCTGGTCTCAACGAGGACCTGGCGGCGACCGCGGTCTGGGGCAGCCAGCAAACCAACCTCTTCGGCGGTGCAAAATACGACGGCGTCTTCGGCATGTGGTATGGCAAGGGCCCCGGCGTCGACCGCAGCATGGATGTGATCAAGCATGCCAATGCCTTCGGCACCTCTCGCTATGGCGGTGTACTGGCAGTCGCTGGCGATGACCACGCCTGCAAGTCATCCACTTTGCCGCATCAATCTGAGCACATGTTTATCGGCGCCTCGGTCCCCGTACTGAGTCCCGCCAACGTACAGGAAGTGCTGGATCTCGGCATTTTCGGCTGGGAGCTTTCGCGCTACAGCGGTTGCTGGGTCGCGCTGAAGGCAATCACTGAGAACATGGATTCCGCGATCTCCGCGGATATAGACCCCAACCGCATCGAGATTGTCATTCCCGAGGAGTTCCAGCTGCCGCCGGACGGGGTGCACGGGCGCTGGCCGGACAAGCCGCTGGAGCAGGAACTGAGGCTCAATAAATACAAGATCTATGCGGCCCGGGAGTTTGCCCGGGTCAATGGCCTCAACCGTATCGTGGTGGACTGCCCCAAGCCACGGCTGGGCATTATCACTACCGGCAAGGCCTACCTGGATGTCATGCAGGCGCTGGAGGATATGGGCATCGACGACGCCGTGGCCGCGGAAATTGGCCTGCGTGTCTACAAGGTCGGTATGCCCTGGCCGCTGGAGCCGCGCACGACCCACGACTTTGCGGAGGGACTGGAAGAAATTCTGGTGGTGGAGGAAAAGCGCTCCATCATTGAAGACCAGCTTACCGGGCAGCTCTACAACTACCCGGTCGCTGCACGGCCACGGGTTATTGGCGAATTCGATGAGGAGGGCCGCGACCTGCTGCCCAATCTCGCTGAGCTGACTCCGGCGATGGTCGCGCTGGCCATTGCCAGCCGGATTCGGCGCTTTTACCAGTCCGAGACCATGGACCGCCGCATTCAGTGGATCGAGCAGAAGGAAGTCTCCCTGGCACAGCCGCGCGAGACCATCGAGCGGGTGCCGCATTTCTGTTCCGGCTGCCCCCATAACACCTCCACCAAGGTGCCCGAGGGCAGTCACGCCTTTGGCGGGATTGGCTGCCACTACATGGCCACCTGGATGCCGGACCGCGATACCCACACCTTTACCCAGATGGGCGGTGAGGGCGCGACCTGGATTGGCCAGGCGCCGTTTACGACCACCAGGCACGTTTTCCAGAACCTGGGTGATGGCACCTATTTTCACTCCGGGCTGCTGGCGATTCGCGCCGCGGTCGCCTCCGGCGTTAGCATTACCTACAAGATCCTTTACAACGATGCGGTTGCCATGACCGGTGGCCAGCCGCTGGACGGTACCCTGACAGTCAATGACCTGGTCAAGCAGGTGGCTGCGGAACGCGTCAACCGGATCGCCCTGGTGAGCGACCATCCGGAAGCCTGGCGCGGTCAGTTTCACGGCGTCACCGGTTACAGCCTGCACCACCGCGATGAGATGGATGCCCTGCAGCGTGAGCTGCGGGAGTACGAGGGCACTTCGGTCATCGTCTTTGTCCAGACTTGCGCCGCCGAGAAACGCCGCCGCCGCAAGAAAGGCAGCCTGGAAGATCCGGCCAAGCGCCTGTTTATCAACGACGCGGTCTGCGAGGGCTGCGGCGACTGCAGCATCAAGTCAAATTGCCTGTCGGTCGTCCCCAAGGAGACCGAGCTGGGGCGCAAGCGGCAGATTGACCAGAGCTCCTGTAACAAGGACTACAGCTGTGCCAACGGTTTCTGTCCCAGCTTTGTGTCCGTGATCGGCGGTAAGCTGCGCAAGCCTGACGGCGCCGGCGACGCCGTCGATACCCTGTTCGACCCGCTGCCGGAGCCGGTGCTGCCCAGTCTGGACAAGCCCTGGAACACCGTAGTGACGGGCGTCGGTGGTACCGGTGTGTTGACCATTACCGCGCTGGTGGCGATGGCTGCGCATATCGAAGGCAAGGGCTGTGCGACCATGAACCAGACCGGCCTGGCGCAAAAGTTTGGCGCGGTGGTGAGCCATGTGCGGGTCAGCAGCAATCAGGACGACATCAAGGCCGTGCGCATTCCCGCCGGCGAGGCCGACCTGCTGCTGGGTTGCGACCTGGTGGTGACTTCCACCTACGAGGCGCTGGGCAAGGTCGCACAGGGCCGCACGCACGCGGTAGTCAACGATGCCGAGGTGCCCACCTCCTCATTCATCCTCGATCCTGACGCGCGTTTCCCCACCGCGGCCATGAAGGCCAAGGTCAGTGACGAGGCGGGGGAGTCCGCAACCTTTTTCATCGACTCCACCCGCATTGCCACCCAGCTGTTGGGCGATTCCATCGGCTCCAACCTGTTCCTGCTTGGCTACGCCTGGCAGCAGGGCCTGGTGCCGGTATCGGCGGCGGCGCTGGACGAGGCCATTGAGCTGAACGGTGTGGCGGTGGATTTCAACAGGCAGGCTTTTCTTTGGGGCCGCCGCTGCGCCCATCAGCCGGAGCGGGTGCTTTCGCTGGTCGAGGAACTGGCACCGCAGGTGCCGGCACGCCTGCAGAGCCTCGAGGACATAGTGAGCGACCGCAGCGCTCGCTTGACGGAATACCAGAGCGCGGCCTATGCCGAGCAGTACCGACAGCTGGTGGAGCGCGTGCGCGCTGCCGATCCACGCGCGGGGGAGGCCGACAGTATCAGTGTCGCGGTCGCCCGCAACCTGTTCAAGCTGATGGCGATCAAAGACGAGTGGGAGGTTGCCCGGCTCTACAGCGACGGCGAGTTCCTGCGCAAGCTGGAGCGGCAGTTCGAAGGTGACTACGAATTGCGTTTCAATCTCGCCCCGCCCCTGTTCAGCAAACGTGATCCCAATACCGGCCACCTGATCAAGCAGGAGTTTGGCCCCTGGATGCTGCGAGCATTCGGTATGCTCGCGCGACTGCGCTTCTTGCGTGGCAGCGCCCTGGATCTTTTTGCACGCACTGCAGAGCGGCGTCAGGAACGCGCCGATATTGCGGACTACCAGGAGCTGCTTGAGCAGCTGCTGCCGGCGTTGGATGACGATAATTACGTTGCTGCCCTGGAGCTAGCGCGATTGCCCGCCAAGCTGCGTGGCTTCGGCCATATCAAAGACCGCAACCGCGAGCTGCTGGCACCGCGTCGGGAGGAACTGCTGCGTAAGTTCCACGGCGCGGCCGCAACCCCGGTTACGGTGGTCAACGCCGCCTGAAGCAACCCCGAGAACAACGACACCGAGGATACATCCATGAGCGTTTTTTCCGCCCCCGCCTTCGATCAGCACGAGCTGGTAACCTTCGCCGCGCACAAGGCGACCGGCCTGCGCGCGATTATCGCGGTGCACGACTCAACGCTGGGTCCGGGTGTCGGCGGCTGCCGCATGTACCCCTACGCCAGTGACGACGAGGCCCTGCACGATGTCCTGCGCCTGTCCCGGGGCATGACCTATAAATCTGCGCTGGCGGGGTTGCCGATGGGGGGTGGCAAGTCAGTGATCATTGGCGACTCCCGCCGCGACAAGACACCGGCGCTGTTGCACGCCATGGGTGACTTCATCCATTCCCAGGGTGGGCGCTACGTGGCGGCGGAGGACTCCGGCACCGGGGTGGCGGATATCCGGCTGATGGCGGAGCGCACGCCCCATGTCAGCGGTATGAACGATAACGAGTTCGGCGGCGACCCTTCTCCCAGCACTGCCTACGGGGTTTTCCTCGGTATTCGCACCGCGGTGCGCCACCGTCTGGGCGCAGATAGCTGCGCCGGCCTGCGGGTGGCGGTGCAGGGCCTGGGACACGTGGGATACCATCTGGCTCGCCACTTGCGCGACGACGGTGCGACCGTCTACGGCGCGGATCTCAATGAGGCCAACCTGCGCCGTGCGGTCGCCGAGCTGGGTGTAGTGGCGGTGCCGGCGGACGAGATCATGGCGCTGGAAGTGGATATTCTGTGTCCCTGCGCATTGGGAGCCGTGCTCAACGAACAGAGTATCAACGCCCTGCGCGCGGGTATTGTCGCCGGCGCGGCCAACAACCAGCTGGCGACCGCAGATGACAGCGCCCGTCTGCAGGATCACGGCATTCTTTACTGCCCGGATTTCCTGATCAATGCCGGGGGTATCATCGACGTGCACCACCAGCGGATCGGTTCAGCGGACGAGGTCAAGCGCAAGCATGTCGAGCGCATAGAACAGACATTGTCCGAGGTCCTGCTGCGGGCAGACGCCACCCGGCAGCCCACGCACGAGATAGCGGAGGATCTCGCCCGGGAATTTCTTCGGCCCGCAGCCGGGCTGGGCCTGTCCGCAGCACGCCTGCGTGCCGCAAGCTGACCAGCCGCGGCTTACAGATTGGCGATCACCATGTTGCGCCCCAGCCCCTTGGCCTGGTAAAGCGCCTCGTCTGCGCGCTGCAGCAGGGCTTCTACCTCCCGGTCGGTACTCCGGCAGGCAGTAACCCCGGCGCTGATAGACATGCTGCAGGGGGCTCCCGTGCAGTCCTCGAACTCGAGTCCGGCGATGGTGTCTCGCAATCGTTCCGCCAGCCGCATGGCTTCGGTGCCGGGGGTGTGGGGCAGGACGACGGCGAATTCTTCGCCGCCATAACGGCAGAGCACGTCGTGTTCGCGCAATACGGAACCGCAGTGTTCGGCTATGCGACGCAGCACCTGATCGCCTACCAGGTGGCCAAAGCGGTCGTTGATGGTTTTAAAATAGTCCACATCAAGAATGATCAGTGAGAAAGGTTGCTGGTAGCGCAGGAACTCCGAAATCTGGGTGCGGAGTATGACCATCAGCTTGCGCCGGTTAAAAGTGCCTGTCAGTTCGTCGAGCTCTGCCTGTTGCTCCAGTTTCAATCGCAGCCGATGGCTCTCGGTGATGTTGCGCGCTACCCAGATCACCGCCCGTTCGCCATCGATCAAGGATGATATGGGTTGAATACTGCCTTCGAACCAGAGTTCCTCCCGCGGCCCCGGCATTCCGTCCAGCCCCTCGACCTCGTTGTGGTTCAGGCTGTAAAGAATAATTCGGAGGCGGTCTTCCGCCAGAGCCTGGCGGATTTCCTTAAGGAACCAGTCGGCCTTGGTGGCTGGCATGACCTCATGCAGGGTCAGGTTCCTCAGCTGGGTGCCGCTGTGATAGTAGCGGGTATCCGTGCCCCCCAGTGTCATGGCATAGCGCCCCGACTCAGTCAGAACAAAGGCCGGATCGGGAAGGGCTGTCAGGACCTCAAGCAACAGGTCGGTATCGTAGTTCAAGGTGGTATTCCCGATCGGCAAATGACTCCGAGACCCCATGGCAGGGACGACTGCAATCGATACCTCAGGGCGGAAGCATACCGCTATCACCCGGCGCCATCCAGTACCAGCGTGGTACGGGCTCAGGCCGCGCTTGCGTCGGTATTGCCCCCGGGCACGGCGTACTCCCCGGGGCCGAGCTGCAAATACCGGCGCAGATAGTGCACCAAAAGATAGAAAGGACCGGTGTCGAGGAGGGCTACGGTTGCCTTGAACAGATAATTGCTGCCGATCAGTACCAGCAGTGCCTGGAAAGCGATGTCGCCGCGGAAGTAGGCTGCACCGAAGGTAACGGTGACAACCATAACCGAATCGACCATCTGGCTCATCAGGGTGCTGAAATTATTGCGCACCCACAGGTATTTACCCTTCGTCACGCGTTTCCAGAAGTGGAACAGCTGGACATCGCAGTATTGGGCTGCGATATAGGCCAGCATCGAGGCAAACACGGCCCCGGAGGTGGTGGCGTAAATCAGCTGATAGAGGCCGATGCTGTCGCGCACGATCTCGCCGCTGGGCAGCATCACCGGTTCCGCCAGCTGCAGAATCTGCCACGGCGGCATGGCCTCCGGGCCGACCGACGGTACGGCATCCCCCAGGAACATAACGAACAGGATAAAGAAATTGAGGCCAAGGCCGACACTGACCAGAAAATTGGCGCGGGCCCGGCCATAGAGTTCACAGATCAGGTCGGTGCAGAGAAAAGTCAGTGGATAGGGGAGCACGCCGACCGCCAGCGCCATCGGGCCGAGCTGAATGAAGCGGGTGATGCCTATCACGTTCAGCAAAGTCATGGCACAAAGGAAGGTGCCCGCGAGTACCAGGAATACCCGCTCCCGACGCTCCCATACCACATCCAGAGAGGCCATCTCAGGCTTCCTTCTGGCCCAGGTTGGCGTGCAGTACCGCCCCATTGATTACCGGATTGGCGTGGGCCCAGACGATCAGCTCCGCGATTTCGCCCGGCTCTATCAGGCGGCCGAAGGCGTTCATGCCGCCGATGGCCGCCACCACATCCGGATTGTCGCCAATGTGTGTGCGCAGCATTTCCGTGTCGGTGAATCCTGGGCAGATCAGAGCGGTGTGAATGCCGCTACCCATGAGATCCTGGCAGCTGGCGCGCATCATGCCGAGCTGGGCGTGCTTGCTGATGACGTAGCTGAAGGAGCCCGCCACCGCTTTTTCTGACAGAGTGGAACCGATGTACAGCAGACTTGAACCTCTGGGCAGTGCGGGGAGCAGCGCCTGGTTGAGACTGTTGACCGCGACCACGTTTGTTTCCAGCACCTGCCGCAGGCTTTCGCTATCGCAGTCGGTGGTCCTATCCTTGCGCATCTGGCTGGCGTTGTGCAGCAGGCAGACGCTGTCGCTATCGGCGATCACCGGGGCCAGTTCGCCGCAGGCGGCGGCAATGGAGTCTGGCAGGGCCAGGTCGCAGCTGATGTTGCGGACCTCCTGGTCCGGACAGGCGCGGCGCGAGAGGTTATAGACGCGATACCCCATGCCCAGAAAACGTTGCGCCGTAGCGCGACCGATGCCGACGCTGGCGCCGGTGATTATTGCAGTGTGCATGCAACCCCCATTGTTGTGCTTGAATCGGCTACTACGTATTACGCGCCCGCGGCTGTTTTAGTTTGCGTGAGCGGGTCTGCAAGCCCTCCGCCCAGCCGGAGTATATCGTGCCGCAGCGGTCTGCTCTTGCCTATTGTGCGTACTCTCGGGACAATCATTTCCCCGCAACTGGCTGGAATCATCCTATGGAGCGTCTCACTACGCTGTACATCGACAAGGAGAGCCACAAGTTTTCCGCCGCGCATTTCACCATTTTCTCCGCCACCGAGCGGGAGCGCCTGCACGGGCACAATTACTCGGTTTCCGCCAAGATCGTCGCGCCGATGGGCGACAATGGTTTTGCGGCGGATTACAACGTCTACAAGCGCCGCCTCAAGTCCCTCTGCGATGCTCTTGACGAGTACCTGATCCTGGCGGCGGATTCGCCGTTCCAGAGCATCGAGGAAGACGGCGACTACTATCGGGTGTACTTCGGCGGCGAGGAAATGCTGTTCCTGCAGGCGGACACGCGCGTTCTACCTTTGTGCAACGCCACGGTTGAAGAATTCTCCAGTTATCTGCTGCAGCAGCTGTTGCTGCTGTCTGCCACTGACGACCTGCGGGAGATCGAGCTCTGCGTAGCCTCCGGCCCGGGCCAAAAGGGCTGCGCCAGCTGGCGCAAGCCCTGATTCAATGTCTGCCGCTTCAGGCGGCGATGCCGCTGTGCCGCAGCAGCGGTTCGATATCCGGCTCGCGACCGCGAAACGCTACAAACAGACTCATGGCATCCTGCGAACCGCCCGCCTCGAGAATATGGCGGCGAAACTCCAGACCCGTCTGCGGGTTGAATATTCCTTCCTCCTCAAAGCGCGCAAAAGCGTCTGCTGACAGAACTTCTGCCCATTTGTAGCTGTAGTAGCCAGCGGCATAGCCGCCCCCAAAAATATGGCCAAAGCCATTCTGGAAGCGGTTTTCGGCGATGGCGGGAATCACCGCCACCTCTGCTCGCACCTCATCCAGCAGCCCCTGCACAGTTACATCAGGCTGACCCCAAAGCTGGTGCAGACGGAAATCGAACAGGGCGAATTCCAGCTGCCGGACCATCTGCATGCCGGACTGGAAGTTCTTCGCCGCCAGCATCTTTTCCAGTAAGGTCGCTGGCAGTGATTCGCCACTGGTTTCGTGCCCGGAGATAAAGCCCAGCGCCTCGGGCTGGTGGCACCAGTTTTCCAGGAACTGGCTGGGGAGTTCCACTGCATCCCAGGCCACGCCGTTGATACCGGAAACCGCGGATACCTGTTGTTGGGTCAACATGTGGTGCAGGCCATGACCAAACTCGTGGAACAGGGTAATCATCTCGTCTTCGGTGAGCAGGGCGGGCTGGGTGCCCACGGGTGCGGTAAAGTTGCAGACCAGGTAGGCGACCGGCAGCTGCAGCTCGCCGCCACGCAGCCGGCGCACCCGGCAGCTGTCCATCCAGGCGCCGCCCTGCTTGTGACTGCGGGCGTAGAGGTCCAGATAAAAGCGAGCCAGGGCCTCCCCGCCCTGACGTATCTCGAACAGGCGCGCATTGGGGTGGTAGGTGTCGAAGTCGCTCAGCTCCTCGACCTGGACTCCATAGAGCCGCTGTACCACCTCAAAAAGGCCCGCCAGGACCCGGTTCACCGGCAGGTAGGGGCGTATTTCCTCCTGCGATACCTGATAGGTACGCTGGCGCAGCTGTTCACTGTAGTAGGCCACGTCCCAGGGTTTGAGGTCTTTCAGCCCGTGCTCCGCGGCGGCGAACTCACACAACTCCCGCCACTCCTGCTGCGCCTGCGGCCGCGAGCGGGCGGCCAGCTGGGACAGGAACTCGATGACCTGTTCCGGAGAATCCGCCATTTTGGTGGCCAGGGACAGTTCCGCGTAGCTGGCAAAACCCAGCAGCGCAGCCAGCTCCTGGCGCAGACCAAGAATTTCGGTTATCAAATCCGAATTGTCGAAGCGGCCTGCGTCGGGGCCGATTTCCGAGGCGCGGGTGACGTTCGCCGTGTACACCTCTTGTCGCAGAGCCCGGTCATCGCAATAGGTGAGTACGGGGTAAACCGAGGGGTACTCAAGCGTCAGCAGACAGCCGTCCAGACCCTTCTGTTCCGCAGCCTGGCGCGCACTGGCCAGCGCTGTGGCCGGGAGGCCCGCCAGCTGTTCGGCCGTGACCTGTTTGGTCCAGGCGTTGGTGGCGTCGAGGACATTGTCGGAAAAGCGGCTGCCGAGCTCCGACAGGCGCTGCTGCAGTTCGCCGTAGCGCTGCTTCTCCGCTGCCGGCAGGGCCACGCCCGCGAGTCTGAAGTCCCGCAGGGCGTTATTGACGGCCTTTTGCCTGGCTTGGGGCAGGTCGGGAAAGTCACCGCGCCCGGCCAGCTCGGTATAGGCCGCGTACAATGCCGTGTTCTGACCCATCCAGGTCTGGTACTCGGACAGCAGGGGCAGGCAGGCGTTGTAGGCTTCACGCAGGGCTTCGCTGTTGAGTACGCCGTTGAGATGGCCGACCGGTGACCAGCACTGCGCCACCTCGTCTTCCATATCCTCGATCGGCTGGATCAGGGATTCCCAGCTGTGCGGCCCCGGCGCAGCCAACAGCTCCCCGATCCGACGCTTGTTGCGCTCGAGCAGCGAGCTGATCGCAGGCAGCACGTGCTCGGGACGAATGGCCGAAAAGGGCGGCAGGGTGTTCTTTTCCAGTAGGGGGTTGTCCATAATGATCAGCTGTATGGCGGCATAGGCCGCGTAGTTTAACGGATTTTTTGCCTGGTAGACGTAATGATTACGGGAGCGAGAAGCCTGGTGACGTCAGGGGTTGCCCTGCTGGCGGTGCTGGCTGGACTCCGGCCAGCACCGCCAGCTGACCCGGGGGCCCCACGCGCCCGCCAACCTGGCGTGGTCACCGGACGGCAAGTGGCTGGCGTTCAGAATGCTGGTCCCCGCCGCGGAGGCCCCG
>JBGTGB010000354.1:0-24156 GCA_041746975.1 Haliea sp. | reverse complement strand
CGCGTCTATTTCGAGAAGCCACGCACCACTGTGGGCTGGAAAGGGCTCATTAATGACCCCCGCCTGGACGACTCTTTTAAAATCGAGGAGGGCCTGCACATCGGTCGCCAGCTCCTGCTGGATATCCTGGAACTCGGCCTCCCCACCGCCACCGAGGCGCTGGACCCGATTTCCCCGCAGTACCTGCAGGATCTGATCAGCTGGTCTGCCATCGGTGCCCGCACCACGGAATCTCAGACTCACCGGGAGATGGCCAGTGGACTCTCTTCTGCAGTGGGCTTCAAAAACGGAACCGACGGCGGCCTGACTGTCGCCAGCAACGCCCTCAACTCGGTGGCCAAGCCGCACCGTTTTCTGGGCATCAACGGCGAGGGGGAGGTCTCGGTAATTACGACTCGCGGCAACCGCTACGGCCACATTGTCCTGCGCGGTGGCAGCAATGGTCCGAATTATGACTCCGTGAATATCCGCTTGTGCGAAGAGGCACTGGCGAAAGCGGCCGTTGCCCAGAACATCATGGTCGACTGCAGCCACGCCAACTCCAGCAAACAGCCTGAGTTGCAGCCGCTGGTGGTGGAAAACGTGGGTAGCCAGATTGCGGAGGGCAACCGCTCAATCATCGGTCTGATGATTGAAAGCAATATCAACGCTGGCAATCAGCCCATACCAGAGAACCTGGCCGATCTGCAGTACGGAGTGTCGGTCACCGACGGCTGCATTGGCTGGGAGGAAACCGAGGCTTGCCTCCGCGCCCTGCGTGCGAGCCTGAAGGAGGTGCTGCCGCGTCGCCTGAGCGCCTAGTAATAGGCCTGGCTGCGATCCGTGTGGTCAGTGCTGTCGCGCACACCCTTGAGCTCGGGTAGCTGCTCCAGGAGGGTTTTCTCAACTCCGCCCTTCAGCGTCTGGTCGACCATGCCGCAGCCCTGGCAACCGCCGCCAAATTTGAGGATGGCATAGGGGTCCTCGGTGATTTCCACCAGGCTGACTTCGCCACCATGGGCAGCGAGAGATGGATTCACCTCGTTGTAAAGTATGTAGTTGATGCGGTCTTCCAGGGGGCTGTTCTCATCCACCCGGGGCAGTTTGGCATTGGGCGCCTTGATGGTCAGCTGGCCGCCCATGCGATCCTTCGCGTAGTCGACAAGAGCATCCTCGAGAAACGGCAGACTGCGGGCGTCAAACCAGGCGTCGAGTTCGCCGAACGTCTGTTTCTCGTCCCCTTCCTGAATATCGTCCTCGCGGCAGTAGGCGATGCAGGTCTCCGCTTTTGGCGTTCCCGGCTGGTTGATAAAGACCCGCACACCCAGTGCTTCCTCCTGCTTGGTCAGCAGTTCGGCGAGATAACCCTGAGCCGATTCCGTAATGGTGACCATGACCCTGTTCCATTCCGACTAAATTGGTCGGGTATTCTACCAAACTTCCCCGGGAGAGTGCGAGATCTCATTCGAGCGCAGCCAAAGCCACGCCTAATCTGTTAGAATTGTGGGCTTTTTTACAGGAACGACCCATGGATCCGGACAGCCTCTCCAATCACCCACTGGCGCTTGCGCTGCGACAGCGCATCCTGATTTTGGATGGCGCCATGGGGACCATGATTCAGGCCGAGGAGCTGCAGGAGGCCGACTATCGCGGAGAGCGCTTTCGTGCCCATCCGGGAGACCTGAAGGGCAATAACGATCTACTGTCCCTGACCCGCCCCGACATTATTGCCCGCATCCATCGCCGCTATCTGGAAGCCGGCGCCGACATCATCGGCACCAACACCTTCAACAGCACCGCAGTTGCCCAGGGTGATTACGACCTGTCAGAACTGGCCGCCGAACTCAATCTGGCCGGCGCCCGTATTGCCCGCCAGGTGGCAGACGAACTGACCACCAGGGAGCCGGAAAAGCCCCGCTATGTGGCCGGCATTCTCGGCCCCACCCCGCGCACGGCCTCCATTTCCCCGGACGTGAATGATCCCGGCGCACGCAATATCTACTTCGCGGAGCTGCAAGAGGACTATGCCGCGGCCACGCGTGCCCTGATCGAGGGCGGCGTCGACCTCATCCTCATTGAAACCGTGTTCGACACGCTCAACGCCAAAGCGGCGATTTTTGCCGTGCAGTCGGTGTTCGAGGAACTGGGCACCGAACTGCCTCTGATGATTTCCGTGACCTTCCCGGACACCAGTGGCCGGGTACTCTCGGGCCAGAGCCCGGAGGCGTTCTGGAACGCCGTCGCCCACGCGAAGCCCTTGATCGTGGGCAGCAACTGCGGTCGCCGTTTCAAGGAAATCCGGCCCTTCCTGGAAGAGCTGGCCAACGCCGCCGAATGTTACTTCAGCGCCCATCTCAACGCCGGCCTGCCCAACGCCTTTGGCGAGTACGATGAAACCCCCGACGACATGTACGCGGACTTTCGCGGCTTTGCTGAGCGCGGCTTCCTCAATCTCGCCGGAGGCTGCTGCGGTACCACGCCCCATCACATCGAAGCCATCAGCCGGGCGGTGCGTGACATTGCCCCGCGCGCCCTGCCCCAGCGCCCCCCGGCGTGCCGCCTCAGTGGTCTGGAGCCGTTCAATATCGGCGCTGACAGCCTGTTTGTGAACGTGGGTGAACGTTGCAACGTCACCGGCTCCGCCCGCTTCAAGCGCCTGGTGCTGGACGGCAACTACGAGGCCGCCCTGGACGTGGCCCGGGTACAGGTGGAGGACGGCGCCCAGATCATCGATATCAATATGGATGAGGGCATGCTGGACGCCGAAGAGGCGATGGTGACTTTCCTGAATCTGGTGGCCTCGGAGCCGGATATCTCCCGGGTGCCAATCATGGTCGACTCTTCGCGCTGGTCGGTGATCGAGGCCGGCCTGCGCTGCATCCAGGGCAAGCCGGTGGTGAATTCCATCAGCCTCAAGGCCGGGGAAGCCGAATTCATCGAGCAGGCGACCCTGTGCAAACGCTACGGCGCCGCGGTGGTGGTCATGGCTTTCGACGAGGACGGCCAGGCCGACAACCTGGAACGGCGCAAAGCGATCTGCCAGCGTTCCTGGGATCTGCTGGTGAATACGGTGGGTTTTAATCCCAACGACATCATCTTCGACCCGAATATTTTCGCGGTCGCCACCGGGATAGACGAACACAACAACTACGCCGTGGAATTTATCGAGGCCACGCGCTGGATCCGCGACCAGTTGCCCGGCGCCCTGATCTCCGGGGGCGTCTCCAATGTGTCTTTTTCCTTCCGCGGCAACAATGTCGTCCGCGAGGCCATCCACTCGGTGTTCCTCTACCACGCCATCCGCGCCGGCATGAACATGGGCATTGTCAACGCCGGTCAGCTGGCGGTCTATGATCAGCTGCCGGGAGAACTGCGCGATGCGGTCGAGGACGTCATCCTCAACCGCCGCAACGATGGCACCGAACGGTTGCTGGAGTTGGCGGAGACCTGGCGCGACAGCGGCACCGGAAGCGCCCGCGTGGAGGACCTCAGCTGGCGCGAGAAGCCGGTCGGCAAGCGCATCGAACACGCCCTGGTCAAGGGCATCAAGAGCTTCATTCTTGACGACGCCGAGGAGGCCCGGCAGCTCTTCGAGCACCCGATCGAGGTCATCGAAGGCCCGCTGATGGACGGCATGAACGTGGTCGGCGACCTGTTCGGGGAAGGCAAGATGTTCCTGCCTCAGGTGGTGAAGAGCGCGCGGGTGATGAAGCAGGCCGTGGCCTACCTGCAGCCCTACATCGAGGAAGAAAAAACCGACAGCAACCAGACCAACGGCAAGATCCTGATGGCCACGGTCAAGGGCGACGTCCACGATATCGGCAAGAACATCGTCGGCGTGGTCTTGCAGTGCAATAATTTCGAAGTCATCGACCTCGGGGTGATGGTCCACTGTGAAAAAATTCTCTCGGTGGCGCGGGAAGAGAACGTGGATATCATCGGTCTCTCGGGCCTGATCACGCCCTCCCTTGATGAGATGGTGCACGTGGCCAGCGAGATGCAGCGGCAGGACTTTCAGGTACCCCTCATGATCGGCGGCGCCACAACCTCCAAGGCGCACACAGCGGTGAAGATCGAACCGCGCTACCAGAATGACCTGGTGGTCTACGTGCCAGATGCCTCACGCAGCGTGTCGGTAGCCACTGCGCTCATGGGCCTGGGCAAACCGAAATACGTTGCCGAGCGGCGCAGCGAGTACACCGCCGTCCGCGAGCGCGTCGCGAACCGCCAGCCGCGCACCCGGCAGCTCCCCTACCCTGAGGCAGTGGGGCAGGCGGCGGCATTGGACTGGGATACCTACACACCGCCACAGCCGAGCTTCATCGGGACCCGGGTGCTGGACGACTTCCCGCTGCAGCAACTGGTGGAAGTAATTGACTGGACGCCGTTTTTCATTTCCTGGGAACTGGCGGGGAAATATCCGAAAATCCTCGAGGATGAGGTCGTGGGCGAGCAGGCCCGGGAACTGTTCGCGGATGCCCAGGCGATGCTGCGGAAAATCATCGACGAAAAACTGATAACCGCCCGCGCCACCCTCGGTTTCTGGCCTGCGGTGCGCAACGGCAGCGATGATATCGACCTGTTCGCGGATGAGTCCCGCAGCGACGTCATCGCCACCCTGCACCACCTGCGGCAGCAGATGGACAAGCCCAATGGCGAGCCCAACTTCTGCCTCGCGGACTACGTAGCGCCGGCCGGTGCGGCACCGGACTACGTCGGCGCTTTCTGCGTCACCACCGGCCACGGCGTCGACGAACTCTCGGACCGTTTCCTGGCCGAACACGACGACTACAACAGTATTCTGGTAAAGGCTCTCGCCGACCGTCTGGCCGAGGCCTTTGCCGAGCACCTGCATCGCTGGGTACGCACGGAACTGTGGGGCTATGCGCCGGATGAAACGCTGAGCAACGAGCAACTGATCCGGGAGAAGTATCGCGGCATCCGGCCGGCGCCAGGCTACCCGGCCTGCCCGGATCACACCGAGAAAGCCACCCTCTTCGACCTGTTGCAGGCGCCGGGGAACTGCGGGGTCACGCTTTCAGAGAGTTTCGCCATGTCGCCGGCCTCGTCGGTCAGCGGGTTTTACTTCTCCCACCCCGAGGCACGCTATTTTGCAGTCGGCAAGATCGGCCGCGACCAGGTAGCGGATGTAGCCGGGCGCAAGGGCATGAGTATTGCCGAAGTTGAGCGCTGGCTGGCCCCGGTGCTGGACTACTGAGTATCGGCAACGCCGCCGCAACTGGTTAACCTGGAGGAGAATGATGTCTGAACACCCCGAAGCAGAGCGCGCTCCGTCAGCGGAGGAAGCGGAGAACCCGGAACCTGCGACAAACCGCATGCGACCCTGGCATGTGATCAGCAGCGTATTTGCCGCGGGGCTGGGTGTTCAGAGCAGTCGTAATCGGGAGCGGGACTTCAAACAGGGCAAGGCGGGTGTGTTTATCGCCGCCGGCCTGATTTTTACCCTGCTGTTTATTGCAGCGGTGGTGATCATCGTACAACTGGTACTGAAAACCGCATCCTAGGTGGGCATTCCTGCCAGCCAGAGGCAGGCTGCAACTACTACAACGGTGATGATGGCGGTGGCGGCAATGGCATCGGCCATGCCGTCGTCTTTATCGGTTGAACCGGACATGCGGGGGCTCCTCGTCTGGGGGGGGGTGGAGCCGGCTTTCAGCCGGCGTTTCCTGCAACGGGATTATATCAGGAAATTCCGCGATCGCAGCCCATCCCGCTGCTCCGGGTGAGTTCTAAACTTATGCAGAATCAGCATAAATCGTCACCCTGATTTTCTGGTAAGGTAGCGCCTCCGTAAAATGCACCCCCGCATATCACAGGACCTCTTGATGTACCTTTACGACCAGTATGACCAGCGCATTGTCGATGAGCGCGTGGCCCAGTTTCGCGACCAGACCCGGCGCTACCTGGCCGGCGAACTGAGCGCCGCCGAGTTCCTGCCGCTGCGTCTGCAGAACGGCCTGTACGTGCAGCGCCTGGCGCCCATGCTGCGCATCGCCGTGCCTTACGGCCTGCTATCCAGCGCCCAGTTGCGCAAGCTTGCACATATCAGCCGCCACTATGACAAGGGCTATGCCCACGTCAGCACGCGGCAGAACATCCAGCTGAACTGGCCGCAACTGGAAGAGGTGCCAGACATCCTGGCGGAGCTTGCCAGCGTCCAGATGCACGCGATCCAGACCAGCGGCAACTGCATCCGCAACACCACCACCGACCAGTTCGCGGGGGGTTGCCGCCGACGAGTGGGAGGACCCGCGTCCCTGGTGCGAAATCATCCGCCAGTGGTCCACACTGCACCCGGAATTTGCCTTTCTGCCGCGCAAGTTCAAGATCGCGGTCTGCGCCAGCGAGCAGGATCGCGCCGCCATCCACGCTCACGATATCGGGGTTGAGCTACTGGCCAACGACGCCGGTGAATACGGCTTCAAGGTGCTGGCCGGTGGCGGCCTCGGGCGCACCCCGGTGATTGGCTCGGTGATCAATGAATGGCTGGAAAAGCGCCACCTCCTCACCTACCTCGAGGCGATCCTGCGGGTTTACAACCAACACGGCCGCCGCGACAACAAGTACAAGGCGCGGATCAAGATTCTGGTCAAGGCCATGGGTGTCGAGGCCTTCCGGGATGCGGTCGAGCACGAATGGGCGCTGGTGAAAGACGGCCCCGGTACCCTCACGGAGGAGGAAATCGCGCGCGCCAAATCCTTCTTCACCGCGCCGCCCTACGTCGAACTGGATGGGGAGGCGGCGGCAGCGGCTCTGCAAGCCCGCTGCGCGGCAGAACCTATCTTTGGCAACTGGGTCGCCCGCAACACCCTGGCTCACCGGGTCCCTGGCTACCGCGCCGTCTCCATCTCGCTGAAGGCAACCGGTGTCGCCCCCGGTGATGTCACCGACCGTCAACTGGAACTGCTGGCGGACCTGGCGGACAGTTTTTCTTTCGGCGAACTGCGCACCACCCACCAGCAGAACATGGTGCTGGCGGATGTGGCGGCGAGCGAGCTCTATACACTGTGGCAGCAGCTCCAGGCTGCTGGCCTGGCGACGCCGAATATCGGCTATATCACCGACGTCATCTGCTGTCCCGGCGGCGACTACTGCTCACTGGCCAATGCCAAGTCCATCCCCGTTGCGGAGGCCATCCAGGCGCGCTTCGAGGATCTTGACTACCTGTACGACCTGGGGCCTATCGAGCTCAACATCAGCGGCTGCATGAACGCCTGCGGCCACCACCACATCGGCCACATTGGCATCCTCGGCGTCGACAAAAAGGGCGCCGAGTTCTACCAGATCAGCCTTGGCGGCAGCCAGTCCAAGCAGGCCGCCATCGGCAAGATCCTCGGACCCTCCTTCAGCCAGGAGGACGTTCCGGATGTGGTCGACAATATCCTCGACACCTATGTGAGCCTGCGGCAGGAGGAGGAAACCTTCCTGCAAACCTACAACCGGGTCGGTATTGAACCCTTCAAGGAGCGGGTCTATGTCAAGACTCATTAGGCAGGGCCAGATCAGCAGCGACACGTGGCTGCCACCGGCGGCCGATGCCCCTGTCGCCCCCGAGTCGCACCTGCCCACCCTGAATCAGTGGCAGGCTCTAGCCGAGAAAACTGGCTCCGCCGTGCAAATTGAACCCGGCGACGGCATCAATGAGCTGCTGCCGATGCTCGCTGCGATCAGCCTGGTCGCGGTGAATTTCCCGCTGTTTACCGATGGGCGCGGATTTTCCTATGCGCGGGAGCTACGTCAGCGCGGCTACCAGGGCGAGCTGCGAGCGGTGGGAGAATTCCTGCCGGACCAGCTGCACTATCTGCGCCGCTGTGGCTTTGACGCCTTCCAGTTCAACGATGAATCCCGTCTCGAAGAGGGCCTGAGACAGCTGGATATCTTCTCCGAGCACTACCAGGGAGCCATCGACGAGCCCCAGCCGCTGTTTCGGCGGCGCAGCTAAGGCGCGAGCCGCCACTTTTGCAGCGGGCACAAAAAAGCCGGCATTAAGCCGGCCTTTTGCTGCCTACCGCGCTTACTCAGAGCGCAGCTTCGAGCTCCGGCAGTGCATTGAACAGGTCCGCGACCAGACCGTAGTCTGCCACCTGGAAAATCGGGGCGTCCTCATCCTTGTTGATGGCGACAATCACCTTGGAGTCCTTCATGCCTGCCAAGTGCTGGATCGCGCCTGAAATACCAACAGCAATGTAGAGATCCGGGGCCACGATCTTGCCGGTCTGACCCACCTGCATGTCGTTGGGAACAAAGCCGGCATCCACCGCCGCGCGCGAGGCGCCAATCGCAGCGCCAAGCTTGTCTGCGATTCCCTCCAGCAGTTTGAAATTCTCGCCATTCTGCATCCCGCGGCCGCCGGAGATAACAACCGGTGCGGCGGTCAGCTCTGGACGATCGGACACCGCCACTTCCTCGCCTACAAAGACGGAGATCCCTGCGTCATGTACGGCAGACAAGGTTTCGACTGTCGCTGAGCCACCCTCGGCCGGGGCCGCATCGAACGCGGTAGTACGCACAGTGATGACTCTCTTGGCATCGGCGGTCTGAACCGTGGCAATGACATTGCCGGCATAAACCGGGCGCTTGAATGTATCGGCGGATTCAACCGAGATAATGTCGGAGATCTGGGCGACGTCCAGCAGGGCCGCGACCCGCGGCAGGGTATTCTTGCCGTTACTGGTCGAGGGAGCGATGATATTGTCGTAGTCTGCCGCCGCTTCGGCGATCAGCAGGCTGACATTCTCCGCCAGCTGGTGCTCATAGGCGGCATTGTCCGCCAGCAGCACCTTGCCGATTCCGGGCACCGCCGCGGCCTGATCGGCGACGGCGCTGCAGTTGGCGCCAGCCACCAGGATGTCGATATCTGCGCCCATGGCCTGGGCAGCCGCGACCGCGTTGAGAGTCGCGGGCTTGAGGCTGCTGTTGTCGTGTTCTGCAATAACCAGTGTGCTCATGAGATTACCTTCGCCTCGTTCTTCAATTTGTCGACCAGCTGGGCGACATCCTCGACCTTGATGCCAGCCTTGCGCTCGGGCGGCGGCTCAACCTTGAGCTGGGTCAGGTGTTTGGTGACTTCGACACCCAGGTCGGCGGGGGTAAAGACATCCAGCTGCTTCTTCTTCGCCTTCATGATATTGGGCAGCGAAGCGTAGCGTGGCTCGTTCAGACGCAGGTCTGTGGTAACGATCGCAGGCAAGGTCAGGCTAATGGTCTGCAGGCCACCATCAACCTCACGTATTACATTAAGTTTATCTCCTTCTACTTTGATTTCAGAGGCAAAAGTTCCCTGCGGCATATTGCACAACGCGCCCAGCATCTGTCCGGTCTGGTTGTTGTCGCCGTCGATGGACTGCTTGCCGAGGATGACCAGCTGGGGCTGCTCTTTCTCGACCACGCCCTTCAGCAGCTTGGCCACCACCAGGGGCTCTACGCGCCCTTCCGTCTCCACATGAATGCCGCGGTCGGCGCCCAGGGCCAGAGCAGTCCGGATCTGCTCCTGGCAGGGCTTCTCGCCCACGGACACGGCGATAACCTCGGTGGCAACGCCGGCTTCCTTCAGGCGCACGGCTTCCTCGACGGCTATTTCACAGAACGGGTTGATGGCCATTTTGACGTTATTCAGATCAACGTCACTGCCATCGCCTTTGGCGCGAACCTTGACGTTATAGTCAACGACGCGCTTAACGGCAACAAGAACCTTCATAGGATTTCCAACGCTAGCTTCGGGTGGGTTACAGGGGTCGGACCGCTAGAGGCAGACCACTGGATTGAGTTCGGGCGGCTATGTTGCCGCCAAAGCCACGGGAGGTCAAGAGCGTCAGGTGACAGCAAAATAAACCAGAGCGGACACAAGCTGGATATCCAACATCCATCCCGTTGATGGCCTTTAACCTTTGAAAATTATATACTTGCAGGACTTTTATCAGATTAATTCAATACCTGCCTGCCCCCGCAACCAGAGGATGCTGCCGTGGAACGTGAATCAATGGAATTTGACGTGGTGATTGTTGGCGCCGGGCCTGCGGGCCTGTCCGCTGCCTGTCGCATCATGCAATTGGCCCAGGAGCAGGAACGCGAGGTCACTGTCTGCGTCGTCGAAAAGGGTTCCGAGGTTGGCGCGCACATTCTCTCTGGCGCGGTGCTGGAGCCGCGCGCCCTGGCGGAACTGTTTCCAACCTGGAAGGAAATGGGCGCACCGCTGCCCACTGAGGTTACCGAAGACCGCTTCTTCTTCTACACCAGCGCCGAAAAAGCGATCAAGCTGCCCAACTTCATGATTCCCAGACCCACCCATAATGAAGGCAACTACATTGTGTCCATGGGTAATGTCTGCCGCTGGCTGGCAGAGCAAGCCGAGAACCTGGGTGTTGAGGTCTACCCCGGCTTCGCCGCCGCAGAGGTCCTGTTCCACGCCGACGGCCGGGTCAAGGGCATCGCAACCGGCGACATGGGCATTGCCGCCGATGGCGAGAAAAAGGATAGCTACACACCGGGCATGGAACTGCATGCGAAATACACCCTGTTCGCTGAGGGTTGTCGCGGACACCTGGGCAAGCAGCTGATCCGCCAGTTCGACCTGAACCAGGGTAAGGATCCCCAGCACTACGGCATCGGTATCAAGGAAATCTGGGAGATTCCCGCGGACAAGCATCAGGAAGGACTGGTGGTTCATGGACTGGGTTGGCCGCTGCAGGAAAACGGCGCCAGCGGGGGCGCCTTCCTCTACCACGCGGAAAACAACCAGGTTTACCTGGGCTTGATCACCGACCTCAATTACAGCAATCCGCACCTGAACCCCTTCGCGGAGTTCCAGCGCTGGAAACACCACCCGGAAACCCTGAAATATCTGGAGGGTGGCTCACGCATCGGCTACGGGGCCCGTGCCATTGCCAAGGGCGGTCTCAACTCCCTGCCGAGAATGCACTTTCCCGGCGGTCTCCTCATAGGCTGTGACGCCGGCACGCTCAACGCGGTGAAGATCAAGGGTAATCACACGGCCATGAAGAGTGGCATGCTCGCAGCCGAGGCTGTTGTAGAGGCGCTCGCCCAGGGCGAGTCGGCCCCGGCGGATTTGACAGGGTTTGCCGACAAGGTGGAAAACTCCTGGCTCCACGAAGAGCTGTACACCACCCGCAACTTCAGCGGGTTCATGCACAAGTTCGGCTTCCTGTTCGGCTCGGCCATGGTCTGGATCGAGCAGAACATCTTTGGCGGCAAGCTCCCGTTCACCCTCAATGACACGGTGCCCGATCACGCCACCCTGAAGCTGGCCAGCGAGAGCAAGAAGCCGGACTACCCGAAGCCGGACAACAAGATCAGCTTCGATCGCCTGTCCTCGGTTTTTCTCTCCAACACCAACCACGAGGAAGATCAGCCCTGCCATCTAACCCTTATCGACCCGAACATACCGCTGGACGAGAACCTGCCGCAGTACGATGAACCTGCCCAGCGCTACTGCCCGGCAGGCGTGTATGAAATCGTGGAGGATGCCAAGGGCCAGCGGTTCCAGATCAACGCCCAGAACTGCGTGCACTGCAAGACCTGTGACATCAAGGACCCCGCGCAGAATATCGTCTGGGTTACCCCGGAAGGCTTTGGCGGGCCGAATTACCCGAATATGTAAATCTCTCGCCCCCGCTGCAGCTCACTGCAGCGGGAACCAATGTCCGGCACTGGCAATCTGCAGGCGCCCTTCCCTTTCCTCAGCACTATCCACCAAGCGATACCAGGCCGCACGGGAGAGCAGCGCACTGAGTCCGTGCGGCAGGGTAATTGCAGCGACATCGCCAACGGCGGGCTCAAGAAAAAGAGGGTGATCCCCGTCGATGGGAACTTCGCGGCCGGTGTTCAGACGCGCAACCAGCAGCGGCCCGCCGGATTCTTCGCGCCGGTCGACCTCGGTGACGATCAGTGGGTGCAGTTCAACTGTGACCCGCCACTTCTCCCCCGGCGTGACCAGATAGTAGTCTCCGTCCTCCTCCCGCCGCAGGATGCTGGCAAACAGGCGCACGATTGCCTCACGGGCGATAATCCGGCCCTCGTGATACCAGCTGCCATCCGCGGCAATGCGGATATCGATGTCCCCGGATAAGGGCGGATGCCAGCGCTCCAATGGAGGGTTGTCGAAATTGCGGGCCTGTTTCGCGAGGGTGTCGATGGGGTCAGCCATGGTCCTGGCCTCAAGTTCCGAAGGGCGACCCCGGCCTTACCGGGCTAGGGAATCACCCTGACATTGATTACGCCGTCCAGCGCACGCATGGATGCCAAGCTTGACTCAGCGGGGCAGATATCCATATCGATCAGATTATAGGCAATATCTTCCCTGCTCTTGTTCAGCATATCGACAACGTTGATATTCAGCTCCGCAAGAATGGAGAGCACACTGCCGAGGATCTTCGGCACGTTGGAGTTGGTTACCGCCAGGCGACAGCCACCTGCACGTTCCAACTGCAGGGTGGGGAAATTCACCGCGTTGCGGATATTGCCGTTCTCGAGAAAGTCCCGGAGCTGGTCTGCGGCCATGATGGCGCAGTTGTCTTCGGCCTCGTCCGTGCTGGCGCCGATGTGCGGCAGGAGGACAACGTCCTTGCGTCCGATCAGGGCGGGGCTGGGAAAGTCGGCGATGTACTTGCGCAGTTGGCCGCGTTCCAGGGCCCCCAACAGCGCTTTTTCGTCGACGATTTCCTGGCGGGCAAAGTTCAGCAGGCAGGCATGAGCCGGCATCGCGCTCAGTAGCTCGGCGTTGACCAGGGCGCGGGTCGACTCCAGCGCCGGCAGATGCAGGGTGACGTAGTCGCTGCGGGTAAATACCGCGGACAGCGTATCCGCTTTGCGCACCTGGCTGGACAGGCGCCAGGCCGCGTCCACTGACAGCGCCGGGTCGTAACCGATCACGTCCATGCCCAGAGTCAGGGCCATGTCCGCAACCAGGGAGCCGATCGCGCCGAGGCCAACGATGCCCAGAGTTTTGCCGCGCAGTTCGTTACCCTTGAAATGTTTTTTGTTCGCTTCCAGGGTGCGGTGCAATTCTGCGGCATCAGTGCTGCCGGCAAGCCCGTCGACGTAGGCCAGACCCTCTACAATGCCTCGGGAACCCAGCAGGAGACCGGCGGCCACCAGCTCCTTGACCGCGTTGGCATTGGCGCCCGGGGAGTTGAATACGGGTACGCCACGGCGGGTGCACTCCGCCACCGGGATATTGTTGACCCCGGCGCCGGCGCGGGCAATTGCCAGCACTGAATCGGCAATATCAGAGGCCTGCAGAGTGTGGCTGCGCAGGAGGATGGCATCCGGGTGAGTAAACTCGCTGGCGATCTCATAGCCTTCGCGCGGCAGGCGCTCCAAGCCTTTCACCGAAATCTGGTTGAGCGTAAGAATTCGTCTGGCCATGGTGTCAGTCAGCGTCCTGTCGGGCTACATCAAAGAACGGAAATCTCGGCGGCGGTGCGCAGGCCCTGTTCGTGCTCGGTCTGCAATACGGCCCCGAACTCGCCCGCTATGCGCTGTCGCAGAGTGCGCTGCTGCTCCGGAGGCAGACCAGCCAGCTCACCGGGCTCTACGCGTACCAGCTGCAACACCTGGGCATCGCCGGATGTTTGGAGAACGTAATCGACCACCGGGTTTGAGGCAGGTGCCGGCAGAGTGAAGGCGCGCTGCAGTACCGGCGCCGGGACAGTGCTGTTGTCGCGACGCGCACCGAGCTCGACCTGCCAGTCATAACCTTCCCGCAGCGCCAGGGCCTCCATGGTCTCAGTGCCCGCGGCGACTGCCACCACTGCCTCCTCGGCAGCGCGTTGCAGCGCCTCTCGCGCCCGCTCCCGGGTAAGATCCGCCACGATAGCTGCCTCTACTGCCTCGAGTGGCTGGAGCTCAGGCTTGTTGTGCCGATGCAGGTTCACGGCCATAAAACGGTCACCGCCAAGCTCCACGACTTCACTGTTGTGGCCCAGTCCGAGAACATCTTCCGAGAAGGCGGCGCGGAGAATCCCGGGCGCAGCCAGCGGGCCAGTCTGCTGGTCACGGGTAACCGGCTCACTGCGTTTGACTTCCAGGCCCAGCTCTTCCGCCGGGCGTGACAGGTCGCTCGCGGTAAAGACGAGATCACGCAGACGCTCCACCGCCAGTAACAGAGCGACCCGAGCCTGGCGATCCTGCAAGCGCAATTCCAGCTGCGGCCGAAGTTCCGCAAGAGTCGGCGGATCGGCCTCGCGACGTTCTGTCACCAGCAGGATGTGAGTGCCGGCCTCAGTCACCACCGGCTCGGAAATCACGTCGATCTCCAGCTGGGCAATCGCAGCCTCCATTTCCTCCGGAAACGCGTCGCCGGCGCTGAAGCCGAGATCACCACCATTGCTGGCCGAACCGACATCATCGGACAGCTCTGCTGCCACTGCAGCGAAATCCTGCCCTGCGGCCAATGCCGCCTGCGCCGCTGCTATACGCCCGGCGTAGTCATCCGCGGATTCGCCGCTGGCCCGCTCCAGGAGGATGTGCGCAACACGGTTCTCGGTCTGGTATTGATAGCTGTCAACCTCGATCCGGTATTCCTCCTCGAGGTCACGTTCCGCCACCGGCTCACGAAAGTCCTCCAGGGCCAACTCCACGTAATCCAGCTCCACCGACTCGGGACTCATGAAGCGTTCCTCGTTGGCACGGTACCAGGCCGCTACCTCGGCGGTAGCGGGCTCCGATGCGGCCAGAAACGGCTCCAGCGGAATGGTCAGGTAACGAATATCACGCCGTTCGGCAAGCACCCGGGCGTTCAGCGCCAGCTCAGCGGGGGTCGCGAAATCGCTGCCGGTCAATCCCGCGCGCAGTTGGTTCAGAACGAGATCATCCCTGAGCGCCTGCTTGAAGGCGCCGGGAGTGTAGCCTGCGGACGCCAGCATGCTCCGGTACATTTCCGGTGAGAACTGGCCATCGATATGGAACTGTTCCATGCCGCCGATGACCGCTCCCAGCTCCTCCTCGGATACGGTCAGGCCCATGCCGCGGGCAGATTGCATCACCAGCTTGCGGTTGATAATGCCCTCCAGCGCCCGGGCACCCAGGCGCTGCTCATCCAGCAGTTCCGGATCGAGGTCGTCGCCCATCATTGCCATCAACTGCCTGCGCTGGGTATCCACCGCCTGCTGCAGCTCCAGGGGACTGACCGATTCACCGTTGACTTCCGCCACACTGCTGCCACCGCCGCCGAGAAGAATCGACTCGATGCCAAAAAGGGCAAAAGAAATAACGATAAGGCCGATGACGACCTTGGCCGCGGTTCCCTGGGTGCTCTTGCGAATATCCTGAAGCATGGTTCATATTTCCACTATGTAGCAACAAAAAAGCGCACTCTTGAGTGCGCCTTTCCCTGGACAGTTACTGCGTCATTGGTGGAGCTGAGAGCTGTTGGAATACCCGGCGCCCTGGGCTCCTCCGGACACTGCGACTCAGGCGTTGACCGCATCCTTGAGTGCCTTGCCTGCCTTGAAGCCAGGCACATTTGACGCCTTGATCTGGATGCTCTGTCCGGTCTGCGGATTACGGCCCTCACGCGCCGCGCGATGTTTCACAGCAAATGTGCCAAAGCCCACCAGAGTTACCTGGTCACCTTTGCTGAGTGCTTCTGTAATGCTGTCGACAATGGCATCGAGAGCGCGTCCGGCAGAGGCCTTGGGCAGATCAGCGGCAGCGGCGATGGCATCGATAAGTTCGGTTTTGTTCACAGGTATCCCCTTGAAGTGTTATCTGACATTAATGTCGCGAGTTGTAGCCGCGGCAACGCGCGGTGAAATTCATGGTGCCGCGGAATGCACCAGAAAGCGTGTCCAGCTGCTCTCTGTGGCGCCCGATGACGCCCAAACCGTGAGGAACAGCACTGGAATCAGGGGCTCGACTTTATACCAGAGCCGAACTCAGGGTCAACCGAAACCCCTTTTTCAGTGCGTATTTATGCGATTTTTCTCGCCCTGGCCGGCTTCCTGACCGGTACCCGGTGCCGGCGCGAGGTACTCTTCATCTGTCAGCGGCTCCGGCATGTGCTCCAGGGCAATCCCCAGCACTTCATCAATCCACTTCACCGGCCGGATCTCCAAGTGTTGTTTGATGTTGTCGGGCACTTCCTTGAGGTCGCGTTCGTTCTCCTTCGGAATGATGACTGTCTTGATGCCGCCGCGGCGCGCCGCCAGCAGCTTTTCCTTCAGTCCGCCGATGGGCAGCACTTCGCCGCGCAGGGTGATTTCCCCAGTCATCGCCACATCGGCGCGGACCGCGATCCCCGCGCAGACTGATACCAGCGCAGTGCACATAGCCACCCCGGCGCTGGGCCCATCCTTGGGCGTCGCTCCTTCAGGCACGTGGATGTGCACATCGTGCTTTTCATGCCACGATGCGGCAATACCCAGCATCTGTGAGCGGCTGCGGATTACTGTGGTGGCTGCCTGGATGGATTCCTGCATCACATCGCCCAGGGAGCCGGTCTTCACGTAGCGACCCTTGCCCGCCACGGAAGCGGCCTCAATTGTCAGCAACTCACCGCCCACCGAGGTCCAGGCGAGCCCCGTGACCTGGCCGATCTTGTTTTCCTCTTCGGCAATACCGTAATTGAACTTGCGCACGCCCAGCAGATCCGGGAGCATTTCGGGAGTTACTTCCGTGTCTACGGTGATCTCCTCCAGAGCGGCGCGCTTGACCATTTTCCGGCAAATCTTGGCAATCTCACGCTCCAGGGCGCGCACTCCCGCTTCCCGAGTGTAATAGCGGATAATGTCGATCACGGTGCCTGCGGCAATGCTGACCTCATTTTTCGCCAGCCCGTTTTGCTTCAGTTGCTTGGGGGTAAGGTAGCGCTCGGCAATATTGACCTTCTCGTCCTCGGTATAGCCGGGAATCCGTATGACTTCCATCCGGTCCAGCAAGGGTCCGGGAATATTCATGGTATTGGAGGTGCAGACGAACATCACATCCGAGAGGTCATAGTCGACCTCCAGGTAGTGATCGTTGAACGCATGATTCTGCTCCGGGTCCAGCACCTCCAGCATCGCGGATGCGGGGTCGCCGCGATGGTCCATGCCCATCTTGTCGATCTCGTCGAGGAGGAACAGCGGGTTGCGGACACCCGCCTTGGACATTTTCTGCAGCAGTTTACCGGGCATTGAACCAATATAGGTGCGGCGATGCCCGCGGATCTCGGCCTCATCGCGGACCCCACCCAGCGCCATGCGTACGAACTTGCGGTTGGTCGCGCGGGCGAGAGATTCACCCAGCGAGGTCTTGCCGACGCCGGGTGGGCCCACCAGGCACAGCACCGGCCCCTTGACCTTGCGTACCCGCTTCTGCACGGCGAGGTATTCCAGTATCCGTTCCTTGACTTCCTCGAGACCGTAGTGATCTTCGTTGAGAATCGTAGAGGCGCGCTTGAGATCGTGCTTGACCTTACTGCGCTTTGCCCAGGGTACACTGACCATCCAGTCGATGTAGCTGCGCACCACGGAGGCTTCGGCCGACATGGGCGACATCATTTTGAGCTTGTTCAATTCGCCCAGGGCCTTGGTCCTGGCCTCGTCGGGCATGCGCGCATCTTCAATACGGGCCTGCAGGTCATCCATCTCGCTGGGGGCTTCGTCGAGATCCCCCAGTTCCTTCTGTATCGCTTTCATCTGTTCGTTTAGGTAGTACTCGCGCTGGCTCTTTTCCATCTGTTTCTTTACCCGGCCGCGAATGCGCTTTTCGACCTGGAACAGGTCGATCTCGGCTTCCATCAGACCCATCAGATGCTCCAGACGCGCACGCACCTGGGCAATTTCCAGGATCTTCTGCTTCTCCTGCAGGTCCACGCTCATGTGGGCGGCTATGGTATCTGCCAGTCGGCCCGGCTCGTCGATACCGGAGAGGGACGTCAGTACTTCGGCGGGCACCTTCTTGCTCAGGTTGACGTACTTTTCAAACTGGGAGATCGTGGAGCGCAGCAGTCCCTCGGCCTCGGCGTCGGGGATTTCGTCTGCCTCGATTTCGCGGACGCCGGCCACGGTGAAGCGGCCCTCGTCATCGACGTTGTCAATAACCGCCCGGTAGCTGCCCTCAACCAGTACCTTGATGGTACCGTCGGGAAGCTTGAGCAACTGCAGGATATTGGAAACCGTACCCACCTGGTAAATATCGTCTACCCCGGGGTTGTCGTCGGCGGCGTTGCGCTGGGCAACCAGCAGGACCTGCTTGCCGCCGGCCATGGCGTCTTCCAGCGCCTCGACAGACTTTTCCCGGCCGACGAACAGCGGCAATACCATATGCGGGTAGACCACGACATCGCGCAGGGGAAGTAGGGGCAGATCGATAACAGAGGATGAACCCATAGAAATCTCCGGGTTGTGAGTGGTGACTCTTGCCCCTTAAATGGGGGCGATTCCCGAAATCACAAGCAGCCTCGGCAGCGGCTGAACGCGACCGTGGGGTCAAAAACCGCGGCTAATCGTCCTTGGATGCTGTGCGCGCGGCAGGCTCGTTATTCTGGTAGACCAGCAGAGGCTCGGAGTCGCCGCGGATTACCGATTCATCGATAACCACTTTGCTGACATCGCTGCGGGAGGGGATGTTGTACATGGAGTCCAGCAGCACCCCTTCGAGGATCGAGCGCAGGCCACGAGCGCCGGTCTTGCGGTCCATGGCCCGTTCCGCTACCGCACGCAAGCCGTCTTCACGGAAGTCCACTTCCACTCCCTCCATCTCAAACAGCTTGCTGTACTGCTTGGTCAGGGAGTTGCGCGGTTCGGTGAGAATCTGCACCAGAGCGGGCACGTCCAACTCTTCCAGGGTTGCAATCACCGGCAGGCGGCCGACGAATTCCGGGATCAGGCCATACTGCACCAGGTCCTCGGGTTCCAGATCGAACAGCAATTCGCCAACGTTGCGGCGCTCGTCCTTGCTCTTGACCTCGGCATTGAAGCCGATACCGCCTTTTTCGGAGCGGTTGCGGATCACCTTGTCGAGGCCGGCAAAAGCGCCGCCGCAGATGAACAGAATGTTGGAGGTGTCGACCTGCAGAAATTCCTGCTGCGGATGCTTGCGCCCACCCTGGGGAGGGACAGAGGCTACGGTACCTTCGATAAGCTTGAGTAATGCCTGTTGCACGCCCTCACCGGACACATCCCGGGTGATCGAAGGGTTGTCCGACTTGCGCGAGATCTTGTCGATCTCGTCAATGTAGACAATGCCGACCTGGGCTTTTTCCACATCATAGTCGCATTTCTGCAGCAGTTTCTGGATGATGTTCTCGACATCTTCCCCAACATAGCCAGCTTCGGTAAGCGTGGTGGCATCCGCAATGGTAAACGGCACGTCCAGCAGGCGCGCCAGGGTTTCCGCCAGCAGGGTCTTGCCACTGCCGGTAGGCCCTACGAGGAGGATATTGCTTTTGCCGAGTTCAACGTCGTCGCCGCGAGTGCTGGCCTGGCCATGGCGCAGGCGCTTATAGTGGTTGTACACCGCTACGGAAAGTACCTTTTTGGCGCGCTGTTGCCCGATCACGTACTCGTCGAGAATAGCCTTGATCTCGTGCGGGGTCGGCAGATTGTCGCGCTTGGCCTCGCTACTGCTCTCCTGCACTTCCTCGCGGATGATGTCATTGCAGAGGTCCACACACTCATCACAGATGAACACCGAGGGACCGGCGATCAATTTCCGCACTTCATGCTGGCTTTTGCCGCAAAACGAGCAATACAGCAGCTTGCCGCCGTCGTCGCCTGATTTTGAGGTGTCTTTAGTCATGATCTGCCCTGTGTTCTATGTGCTCGGCTGTCTCACCTTCTTCAAAGATGATGTTTTTTCCCGCCTTTTGCAAGTCCCAAGGGACCGTGGTGGGGACGCGCGGACCGGTTACTTCACCGCTGCGGCACGGCGATTGATTACCTCGTCGACCAGACCGTACTCTTTACTCTGTTCGGCGTTCAGGAAGCGATCCCGCTCGGTGTCACGCTCTATGGTTTCCAGGCTCTGACCGGTATGTTCCGCCATCAGTTCATTTAAACGTCGACGAATGATCAGAATCTCCCGGGCATGGATCTCAATGTCCGAGGCCTGGCCCTGGGCACCGCCGCTGGGCTGGTGAATCATGGTGCGGGCATTGGGAAGAATGAACCGCTTGCCCTTGGCGCCGCCACCGAGCAAAAAGGCTCCCATGGACGCCGCCTGACCGATGCACATGGTGCTGACATCGGGCTTGATAAACTGCATGGTATCGTAGATTGACATCCCCGCAGTGACAGAGCCACCTGGCGAATTGATGTAAAGATGGATGTCCTTGTCAGGGTTTTCAGACTCGAGGAACAGGAGCTGCGCTACGATCAGGTTCGCCATGTAGTCTTCAACGGGCCCCACCACGAACACGACCCGCTCCTTGAGCAGGCGGGAGTAGATGTCATAGGAGCGCTCCCCGCGGGCAGTCTGCTCCACAACCATCGGGATCAAGCCGAGGTTGTTGATGGTGTTGCTGTTGCGGCCGTCTGGCAGGTTTGACATGGTCTACTGTTCCTTGGCTATGAATCCGTTGGGCACCACCCGCGGTGGCGCCCGGTGTTGGCTCAGCCCTGATTCTGTTGCGCCTGGGCGATGGCCTCCTGGTAGGTGCAGGCTTGCTCGGTAATGTTGGCGTCCGCTAGCAGTTTCTCTACCACGCTATCCTCCAGTACCTTGGATTCCACGGACGCCAGCTGCTCGGGATTACCATAGTACCAGTTAACGACCTCTTCCGAGTCCTGATAGGTAGAAGCCAGTTCTTCAACGGTTTCCCGCACCTTGGCAGGGTCCGCCTTGAGGCTGTGCTTGCCGATCATCTCGGAAAGAATCAGACCCAGCTTGACCCGGCGCTCGGCGTTCTCCCGGAACATGTCATCTGGCAGAATAGATTTGAGGTCCAGACCCTTGGGTGCGGCACCGCCAAATTGCTGGAACATCTGCCCGCGCAGTACGTCGATTTCCTGCGCCACCAGTGACCGGGGAATCTCCAGCGCCTTGTGCGCAGCAATAACCGCGTCCATGACCTGCTGTTTGACCTTGTTGTTTACGGCATTCTTGAGCTCTCGGCTCATATTTTCTGCCACTTCCCTGCGAAACTGCTCCTCACCGCCCTCCTCCACGCCGTAGAGCTTGAACAACTCTTCGTCCAGCGGCGCCGGGGTCAATGTCTTGACGCTGTGTACCTTGACTGCGAACTGGACTGCAGCCCCGCGCAGATCCTCGTTGTGATAGTCCTCGGGGAAACTCAACTCCAGGATTTTCTCTTCCCCAGCCTGCATGCCCACGATCCCATCCTCAAACCCCGGAATCATGCGCCCGGAACCCAGCTCCAGATCCGATCCTTCGGCGCTGCCACCCTCGAAGGGCTCGCCATCACGAGTACCGCTGTAATCGATCGTCACCTTGTCACCATTGGCGGCGCCTCGCTCCACCTCGTCCCAGGTACCCTGCTGCTTGCGGAAAACATCAATAATGGTGTCGACATCAGCGTCAGTAACCTCCGCCGCCGGACGACTTACCGCAAAACCGGACATTTGGACCACTTCCACTTCGGGGAAGACTTCAAAAGTGGCCACGTATTCCAGGTCCCTGCCGGGCTCAAGGTTGCGCGGCTCAATACTGGGCTGGCCGGCCGGCCGGAGTTTTTCCTGCACTACCGCCTCCTGGAAGGAGCGGCTCATGACCTCACCCAGCACTTCCTGGCGGACACCCGCACCGAAGCGCTGGCGCATAACTTTCATTGGCACCTTGCCGGGTCGGAAACCGGGTAAACGCACGTTGTGGGCGGCTTTCTGCAGCCGGGAATCGACCTCGCTGTCTACACGCGCGGCGGGAACGCCTACGGTAAGCCGACGCTCCAGGCCTGAAGTCGTTTCAATGGACACCTGCATTCTGAATCCTCACAATCCAATCGGTAGGGGACGCCGCGGCGTCCGGTCATCAGGGGCGACCCTGCTCGAGCAAGGTCGCCATAATATGGTGCGGAAGGAGAGACTCGAACTCTCACGCCTTGCGGCACTGGAACCTAAATCCAGCGCGTATACCAATTTCGCCACTTCCGCCTGTCGGGAAACTACAACTGCGACCGGTCGGCGTGCTGGAAAAATCCTGCAAACCTGCCGTAACCTTTTGATTCTTCAGGGGTAAACGCCCCATCTAAGCGCAATGTGGAGCTCTCACAAGGGCGCAGATTTTGCCACAAAGTCAGCCCCTGTACAACCGCGCAGGCAGCCGTGGCTTTACAACCAGCAGTGCTCAATCCGTGAGGCAGGCAGGATCAAAGGCATCATCGCCGCGCAACCATCTTGCGACCTCGGCAGCCGCGGGCCCCGGCAATTGGCTGTAGCGCGCTTCCAGGCCCCGGCGCTGCTCCTCAGGCATGTCCAGCCCCTGGTCGCGGAACAGGCCGCTGTCGCACTGCAGTTGCCGCCACGTTGCCTCGCCGAGGACGCCGGCGAGCATTTTGTCTTCGGCCTTCCCTGCACCACCATACAGCCGCGCCAGGCCCAGCAACGCTGGCAGTGAACACAGGCCCTGCAGCATCGGGTTACAGAAGTGTCCGCGCACAGCACCGGATTCGCTGGATTGTCGCTGCGCCAGCGGGTCCAGGTAGAGATGACGACTGCGCAGGGCACCGTCGTTGACCGGATAGTTATCCCACAATACCAGTGGCCGGCCCAACGTTGCGCGCGCCCGCTCCAGATCCTCGGTCAAAATGGACCCGGAACACACCTCGTTGCCAGTCCAGAGCAGGTCTATACCGCCGGGCAGCAGGCGCCCGAGTTCATCCCAGTAGGCCTCGGGGCGGCGGCCGAAATGACGCTCCAGGACCGGGTCAAAGGAGTAATAGGTCGGACACACCAACAATCGCCTGGCTGACGTCCAGCCGGCGATATCATTCACGATCTCGGCCTGGCGCCCAGCGAGGTCCAATTGAGCGCCGGGCATATCGTCGAACAACACCGCGAGCAGGGGTGCTTCCAACTCGTTTAGCCGCTCGACCTTGCCCCGTAGCCGGCGTTTTTGCTCGAGGCCATAGCCCGCGTAGAGGAGAAAAGGCGACAGACCAACGCCGAATACCAGCCCGGATGCAGCGTAGTGCTGGGCCAGCTCCCGCAATAGCTGCCATTCGGCTGCCGGCCAGTCGCTCTGCCACTGCTTGCGCAGAAACTGATCAGCTTTGGGTGCGTAGAGATAGCTGTTCAGGCCCAGCTGGCACAGGATATCGGCATAGTCCAGCCGCAGTTGCCGGCCCCAGGGGCGTCCGTAAAAGCCCTCCACTACTCCGGCGAGAAATTCACGGGGCATGGCCGCCTGAGCGCTATTACTTTTCGAGACCTGAATCAAGCTTTTTATTCCGAATCAGCCTAATAATACGCCCGCAAACTGTGGAAAATTACCACTAATGGGCGATACTTATAGGGTGGCCGTTTTCCCTGATTCAATCGAACGGTCGCAGGAGCGCCCCTTCGCTCTGACAAGGAAGCAGTTCCTTTGTGTTTCACTCCTAATGGTCTTCTTGGGTCCCTTTCGGGACCCATTTTTTTGCTGCAGCTACATGGTGTGCGTGGGCCGGTCGGAGCCGAGGGAGCCCGCAAGGTGATTCTCAATCTTACCGTTGGCGACCACATCCTGTTCGCTGAACTGCACCCCGATACCAGCGGTGCGATTGCCCTGAGCGCCTCGGGGAGTCACCCACACCACCCTGCCGGAGATCGGTATCTTTTCTGGCTCATCCATCAGGGTCAGCAACATGAAGACCTCGTCCCCAACGCTGTAGCTCTTGTTCGTCGGCACAAACAGGCCACCGTGGTTCAGAAACGGCATATACGCGGAATACAGTACCGCCTTGTCCTTGATGGTCAGCGACAGAATGCCGTTGCGACCGCCTGCAGCTATGTCATTCATGGTTGCGTCCCTCCGCTCAGGGTCATCATAGTAGCACTGCTCTGCTGCTTGCCAAAGCAATCGCGCAGGCCCATCAGGGCGCTTTCAACAACCAGCTGGGGGTTCGGGTTGGAGCCCACGGCAACGGCCCTGCGCAGATGTTGCAGGCGATCCAGCAAGCGAAACAGCTCGCGGCAACCCGGCAAAGAGTTGGCGTCCTGGCGGCGTAGATTTTGCTGGATGAACAGCGTCATCTCCTCCAGCGCCAGAGCCAGATCGAGC
>JBGTGB010000353.1:0-16444 GCA_041746975.1 Haliea sp. | reverse complement strand
CACCACCGCCCTCGAGGTGCTGGTCGAAGCCGAGAGCAACGCACGCATCAGCAGCTTGGTGCTCGAGGTGCTGCACAGCGTGGCTGAGGGGGCGCCACCACCGCCACCGTCAGGGCGGCGGCGAGCGGTCGTGATCGTCATGGGCTGATCCGGATGGCAGACGCCTGGACGCCGTCCTACCGGTGGCGCCATTCCCACGGCGGGATGAACGTGCCACGCCACATCCCGCGCCCAGCCGCCCTGGCCTCTGCCTCCTCGGGCTCGTACTCGGGACGCGGAAACGGATCATTGCCAGGCCGGTAGGCCAGCGCCCAGCCGAGACGAACCATCTCGGCATTCAGCTCGTGTACGTGGCCCGCGCCACCAACGCCACACGCGCCCCCGGGGCAAAAGCCTCGCGCACGATCTGCAGCTTGTCGTCCGCCGACCAGCGCCGCCGCCGCTCCCGCCCAACCAAGATCTCCGCCCGCATCCGCCAGCCCCACAAGCGACGTCCATAAGGACGTCGTTATGGACACAACTTCGCCGAACAGCCGCCGCAGCAGAAGGCGGCCCAGAGCGGCCGGTTACCACCCAGCCGGGTAAACAGATATAGATGTTATACCTTCACCTCGGAGCTGACAGGGGTGCCAACCATGCTGGATAGCTAAGCGAGCTTTGCTCTGACAACCCCAGCGGCGGCAGGCCGTGAGCGGCAAAGAAGTGGGCAACAGCCTCAGCCAACAGGCCACCAACTTGATCGGAGGATCCGAAAGCCTCGAAGCCAAAGGTCATCCAGCTTTCCTGTTCACGCCCCAGGTCTGCCAGTGTCAGTTCGATGTTGCAGCCCGCATCAGGCCAGGAATCTGGGGAAACGGGCGCTACTCCGCCCGCAACTGCCGCATACTTCTGCGTAGAACGTCGCTTTTCCACGGTACACCAAACGCCGGATTGGTGCAGCAGCTCTGCTTCCAAGGCTGACGCAATGCTCGCAGCTGGCTTCAGGGACCATTTCACCCATTCATCCGCGCGGCCGGCTACAGCACCCTGGGCAAACGGCCGCGGTCCCGCCACCAACGCCTTGACCTCCAGCCGGCCCTGACGCTGCTTGACGCCGACCGTCTCGCAGTTGGGCAAGAGCAGGTATTCGTCGGCGCGCGGCCGTTCCTCTTTCACAAAGGGGGCTGCATCAGGTTGGCGGACGTACGGCTCAGTCTCGGCAATCAGCGCCAGCTCACCGTTTCGGGCAAACCAGCGAAGCATGGCATCCCACTGGCTTTGTCTCGGCAAAAACCAGCGAATTTCAGCGCTAGGATAGAAGGTCGTTGTCATATGATCCTCTATTGCTGTTTACTAGTACATGTGCGCCTAAGTAAAGTAACAGTTTTCGATGGCGGTTTCAGCTTTTTTCCTGAAGCGATTGCCACAACCTATTCAGGTATTTAGGCCCGTATATACTAGCCTGCAAAACGGCTTGGGGGATATCGCGTAGAAAAATGCGCACCGCTTGATTCTTGAAAGGTTGACGGTCACACATTAAATCTAAAAAGAGATCATTGGCTCCACTTCCTCCGCAGGAGCGGAACCACCATTGCGCTGCTCGATCGGACGATCATACCGGTTACCGTGCTTTGCATCAGGGTTGTTTTCGTCGCCATGATCCCGATGATAATCGAAGCGAATCCGGTAATTGCCGCTGCTTATAGCACTGTCTGAAGGCAGAAAGATGACTTGTGTGCTGTCAGCATCGTGGCAAGCTTGCCAGGCTTGAACCGACCAGATTCCGCCCTGCTGCCGTTCGACTACCCAGGTTGTGCGGCCCACGTAACCAACTGGGGAGCCACTGCTATTACGTACCTCCTGGCGCAAATCCAGGCTCTCTGGACTGCGCAGCCAAATGCCAGTTACCTGGCTGTTGTTCTTCAAGCGATATACTTCGATGTGCGAGGCCAGAGGCAGGTAGTTCAGATCCTGCGAAACGTCTTCGGCTAACTTGCGAAAGTCTGCATCGTGTTTAGCCCGCGCCTCACGCAGCGCCAGACGAAGATCCTCCAATTCCTCCCGGTTGATCCACTCGAAGCGAAAATCTGCCTGGCCCCGCTCCCAACTGCGGCGTGCCTGAGCGAGGTTCTCTGCTGCATTGATCGCTGCATTTCGGATTTCACCGTTCGGGGCGCCGGCAGGTACATCAATCGGCGCTGCGGCCGATCCCACCAACTCACTGAAACCGGCAAAAGCTGAGGTGGTAAAGCTTACCTTATCCAGCACAGCGTCGCGTACCCGCAGACGTCGGAAGCTTGGCCCACTGCGGGATGCGTACAGTCCAATGGCTCCCTGCGCCGAAGGCATCAGCCGGCGCTCCTGCAGCGCCTCCTGATGCACAGAATCCAGACCACCAACAAACCAGAGCAGGTTCCCAGGCGCCACATCAGCGATTACGTACAGGCTGCCGTCGAATACCTTCTTATCGAACACCCATACCTGGAGATGATTGGCGACTACTACGATCCGCAGTTGAATCCAGGCATCGGTGGGGGCGGCAGCGATATGGGCTGTAAGTGCGCGTGTGCTGATGTTACCGCTGCCTGACGGTTCCTGCCGCAACGCCTCCAGACGCAACTCGAGCTGGTTCTCCTGGCCAAGGAGTCGTCGTAGCCGCAGCCGGCAGCCATGCCAGATCGGGTCATTCGCTCCAGCGAAGAATGTCTCTCGTGTGCGAAGGAGCAACCCTGCCGACCCGAAACTGCTCGGCAATCTGATCTCCATACCAATATCAATGTCATCCCAACCCGGATCGCCGGCCAGCAATGTTCCTGCGCTGTTAGCCTGGCGCTGCAGCGTGCCTGCTTTGTGATCAACGCTCCAGCCGGCGCGATTTCCCTGCCAGATTTCGGGTAAGAAATCGGCCTCGAAGCGATCGCGGAAGAGCATCTCACCGCCATCGCCGCCCGTGAGCAGGAGATCGTAGCGTGCGCGCGGCTCTAGCTGGGCGTTCGTGCGCCGGGCAACCAGCAGATCGTCCCCTGGCGGCGGGTCTTGGGCGTTTGTGTGCTGGCGCCAGAGATGCTCCTCGTGTAGCAGGCTGGCGCTGCCTGCAATATCCCAATCCGTATCGTAGCCGTCGATCAGACGACCTTCAGCGCTGCGCAACAGCAGCTTCAGCTTGTGGCATGGGTGGCTGAACATCGCCTCGACATTCGCGCGCAGGAAGCGAATCGAGAAATCGTCGTCACGGAAGACCCGGAGTGCCTGCGGCTCCGGGCTGGTCCATTTGATATAGCGAGCCAAATGGGTGGGCGGACCTTCGGTTTGGAAAAAGGCTATGTGCTCGTAGGTCTGGGAGCCATTCAGGCCGATATTTTTTAGGGTCTTTTCATATAATGTCTCTAGCACATTGACGATCCGCTGGTCCAGCTTCACTCCTGGGGGCGGGATGATCAGTTCTCCTATGATTGTTGTATCCACCTCCAGACGATAGTAGCTGCCCGGCTCCAAGATGGGATCGGGAGGAGGTGGGCCTTCGTTTGTTTCACACTGTTCGGTGGCTCGCGTCGCCCGCTCAAGCTCGGCTGCCGTCAGGTAGCAGATCTCGGCGATGGCAAACTCGCCCATGCGCACCAGGGTCAGGCAGTCGAAGGCATCGTCGGCGCTGATAACCCAACGATCTGCATTAATCTCAACCTGATGGTCTATCCGGCCGAGACACCTACGGAAGTCGGGAGAGATTCTTTTGGCCCTGGCCTCGTCACGAATCTGAAGCAATTCCGCCAGCCCATGGGCCGCACGGCGCGTCTCCAGCCGATCGGGGACATGGCTAGGATCCACTTCGGGTGGCTGGCAGAATGTGATCCAGACCTGACGCACAGGCTCAGGAAACTGGATGGTATGCATCGTCCCGCTCAGGTGCAGGCAGATGCGGGGCGGTCTGACGACCGGCCAGAGCCAGTTCCAGACCTGCTGCCACTGGGGTAACTGCTGCCGTATGATCTTCTGGCGAGCGGGATAAACGGAGCTTGTCCACTGCTTGAGTTGAGCCAAGCTAAAAGATGGCGGCAGGCGGGCCAGCGATGGGTCAATCGTCGCCAGGTCGCGCTGCAGGAGCCGCAGCGAACGTGGATCCAGCGTGGGTGGCGGCAGCAAATTGGTTCCACCCGTGTTGATGAAGCCAGCCCGGCCATCGTCTGCATGGATGAACCGGATGTCCTCATAACTCCAGGATTGGCCGGGTTGGTCAGGCGTCGGAGCGGGTGTGTTCAAGGAGACGCAGACGCGCTGCGGTTCCCCGTAGGCGCATTCGTGCAAATCCGGGTACAGGTCAAGCAGCGCCTCGGAATGAGATTGGCGTAGGACCAGAGGCGGGGCCTGGCTGAACGTTGCGCTCACCAACATTGACATTGGGGAATAGCCCGGCCCAGTGGCTATGTTGGCGTGCAGCAGGGGGTTGGTGGTCCAGAGTTGCAGCCGGCGTGTTGTTGGCCGATCCGGCCCGTGCGGATCGGCTTCGGACATCCAGACCCCCAGCAGGCGGTTCGTCTCGGCGTTCTGTTCACTGGCCTGCGATGAAGCAACCAGCGTCCAGCCGTCGAGGTTGTCCGGCCATGGCTCACCTTTGCGGTGCTCGTAGAGCCGCACGGCGGTGACGGTGGGAGTAAACCGCATGAAGCCGACGTCGAAGTGCTTAGGACAGCCATCAGGGTGCCGGGCGAAAGCCGGTCCCGGCTGTTTGGCCGCATCGTTCATCTCATGGGTGAAGGCCAGCACCGGGCGGGTGTCGATGGGCACGACGGGTGATTTCTCGGCATCGGATTGCCATGTCGTGTTGACTGCCTGACGCTCGCGTATAGTCAAGGCACCGCCACCTGGAACGAAGGGGCTATCGGCCGTTATTGAAACCAGCGGTGGAACGATTTCAGGCGGCTCGGGGGCCTGCCAGCTCAGTTCAAGTTTTGCTTCAACTTCCAGGGGAGGGATTTCCGGAATAGCTTCTTGCAGCCAGTCCGGCAGGAATTGCAAGGGCGCCAACGGCAGGGGAAACTCAGCTTTGATATACACTTCGGCGTCAACCTTGAGCGGCCGGGGACCCTCAGTGAGGACGCCGGCACCCGCCACCATCTGCAAGCCGAAGCCGAATGCCTGGAGCTTGACCGTGGCCGATAGACCAATCTCCCCCGTGAACTGTTCGGGCAATACTGTGACCACACCGTCGCCTTCGAGGACGGCATCAAGGGTAATCTGCACCGGGCCGAAGGAAGGGATCGGCGGCTTGAAGCCCACAAAGACACCCATACGCGAGCGCAGGGAGTGACTGCCGATCATGTCCACCATCAGGTAGGCGTCGGCCTTGAAGAGGAAGGCATCCTTGAACTTGATGATATTGGCTTGAATGCGCCGGTCGCGCGGTTCGTCCTGGCCCAGGTAGAGGTGCCAGTTGGTCAGGTCTTTGAAGTCGAAAAAGGCTTCGAGCATGCCATAGGCGTCGAGCATGTCCTCGATGATGGTGGCTTCCGCCTCGACATTGAACTGGATGATACGCTCGCGGCCGTCGAAGATCGCCATCGCCCGTAGAGGCGGCTCGCCGGGCAGCAGCCCATCGAAGATCAGCGAACGGCCCTCGATCATCAGGATCGGTCCGGGTATGGCCAGCACCAGCAGGCCTCGCACCCCCTTGATGTAGCCGTCGGTGGTGGTAATTGTCACACCGATTCCCACCGCCAGCGCCAGGAACTCATCCTTCCATTTATTGGTCTGGTGGGCACCGACGAAAGGACCGCGCTTGTACCAATCGTAGTACCAGTTCTGCTCGGCTGTTTTGTCAGGAACCACGTTCAGCCCAAACAGACCCAGAGCGCCCTTGAGGGCCAGGCCGGATTGACCCAGCGGAATGCCGGAGGGAAGCTCCACACCCAGGTAAACGTAAAGGAAGGGATAGGGGTAAGGCTCGGCAAAGTTCATGCCTACCATCAGCCCTGCTTCCAGGCTGAAACCGGAGGCCGGCATGCGCAGCACCACATCGCCGGCAAAGCCGATCTTCTTTGCTTCCTTGATGAAGCGGATGTAGCCCTCGAACTCGACAGCCTGAGGTACGCCGAAGAAGATATAGAGGCCGTCGAACTTCACCTCCAGTTGGGCCGCGATGAGTTTCAGATGTTTTAGCGTTGGTGCCTGCTGAATATTCAGCATCTCATAAAGGGTGCGCGGCCAGGAGAGGCGGAAGCCTTCGACGCCCAGCCCGACCGGGATCTGTTCGATCAGACGCAGTGAGCCGGTGAGATCGACCCACAACCGGTCTCGCGGCTCCTCATAGCCCAAACCCACCCGGTTCAGCTCAAAGTGAAAGCCCCACAGATCGAGGGTGGCCAGATCCTTGAGGTCGAGCCAGGCTTCTTTGAATTTGAGAATGGGCGGTTTGGTCAGGTCGGTGATGTCTTGCTCGATGGACAGCTCCTTCACATCAAGGCGGGGCCACTCCAGACCATCGGCCGCCATGAGGAGGGGCTCGAGTCCTCCGCTGACCTCGATCGAGGCCAGGTTGCCCTCCTTGGCAACAGTAAGCGACTGGATGTTGAGGGCGATCAGTTCTTCCTTGGTGAGGGTGATGCCGTCCTCGTCAACACCCATCAGCGTGACGATGAAATCGCCGGTCGCGGTGAGGTTCAAGCGAATGTTGACGGGCTCGTCGAAGTAGGGGACGATCAGACCGCCGGCGATGTCGGAAGCGGTGATGCGGTTTTCCGCGAAGGCCAGCGAGATGTGCCGCAGGCCGCCATGCAGGGCGAACAGCTCAGCATTCTGAGTCGTCCCATCAACATGGTAGACAAACCGGTCGTTTTCGTACGCCAGCTGCCAGCTGGCGGTAACCGAGCCGCTGAAGCCGCGCCGGCTGAGAGTGGCATTCTCGAACAGCACGTCCGGCAGCACGACCGATCCGAGCAGATTGGGTGGCAATCGCAGGAAAGCCTCGCCGAAGACAATTATGGGGTTCTCGGGATCGAAGTTTAAGGCGATATTGCCGGCCTCGATCACTAACCCGCTCTCGGCGATCATTGCCGGCCCGTTAAGCGAGACAATTGGCACGACTGTGCCACCATCGGCCCGCTGAAAGGTGTATTCAAGATCGAGCCGGCCTTGTCCATCGACACTCAGGACGATAGGATGGTCTCGTTCGCCGCTCGGCAGTTCGTCGGCAAAAGGAGAATAGTCGATACCGATTTCCACGTAGTCGCGGCTCGAATCTGCTTCCCAGGAACCATCGTCGGCCTCGCGTGCGGGCTGCAGCAACTCAGAAGGCAATCGGATCGCGCAGGCGCCCACCGATAGGCGCGCCTTGAAATCGGCCTGGAACCAAACCTCCAGCCGCCCCAGGCTGGTGACTGCCAGGCCCAGATCGGGGAACTGGGGGAGAGCCAAGACGAGGGTGGGGTCGGCATCACCATTCGGATCCAGCGCCAGATCGGCGCGGAAATAGACACCGCGGGGCGTCGTCTCCACGCGGTAGTCGGTGACGCCGACGGTGTCGAACAACGCCGGGGCGGCGGGCAACGTGAACAGATCGACCGGGACGATGTCCGTGGGGAACAAGCGACTGAGGGGCACGAAGTACGACGGCATGGCATTTTCCCCAGCTAAGGGTTAAAGACGAATACGTCTTGAACAGCGGTCGCGCCGGGCAACGCAACGAAGTCGACGTCCTCAGTTCGCTCGACGTCTTTATTGGAATGAATTAAATACAAGCCGACCCCCTGAGACAGTTTAATTGTTACGTTTTTTAAAACAAAAACTCCTTTAAATCCGGCAATGCTGGACCATGTAGTAATGCCCCTGATAAGGATCGTCGATCCTATAAGATTCGAATTGGGCGGCAATTCACCGAAAGAGAGATTGTTTTCAAACTCAGCGTGTTCTATGAAGATTTCTTTGAGCTCACCGACCGGACCGGAGATCTCCTGCTCAATGTAAAGAGCCCCTCCCTGTCTCACGGCTTGATTATTGAGAAAACGGACCAGATTAAGCTGATCAATGTCAAGCCCAACAATGGTCATTCGTGCTCCATCTAGGGTGCATGTTTGATACACGTACATATCCGGAAAATCGGGAGACGGAAGACTTCCTGCACAGTGTATACCCCCCCCGTCGCCTCCATGGTAGTATAGCGGTCCACCATCTTGAGTTCGATTCCCATCGAATAAATTCCCTCCAATTATTGATAGATGCGCATTACGAACGGATATTCCTCCACCGTTTCGATAGGCTACATTTTGTACAAACTCGTTCCCTGTCGAAAGTTCGACACGGGCACCGCATGTTGCCCGCAAGCCTCCTCCATCTTCGGTAGACCGATTGCCGATCACCTTGTTTCCTATTAATCGAATATCGGTAAAGTCTTGTCCGGTCCAGAAGGTAGCGTAGATTCCCCCGCCTCCTCCGGGCGGAGCATCTGTGTCAACACGGGTAGTTTTATTTCGAAGGATTAAGTTGTTGACGAACTCAGCCTTGCAGCGCGAGAAGCACGCAATGCCACCACCATTGCGAAATGCCGTATTCTGTGCGATTCGATTATTTTGCAAGAAGAATGCTCCGAGAGCAAGGTATAACCCACCGCCGTGCCGATTGCTATGATTATCATGAATCACATTTCCAACAAATCGGTAACGCCCACCCTTACCAGTGAGCGCGAGAGGAGTTCCGACTCGTGCCAAATCACCATCGTTATCCCCAAGGGCAGCAATTGCCCCACCGTCGACTGCCCTATTTCCCACTGCTACACAGCCCAAGATTTCGTTTTCGATATCTTGGATATCTGGTGCATAGGTTCTCATGGCAAGTGCACCACCGTACCCCTCGGCGTTGTTAGTGTGCACGATGTTCGCGAAATAGGTACGACGAATTCGAAAGGTGCAATTCGTCAGGCAAATTGCAGCTCCAGCCTCCTTGTGATTGTTAAGATGAAAAAAGGAACTGAATCCTTGGCCGGTCAAGGCCAGCGGGATGCCGTGCACCGTGCCCGGGAGAGCGTCGGGCAGCGGGAAGCTGGGAATCTCTGTCTCTGACGCAAGCAAGGCGTCCAGGTGTGGATTGGGCACGCCGGTTACAACTAGATCCCGGCAGTCCTCCGCATAGATGGCACCCCCGCGCTTGCCGGCGTTACCCTCAAAGCGGCACGACTCCACGAGGACTTTATGACAGTCAGCGATGTGAATCGCACCTCCATTGCCGACACGTGAATGAAAAGACGCGCCGGCAAAATTGGCTTGGAAGTGACAGTGGGCAATGTGGACGTTTTTAAGAACGGCCAAACGCATGCCAGCCCCGCCATCGTCGTCCCTGCCGTCGCGGAATTTGCATCCCAGCACCCGAAGACCGTACTCGCCGCTGCCGGCCGAGGCCGTAGCTGACAGAATCGGGCTACCATTGCTGGCCGGCGAGAGCTCTGGCATGGCGCCGGTCGCGCCCGGCTTCCCGATCAGCGAGAGCGGACGGTCGATGGTCAGGTTGACGGCGTGTGAGGGTGTGTCTAACCAGATGACGTCGTTATCCTGCGCGGCGTTCAGTGCTTCACCCAGGGAACCGTGGAACGAGAAGTGCGCGAAGGGTTGGTCGGGACTGTCGTTGGACGGGTCTGAACTCACACAGCGCACCCAATTGGAGGCCACGGCCGGCGCCAGCGGATCGGCATATCCTGCCAGCGGATGATCGTTCAGGTCAGGCTGCAGACCCAGCACCAGATTCAGCGGGTCCAAATAGTGGCTGAGAGGGTCCAACACGGTAATTGTGACACCGCCCGGAGCAGAGCCGATAAAATCTCCGGCCTCAACCGTGTGGGTGAAAGAAGCCAGAACGTGGATCTCGACGCGGCGGTTGATGCCGGCGCCGGCCGTGTCCGGCGGATTGGACTCTTTGGGCTGGCCCTTGCCTTTGGTGTCGACGATCATTCCGTCCAGTGCAACGCCTTTACTATACAGATAATCTCGCACCGCCTCCGCGCGCTGGCGACCCAGGTTCAGGTTGTAATCGATATCTCCGTTGGCATCGGTATGCCCCACCAAGCGCGCTGTGAGGCTTGGTTCCAGAAGAAGATCGGGGACAATGTTATCCAGCAGACCCGTTGAGCCGTCCGGCAGGGCAGCGGAATCGGAAGCGAAGAAGTCGACCGTAGCAAAGTGCTCCAAAGGGCTGTCGTCGGTGAGTGCGGCATCAGGTTCGGCCCCCTCGTAGATCACCCAAAACGGTGCCGGATACTCAAGAGGACGATCGGGGTTTTCGACCAACGCGCGTTGGAAGCCGGCCCGAGGATTGACCTTCAGAAGCAGGCCGGGTCGCTGTGCAATGACAAGGGTCCCGTCCGGACGTGGAGTATCCAGAGCGACATTCTTACCTACCCAGCTAATCTGGCCGGCGAACATGGCCAGCAGCGGAATGGCACCTGTCGGCCCCAGGGCCATGTCCAATCCAGTCTGGAAACGCCGCTGGCCAAAGTCGCCGGACAGACCGAAGGGAGTGACTTGGCCTGGGTCGAAGAGAAAGTCGGTGGGCGTAGGCATAGCGGCTGCCTGCTGCGGGAGACCTGGTAAGACACTATGGATCAAGTCTACTATGGCGATGGGTAAATGCATCAGCCCTCCTCTTCTTCATAAGGCACGGGTAGAGCGAGCGTTCGAAATAGCGTCGGCCCGGCCACAGAGCTAATAAGCTCGCGTTCCTGCGCGCTGCCCCCGGTCGGCGCCGGAGCAAACACGACCCACTTCCGGGCTGCGAGACCGTACCAATAGACCTGATCCCCCTGAAGATGGGTGTCTATCCACGACCATTGAGACGGATCACCGATCAGGCTGTGTTCATCCCCGGTCGTTGTCCTCAGCGTCATGCGTACAGCGAGGCCATCAGGAACCAGGGGATTAAGGTGAGCGACCGCCGTGACCGGGCCATCTGACCCTTCGCGCACGATCTGACTCGCCTGCATCACGCGCAAGTCGGATGCCTCGCGACCAAGTGGGCCAGCGGCATACACTCCACTCAGTGCGTGGACGACCTGCAGGCTATCATCCGGAATGTCCAAGTCCAGCCCAACCTTACCATTGGCAACCGTCAAAGCATTTGATGTACCAGGTTCATTACGTAGCACCCGTAGACTGTCGTCAGCAAGACGAACGACGACAGCTACGGCAATACCGTCAGGTAGCACATCCTCCAAACCGCCGATGGTAAGCGCGTCTACGTCAGCCGTTATCTTGTCCTCCTGAAGTAGGCTGGGGCGGGCCAGCAGTGTTTCAAGATCATTGTCGTCGGCAATCTGCCCGGCCAAGAGCAGCACCTCGATGGCTTTCACGTTGAGCCCAAACGTCAGATTAACGATGTGATCTTGGACGACGAGCGGTTCCCCGCTGCCAGGGCGGTGCGTCAACGTTCGTGATGTGGCAGCATTACCCACCGCTACGCGAACCGGGGTGCCGTCAGAGACCAGCGGATTGAGATGCCGCACGCGGCGATTCTCCAGGCGTGTCAAATCGGCGGCGTGCGCGAAGAGGTTGGGCGCGTCCGACTTAGCGGACAGGGGCCGAACCTCGACGGTCGTCGGATCGGGGTCTGATAGCGCCGCCGGCAGGATCAGCCGGCGCCCGACAACCCGCAGCGGGCGCGGTGCGATATCCACCAGAGAGACGGTGGCGTGGAATGTGGTCGTGGCGGACTGAAACTTGGGCGGTTCGTCACCCTCGGCTCGATAGACGTGATACCCCACGATGCCCGGCTCATGCGACGGGAGCCAAACTAGTTCAGCCGTTCGATGGCCCGCCACAACGCCGAACCGCTGCGGCACATCCGGCGGCGACGTATCCACCTGATAAAACGGCATGCTCACGTCTGACCATGCCGAATGGTTCTCAGCGGAGTCCACGGCGCGTACCCGGTAGAAGTAGCAGTTGCGGCCGATGCCGGGAATCTCATCCCGGAATTGGGTCTCCCGGATCGGCACGCCGGTCACCAGGCCGAAGGCGTCCGGGTTTTTGGCGGCGAGCTCGCGCAGCGCCGCGGGATCGTTGCGCACATCGCTATAATCAGGGGGGGTATAGAGCGTTGCGTCGCCCTGAGCAGGGGGGACCTGAGCCATAGGTCGTAGCACGACCTCCAGCGCACCGTTGTCGCCAACGGCTATGGCCGTAACCTGGAAGTGATGCTTCTTGCTTTGCCCGTCACTTTGTGTGAGCCTCCCGCCCCGGAATTGGGCCGGCGCAAGCGCGCCCAGATTACCGCCCGTCATGTTGGCGGCGTAGAGGCCCCGCTTTGGGTCAAAAGTGATGTTCGCGAGCGTGCCTCCCAATTGGATGCCTCCGGTCACCGGGGACTTAATCTCTATCTGGCCCTGCAGCCAGTTGCGCCGGTGCGTCGTCAGGATGGTAGTGTCCAGCGCCCGCGCCACCTCGTAGCGCAAGCCATTGGTCTGGCTGAGGGTGCCTTCGTCCCACTTGAGGCAAAGCGTCGCCCGGCCCTGGCGGTCGGGCGGGGTGGCATAGCCGGCTGCGTCCGTGGCACTTTGACCGCAAGCATACGGCCGACCGGGTGCTCCTGTGGGCGGCGGCTTGACGGCCGTGACTTGCGCCGGAGCAGAGAGCGGGCTTTCGTTCTTGCGGGGATCGGAGGTGGTTAGCGCCAGATAGAGGTTCTGACTGCTTTGCCCGTCCGGCAGCGGCAAAGGCAGGGCGCCTGCCGTTGGTGTCGGCCCCAGCGCGGCCTGTAGCGTGACCCGATAGGGCGCGTAGTAGCGCACCTGCTGGACGCCGATATCTAACGCGGTCAGCGCTGCTGGCGACAGCAGGCGCACCAGCACGGAGAAATGGCGGGCGTCTTCGGGCCGAATGGCGGACATAACGCGTGCGACGTAGGTCAGCGTTTCGCCGCTCTCATTAGCCACGACATCAAAGGCCACCTCGCCACCCGGCGTCTTCTGTAACGCGCTGGAATCTGTTGCTTCAAGCCAGAGAACGCGCACCAGGGCATCCTTGTCAGGCTTTAGAGTGAGGCTGTCCTCTGGGGCGACAACTGAGCCGGGCGGCAGGCCCAGGCGTGCAGCAATTTTCTCATTTTGGCCTTTATAGGCCGGACCACTGGTAGAGTAGATGATAGAAAATTCGTGCGTGCCTACCTGCAACGTGCCGCCGGTAAACAGGTCCGGCTCCAACAGTTCGATATCCAGCAGCACTTCCACATGCCCCGGTGGATCGGCCAGAGATTGGGGCTGATGCGCGGCCGGCAGCAGGGCCAGAGGATTGGGGCTTGAACCGAGCACCTCCACGCCGGCAGCCCTGGCATGGAAGGTTTTCTCGACCTTGAGCGGACTCTCCAGCTCTGGATGCACCGGGACTGGCAGCCCCCAGGGATGCCAGGTAGCGCGCAGGTGGGGATCAGAAATCAGCTCGTAACTTCCACCTGTAAAGGTCTCTTCTGTGGGTGCCAGTTTCAAGCTGTTGGAAGACAGAACTTCGCCAATACGAAAACGGAGACGCTGGTCCGCCGGCAGCGCTGTCTCGTCAGCGCTGCGACGGGCGAGTATGCCGCCGGCAAAGTGGCTAAGGTCGATGCCAGGTGCACCACTAATCTGGACTGTATAGACCTTGAGATCGTTGGGTAGCTCTCCGGTCGCCTGAATTACAGCATTTACCGCTTGCCTCTCGAACAGACTCTCGGTGCGATAGTAGAGTTGAAAGCTGCTGGCGTCCGGCGCCTGGCGGTGTTGTGCGCCGCCAAACTCAAACCGCAGATCCACGTCAATATTTGTTTTTTCTGGTTCGTTCTTTTGCTGGTCAGTGCGCCAGGGGTAGCCGGGCTGGATCGCCGTGACCCGCAGACGCACTGGCGGCGGCGGTGCCTCCAGATCCTGCACCTCAATTTGTTCGGCATCAATCCAATCACCGACTTGGCCAAACAGGTCGATAGGACGCAACCGGTAAAACTGCTTGCCGAGCGCAACATCGGTATCAATGAACAAGGCGGTGTCGGTCCCATCCCACTCCGATGCCGGTACCAGTACCGGCATCGCTTCGGTCAGTGAGACTTCAGCGCTGCTATCAGACCGACGTGCGATGTCGAAAAGCACCGGTTGGACGGCTTCTTGCCCTTGCTGCGGCTGCGGCCAGCGCAGGCCGACCCGGCCAAGCGGCTCCTTGCGTTGGAAACGCAGACCGGGTAATTGGTCGCCCCTCAGGGGGCCATGCACCTGAGGGAGTGAGGCCGTGTTAGCGCCCAGGCCGAGCACGAGACCGCAGCTCACCGTCTGATTGCCCTGCCATATCCCCTCGACTTTATAGTCGTAGGCTTCACCAGGCATAGGACCGTTGGATGCACTATCCGCATCCACCCAGAAGAGGCTCAGGAGCCGGGCAATATTGGGGTCCAAGGTCGCCAGCAGCAGGATGGATTGGGGCCTAATCGATTGCAGTGGATGTTGACGATCGGGTGCCGACAGCTGTAGTTGATCAGGCGTCGTCGAGGCGGGTTTTTGGAGCCGCTGCAGCCAGTCAAGGAGATCAACCAACTGAGGTTCGTATTTCTGGATAGCTGCGCCTGCGTCACTCACGTAGCGATTAAAGAGGCCATCTACTTGCAAACGCTTGAGCATTGCATCAACGGCTTGCGGTAGTGGCAAGCGCACAATTGGCTCCGTGCCCCAGCTATTGTCACTGCACTCCACAGCCAGGCTGCGATGGCACACCTCAAGCAGTGAAGTGAACCGCAAGGGAATTGTCACGCGAGTGATGAAGGGTGCAGTGACCTCCAGATAGCCGTACCGATCAGATGGATTGAGTTCTTGTGACGTGGCGACCAGATGCTGACCAGCATATGCACGTAGCTGAATTGTGTCGATAATTTCGCGCACATGAAGCTTTACGTAAACCATCGGTTGTGCGAAGCGAAGATCCAGCAGTCCTGAACCTGGCGGATCCACGGTGAGCTTAGAACCGTTACCCTTTATCTGACTAGGGCCAGAATAAAGGAACCCAACCCCTTGCAGACTACTCCCGGAGGTAACTATTTCACCGGCCTGAACCTGTGCATTGGTGAAGTTTAGGCATGCGCTGGTCTGTATGGAAACGCTGCTGCGGCGGTATACGGCAAAGCCTCTGGCAGGAAAGCCTACTTGAGATGGGAATGCCCAGCGCAGGTGATTCCCCAGTGGGCCAACTGACTGAACGTCGGGTCTAATTCCAGTAACGGATATGTGTGTTGTTAGCATGTGATTTTCAGAATTGTCTTAGACAAGTAATGAATACAAAATGATCCTAGACCGTGTCAGCTTTCGCTCTGGTCGGCCGCAGGTACTTACTAGGCCATCCTTGCTCTCGAACTGCCAGTCGTTCTCTTCAGTCGTCCGGTGGCGGGTGATACGGGCGAACAGTCCCTCGGTTCTCGGCCGGTGGACAACCTGACCGGGATAGCTGCCTGAGATGGGCGTCAAATCCTCGGCTCCGGAGAGAATGAAAACATCGCGCTTCTCTCCGGTCTGGAGGTGCTCGGCGTCTTCATTGTAGAGCGGCACGCTAGCCGAAGCTTTGCTGCTCATGCCCGGAACGCTCAGACTCCACCCCAACCCGAAGGGACCATTTCCGTTACCGGTGCTGTAGACTACGTTAAGCTCTGGCTGGAATCCATTGCGGCCGGGTGGCAGGGCGATGGGCACGGTGAATTTGCCGGTGCCGGTGTGCAGATCGGGCGAAAATCTCTCGCCGACGCCGGAGAGGGCGCCGCCACCCGACGGTAGAGAAATGATATGACCAGCGGGATCGGACTCACCCATTTTCACTTTTCCCTCAAAAGTGTTGATTGGGTATTATTCTTATATTGGGGCGTTGGTGTCGCCCCGAGAGTGCGTTCCGTTCGCCCTAATCACCGACTTCAACCTCGCAAAAAGGGACAGATCACCCTTTCCAGAGGATTGAGCTCAGCGTCTACAGGACTTGTGATTGTCCAGCCCAATTACGTAATAGGCCGGCGTTTCGAATGTCAACTAAAAAATAAACTTTAGCCGGCGAATATCTATTCTACACCAGAGCTAGCCAGAACCCGGAATCTTTTAATATCAGTCTCGTAGGGAGCGCGCGCTGAGTTGGACGTCGGCCACGGTCGCCGCAACCTTGTCCGGAACGGGCACGCCCCCGAACGCGAGATCCAGACAGGGATCGGGCGGATCAGCGTGCGCCGGCCGAAGCTACGCAATCGACGTGACGGCACCGACGGGAACGGCATCCGCTTCACGTCGAGGTCCTGCCGCCGTTTCTGCGGCGGGCTAAAAGCGTTGAGGAGCTGTTGCCCTGGCTCTATCGGAGCCGCCTCACGGGATGATGATGTGGCGAATGGTGCGGCCCTCTGCGAGGGCGTCGAACGCCTCGTTGATCGTGTCGAGCGTGCCGCGGCTGGTCATCAGCCGCTCCACCGGGAGCCGGCCCGAGCGCCAGAGTGCGATGAAGGCGGGGATGTC